>CANCPC010000009.1 GCA_947379965.1 Flavobacteriaceae bacterium | reverse complement strand
ATCGGACAAAAAGGGTTTGTTATTGATCAAAATTTTGATACTCGGAATGGTATATTTCCCAGAATCAAATTGGGTCAAGCCATATTTTTTTATCAGCTCATAGCGGTCGTCTTTCTTAACTGTATCCACCGGATAAGATTGAATTACCTCAAGTGCACCAATGTTTTTCAACTTCGGGAAAACCACTTTCGATTTAGTATCGACTGTTGTTTTTACCGTAAGCTTAAACTCGGCTCCGATCTTCTTTTTAATGGTGTCTACGCTCGTTACCAACTGTTTTTGTTGTGCAAAAACAGCGGTTGAAAATAGTAAGTATATTAATAATTTTTTCATTCTTTATTTTAGAAACTTTAGATTTTTGATTGAAGATTAACGATTAACGATTTTTGATTTCTCTCGAAACTTTTGAACCTATATATACCAAAATCTAAAAATTATTTCATGTTTGTTTTAGCTGTTTTAATACTTGACACGAAAATAGAAATTAACTCATTAGCTTCTTTTTTCGCAATCGATAAATTATTTAAATCTGTTGTTAAATTTGCTTTTTCAATAATTTTTAAACAAACAAAACTTTCTCTTAATTCTTTCAAGCAAATGCCCATTTTATGAATAAAATCTTTGCTGCTTTCAGCACTTTGAGCTTCTCCATAATTTAAAGCTGGAGATGTTCCTGAACGAATAATTTGTCCAGACAAATGATTTCCAGCGTAATTTTTTTCAAACTTACTCGCAACAATTATAATTGTTGCCGCAAAATCCATCAATCTGTTTTCTAGTTCTTGTTTATTCACTTTATAACTTTATTTTCATTTTCAAAATCCAATTAATCTCAAATTATTTTTCCATTCCAACCAAATCTGAAATCAAAATTCGTTAATCTTCAATCTAAAATCAACCTTTCCATTCAAACAAAATCTGAAATCAAAAATCGTTAATCTTCAATCTAAAATCTTTACCTCGATTTAAAATAGCCCAACAACTTGGTTACATAACTTTCGTCCACTCTCGTATTGACAACTCCGGCGCCCGATTTGCTAAAGGTTTCCTTGAAATATTTCACTTTTTCGTGATAGTATTTCTCATAATTCATTCGCACAGATTTCGAACCGGTGTTTATCAATCGTGTTTCGCCAGTTTCGGCATCAAGCATCGAAACCATTCCTAGATTTGGCATTTTTTCTTCACGAATATCATACACTCGAATACCTGTAATATCGTGTTTCTTCGAAGCTATTTTCAACGTATGTTCGTAATCTTCCGAAATAAAATCGGAAATCACAAAAACGATGGCTTTCTTTTTTTGGGTACTCGACAAGAATTTCAAAGCTTGTGCAAAATCTGTTTTGTAGCTTTTGGGTTCAAATTCTATCAATTCTCGGATGATACGCAAAACGTGAGAACGTCCTTTTTTTGGGGGAATATATAATTCGATTTGGTCCGAAAACAAAATCAAACCTATTTTATCATTGTTTTGTGTCGCCGAAAAAGCCATTGTTGCAGCAATCTCGGTAACGATGTCTTTTTTGAATTGACTCTTAGATCCAAAGCTTTCCGAACCCGAAATATCAACCATCAACATCATCGTCAATTCGCGTTCTTCCTCGAAAACTTTCACGTGAGCCTCATTATAACGAGCCGTCACATTCCAATCGATAGCGCGAATATCATCGCCATATTGATACGGACGCACTTCGCTAAAAGTCATTCCGCGACCTTTGAAAGACGTATGGTATTCGCCCGAAAAGATATGATCGCTCAATCTTCGGGTTTTAATTTCTATTTTTCGAACTTTTTTGAGTAAGTCTTTTGTATCCATTTGATTCTTGATTGTTGATTAACGATTGCCGATTTCAGATCTAAAATCAGAAATCAGCAATCAAAAATCTTAAATCTTTTTTAAGGTACTTCAATCTCGTTTACGATTTTATTGATGATGTCAACCGATGTAATATTTTCGGCTTCGGCTTCATACGTAATTCCAATTCTATGTCGTAACACATCGTGAACCACGGCGCGAACATCTTCTGGAATAACATAACCGCGACGTTTGATAAAAGCGTAACATTTTGCGGCATTCGCCAAATTGATACTTCCACGTGGCGAGGCTCCAAAACTGATTAATGGTTTCAAATCGGCCAATTTGTATTTCTCTGGGAAACGAGTTGCGAATACTATATCAAGAATATATTTTTCAATTTTTTCGTCCATATAAACTTCACGAACCGCTTCTTGCGCACGCAAAATTTGTTCTACAGAAACGACTTGATTTACTTTTTCGTAATTCCCTTTTAGATTCTGACGAACGACCATTCTCTCTTCATCCATTTTTGGATAATCGATAACGGTTTTCAACATAAAACGATCGACTTGCGCTTCTGGCAAAGGATAGGTTCCTTCTTGCTCAATTGGATTTTGAGTTGCTAGAACTAAAAACGGTCGGTCTAATTTGAAAGTCGTATCGCCAATAGTTACTTGTTTTTCCTGCATCGCTTCTAATAATGCGGATTGCACTTTGGCGGGAGCACGGTTAATCTCATCCGCAAGAACGAAATTGGCAAAAATGGGTCCTTTTTTTATAGAAAATTCATTCGCCTTAATGTTGTAAATCATGGTACCCACAACATCGGCAGGCAATAAATCTGGTGTAAACTGGATTCTACTAAAAGAACCGTCAACGGCTTGCGCCAAAGTATTAATAGCTAATGTTTTTGCTAATCCAGGAACACCTTCAAGCAAAATGTGCCCTTGACCTAAAAGTCCGATTAACAATCGTTCGATCATATGTTTCTGACCTACGATTACTTTGTTCATTTCCATAGTAAGCAAATCGATGAAAGCACTTTCTCTTTCAATTTTTTCATTGATCGCTCTAATGTCCATATTCACTGTATTTTCTTCCATTTTCCTATATTAATTACTATAAATTGTGTTCGTTATTTTTGATGGTGCAAATTGAATTTTTTTTTAGACGTACGATGTTAAAGAATGGTTAAAACTTCATATAAACACTCAATTTTAAGGATGATTTATGATACTATTTTCATAATTTTAAAGTTTTAAATAAATAAGCCCCATATTTGAGGATTCACTAAAATACTTAAGAATAATATCTAATGATAAAAAAACCTTTTTCAAAAATTATAGCCGGAACAATGACCTGGGGAGTTTGGGGCAAAAATCTTGACAAAAACCAAATGATTCGTTTAATGAATTCCTGTCTCGAAAGCGAAATCACTACATTTGACCACGCCGATATTTATGGCGGATATACCACCGAAGCTAGTTTTGGCGACGCTTTTGGCGAAAGCGGTATCGAAAGAGAGAAAATTCAACTGATTTCGAAATGCGGCATCCAAATGCAATCCGATAACCGAAATACAAAAATCAAACATTACGATTATTCACAATCCCACATAATTGGATCGGTAGAAAATTCACTGAAAAACCTGAAAACCGATTATTTGGATTTGCTTTTATTGCATCGTCCAAGTCCGTTGATGCAAGTTGATGAGATTGCAGAAGCGATTGAAAAACTTAAAACCGAAGGGAAAATTCTTGATTTTGGCGTTTCGAATTTTACGCCAAAGCAAACCGATTTAATTGAAACAAGAACTAAAATAAACTACAACCAAATCAAGTTTTCGATTACCGATTTTGAGGCGATGCTCGACGGAAGTTTAGACCACATGCAAACTAACAACATTACGCCAATGTGCTGGTCACCAATGGGAACTGTTTTCAAAAATGACGATGAAAAGTCGAATCGAATTACAAAATTAGCGACTCAACTTTCGTTAAAATATGATGCCGAAATCGACCTATTATTATTGGCTTGGATTATGAAACATCCGTCAGGAATTTTACCTGTTTGCGGCACCGCCGATGAAACTAGAATTCGCAATTTGATGAAAGCGACAACCATCGAAATGGAACTCGAAGATTGGTTTGCTTTTTGGACAGAAAGTGCTGGAAAAAATGTTCCTTAATCAGGTTTCAGAAATAAAAACAAAACAACAAACTTGATTGAAGATTTTTGATTAACGATTTTTGATTTCAGATGTGGGAGTCTCGTAAAACCAACAACATTCTATTTATTAACACAAAATCTGAAATCATAAATCGTTAATCTTCTATCAAAAATCCTTTAACTTAATAACCTTGGTTTCACGGGACAGATTTTAGATTTCAAAATAAAAAAAATAAAACATGAACAAAACAGCCTTGGTTACTGGCGCAACAAGCGGAATTGGAAAAGCAACAGCACAAATTTTAGCGAAAAACAAGTATAAAATTATCCTTTGCGGACGCCGAGAAGATCGACTAATAGCACTCGAAAAAGAACTTTCTGAATTTACTGAAGTCCACACTTTATCATTTGATGTTCGGGATAAAAAAGCGGTGTTTGAAAGCATCAATTCTTTGCCAGAAGCCTTTTCGAAAATTGATGTTTTAATCAATAATGCTGGAAATGCACATGGTTTAGACCCGATTCAAAATGGAGATTTAGACGATTGGGATGCCATGATAGACATTAATATTAAAGGACTTTTGTATGTTTCGAAAGCTATAATTCCTCAAATGATCGAACGAAAATCAGGACATATTATCAACATTGGTTCCACGGCCGCCAAAGAAGTTTATCCAAATGGCAATGTTTATTGTTCCACAAAACATGCTGTTGACGCACTGAATCAAGGAATGAGAATCGATTTGAATCCTTATGGAATTCGAGTTGGAGCCATTCATCCTGGTATGGTTTCGACCGAATTTAGTGATGTCCGTTTTAAAGGAGACACCGAAAAAGCAGCATCTATCTACAAAGGACTTGATCCTTTACAAGCAGCGGATATTGCCGATATTATCCACTTTGTGGTTTCTAGACCTTATCATGTAAATATTGCCGATTTAGTGGTAATGCCAACAGCACAAGCATCTGCCACAATTGTCAAAAGGAACTAACTTAGATTTTTAGACTAACTTAGACTTCTTAGATTTGAAGTTTATATAATCCGAAAATCTAAGAAGTTAAAGATTAAAAATTCGACAGTCTAAGAAATCTAAACGGAATGATTAACAAACGGCTTCTCATAAAAAACCTATTGGCTCACAACGATGAGAGCAGTTTTTATGATAAAAAACGCCAGTTAAATTTGCATTCACGAGAGGGAAAAGCCAAGTTTTTGAAACACATTTGCGCTTTGTCTAATTCGAATCCTGCCAATAATTCCTATATCGTTGTGGGTGTTGAAGACCACGACAATGAAATTGTTGGCGATGATTTTTTCGACGACAGTCGCATTCAGAATTTGGTTAATGCTTACTTGGAAAATCCACCGAAAATTCAATATGAAAATGTACCTTTTCCAAATTTGACCAAAGATAAAGTCATAGGATTAGTGACTATAAAAGCAAAGAATAAGACTTCGCATTTCAAAAAAGGAATTCATACGATTCCTATCAATAGTGTTTTTATTCGCCGTGGCAGTAATACGGTGCCTTTTGAAGGTGAAGTTGAGAAAAACTATCAAAATACGGAAACCGTTATTGATATAGAAAATAATTCTAGAAATAGCATCGAACATACTCTTGACGGCGTGATTGATTTTATGAATTTTCGGCACAAAGATATGGCGCCAAAATACAAGGTTTTCAAGGAATTATTTGTCATTTGTTGGGCGGGAGTTCCTAAAAAATCAAGGGAAAAAACCTTTTTGTCGCGGGTTGATATTGAACTGATAAACGAACAAATTAAGCTGTTTTACTCGGCTCAGGATGTGGTCACAATCACTTTCAACGAGGATTCTTTTACGATCATTGAATATGTTCCTTTAGGATTGAATGACAAAACAAGTTATTATCCGTTAGAGCAACAAACAATTCATTTTGAAGAGAATGGCTATTATAAAATTGACCGAAAAATCCTTTTTCAACCGCCGGAGTTCAATAGAAAAATGCTGTTTCATATTTATAATTCGAATATTGCGTTGCTCAATAAACTCCAAAAAGGACTTACCTTAACGGATCGAGAACATAAAGATTTAGAAAATTTGCCTTCAGCTTTTATGATTTGTTATCTGAATGGTTTTGAAGAAGCCAAACAAAAATTAATTGATGCAAAACCGCTTTTAAAACCTTTTGCTCAAGTATATTTGTCGTTTAAAGAATCTTTGCGAATTTTGAGAAAGATGAAATATGATGTTCAGTAAAGAAATAATAAACAAAACAGAATGAGAACACTTGTCATAGGCGACATTCACGGTGGTTTGCGTGCGCTGCACCAAATTATGGAAAGAGCCAAAGTTACTACAAAAGACACTTTGATTTTTCTAGGTGATTATGTAGATGGCTGGAGCCAATCACCCGAAGTCATTGATTATTTGATAGGATTAAAAACGACCCATAAATGCATTTTTATTCGTGGAAATCACGACGAATTATTGGCAGAATGGCTTAACGAAAGCAAAGATAATCCTACTTGGTACCAACATGGCGGCGAATCTACGGTTTTGGCTTATTCGACAATTGATGGCGTAACCATTCTGAAACATATAGAATTCCTGCAATCTTTAGACAATTATTATCTCGACGAACAAAATCGTTTGTTTATTCATGCTGGTTTTACCAACGTAAATGGTGTTGTTTTCGAATTTTTCCCAAAACTGTTTTATTGGGATCGAACACTTTGGGAAACCGCATTATCATTGGACAAAAAGATGAAAACGGATGATTTATATTATCCAAAACGACTGACTTTATATAAAGAAATCTACATAGGTCACACTCCAGTTTCTAGAATCAATAAAACAATACCTATTCAAATGGCTAATGTTTGGAACGTAGATACTGGAGCAGCTTTTAAAGGACCTTTGACCATTATGGATGTCGATACAAAGGAATTTTGGCAGAGTGAAAATTTACCTAGTTTGTATCCAACAGAAAAAGGGAGAAATTAAAAGAATTTATAATTTACGCTTTATTTAATTTTCACTGTTTATTGTTTTTCTCTTTTCAATTTTCTTAAATACAGTTTCAATTCCTAATTGTTTTACGTCTGATATTATTTCAATTTATAGATAATTGTCATTATTTTTTTGTTTAAAATGATATAGGACTAAGTCTACATTAAAAGGGAAGGTGATATGATTTAGGATTACAACTCATTTACCCGATTCAAGGTAATAATTTTGAATTATAGTCTAAATTCTTTTTTAAATTTTTTAATTCAAACCCTCCTAATTCACTTTTTTTCCTTGATTAAATAAATATAAACCGGAAAATGGTCACTAAATCCTACCTCATTCAACGAATGTCGTAGCGGATATCCTTTATATTGTCCCGTGGTTTGAATCATAAACGGCTTATTAAAAATACCAGATTTCCAAAATCGAAAAGAAGAAAGATCGTCTTTGATTAAGGTTTCAGACACCATAATTTGGTCAAAAATATCGCCCGCATCTCGATAAAATAAAGTCGCATATCCGTCCTTATACATTTGTTCGAAAGGATTGTAAACGCCAAATTGCTTTACTTCCGATTTTTTTAACTTGGCTCCAACACCTTCTTTCACGCTTTTATTATACGTTCCGTCGTTTAAATCACCCATACAAATAATTTTGGCATCGGGATTTACTTTATAAATTGAGTCCATGATTTTGCGATCTAATCTTCCGGCAGCTTCGCGAAACTTACTGCTTTTCTTTTCTCCACCAGAACGCGATGGCCAGTGATTTACTAAAATATTTATTTCTTCTCCATCAAGAAAACCAGTGACCAATAGAATATCTCGGGTGTAAACTCTTTTCTTATTTTGGTTTTTTAGGACTTCTACATTGTCGGTTTCTCCTTTATCTTCATCTATTTCTCTTTCCGTTTCGATTTCATTTTTAGTGTCTTTTTTGTTTTTATCTCTAAAAATTATAAGGGGAATATTGATAAAAGTGGTTGGCTTAAAATATTTCTTCTGATATAATAACGCCACATCTATTCCTCTTTTGTCGGGCGAATCAAAATGCACAATTCCGTAATCAATTCTGGCAAGATTTGGTTTTTTAATCAGATCTTCGAGAACGCCACGATTTTCGGCTTCGGAACATCCAATAAATGTTGGCGCCTCTTTTTGCTGTTCATTTGTGCCTATTTGCATTAGCACTTTCGAAAGATTCTCTAGTTTCTGATTGTATTTTTTAGAAGTCCAATGTTGCGCTCCATTTGGTAGCCAATCCTCATCATAATTAGCTCCTTTGATGGTGTCAAATAAATTTTCGAAATTATAAAAGGCAACCGTATGAACTAAGAATTTTTTTGATTGTGCATTTGTACCATAAATTGAACCTAAAATAAATGAAATGATAACATAATTTTTCATTGTTAAATATTTAATACTTTTCTTATAAAAATTTAATACCAAATGTAATTCTTATTTGTTTAAAACGTAATTTAACCTCTTTAAATAAACAATTTTTCTTACAAATATTAATTTATTACTATGAAAAAGCTTCTTTATACTATCTTTTTGGTTTTGCAAATAGGTTTTGGTTTTGGACAAACGAATACTATTATTTCTGGAAAAATAATTGATTCTAAAACACAAGAACCAATCGAAAATGTGGTAGTCTCCATTCAAAACACGAATTTCACACAACTTACCGATGCAAACGGAAAATTCTCTTTTGAAGAATTAATAACGGGCGAGCAGTTATTGTTAATTAAAAGTGAAGGTTACAAAGAGCAATTACTTCAAATTATAATTGCGGAAGGAAAACCATTGGATTTAGAAACAATTGCTTTAGAACTTGACGTAACTCAAGAAAGGCAATTAGCACTAATCACTTTAAGTGAAAACGATTTGGAAGATGACAATAGCAGTTCCGAAAGCACGACAAGTATGCTACAATCCTCTCGTGATTCCTTTTTGCAAGCAGCGGCATTCAATTTTGGAGCAGCACGATTTAGCGTCAGGGGAATTGATAACAAATATTCAAAAGTGATGATAAATGGCGTTTCTATGAACCGAATTGCCGACGGAAGACCGCAATATAGCAACTGGGGCGGACTGAATGATGCTACAAAAATTCAAGAATTTTCAAGTGGTTCGTCTCCTTCGGATTATGCATTTGGCGGTATTGCTGGAACACAAGAAATAAACACGCGTGCCTCAATTTACAGACCTGGAACTAGAATATCTTTCCTGAGCACTAATACCAATTATAGTTTTAGAGCAATGGCAACTTCGGCCTCGGGAATGAATAAAAACGGTTGGGCATATGTGATTTCGGGTTCAAGACGTTGGGCTCAAAATGGGTATTATGACGGAACGGATTATGGGGCTAATTCTCTTTTTATAAGTATCGAAAAGAAATTGAACGATACACAAAGTTTAAATTTTACGGCTATTTATGCCCAAAACAAAAGAGGCAAAAACGCACCAAATACAGCTGAATTATCCCAATTGGAAAGTCTAAAATACAATTCGTATTGGGGTTTTCAAGACGGAAAAACGAGAAACTCAAGAGAGAAAAATACCGAAGAACCAATATATATGTTGGCTCATTATTGGAAAATAAATCCCAAAACCAACTTGAATACCACAATTTCTTTTCAGACGGGAAAAATTGGAAATAGTAGAATTGATTTCACAAAAGCCGATAATCCTGATCCCACCTATTATAGAAAATTACCAAGTTATTATGCCAATTTATTTTCGAATGGAATATATGTTGGCGACAGCCCAATAAACATTTCGAATGCGGAAAACACTAAAACAAATTTCCTTGCAAATCCGCAATTGGACTGGAAAAACATGTACAAAATCAACGGAGAAAACTTGGTAAACGGAAGCCGTTTTGCTTTGTACGAAGATCGAAATGATGAAAGTAACGCCATAGCAAATACGATTTTTTCAACCCAACTTACCGACAATATTTTGTTATCAGCTGGTGGGAATTATTTGTATTCGAAAACCAAAAACTTTAAGAATATGCTTGATTTATTGGGCGGAAGCCATTTTACTGATATCAGCACTTTTGGTTTAACCCAAGATCAACAACAATCCGATTTGAATAATCCTTTCCGAACTTTAGGCGTTGGCGAACAATATGGTTACAATTATAATATCGTTGTTGCAAAACTAGAGGCATTTACTCAATTCAAATTTATCTATAAAAAAGTAGATTTCTATTTGGCTCAATCTTTCTCACGATCCAGTTTTCAGAGAGAAGGTTTGTATAAAAATGGTTATTATCCAACGAATTCTTTTGGGAAAAGCGAAAAAATAAATTTTGATAATTTCGGATTTAAAGGCGGTTTGACCTATAAAATAAGTGGAAGAAATTATATTGATTTCAATGCCATTTATATGACAAAAGCGCCAAATACAAAAGATGTCTTCGCAAATGCGCGTGTAAACAATTCTGCCACTGAAGGTATCACAAGCGAAACCATCAAAGGATTAGATTGGAGTTATATCATTAAAACACCCATTTTCAAGGCAAGATTTACAGGCTATTTCTCCGAAACATTAAACGCAACTAACATCAATTTCTATTATGCCGACGCCATAAATAGTAGCGGAAACGGAGCTTACGTTTCGGAAGCTGTCACAGGTTTAAACAAGAAAAATAGAGGAATTGAAGTTGGTTTAGAGTATCAAATGACGTCGACAATTAAGCTTACGGGCGTTGCTGCTTATGGCGAATACACCATCACCAATAATCCGAATGTAAGTCTGACCGATGATGCTTCTTCAACCATTACCAATTATGGGAAAGCCAAATTAATGGGATACAAACAAGCCGGAATGCCACAACAAGCGTATTCATTTGGAATAGAATATAGAGACCCAAAATTCTGGTGGATTGGTGCCAATGCCAATTATTTGGCGGATAATTATCTTAGCGTTTCTTCCATTTTAAGAACGGATAATTTTTATAGCAACGTTGACAATACAGGAATCAAAATAGACCAATCCTTAGCGGATCAATATTTAAAACAAGAAAAATTTGATGCATTCTTCCTGATAAATTTAGTGGGTGGAAAATCTTGGAGAATGAAAAAAACAACTTTGGGACTTTTTGCAACCGTTAATAATGTTCTAGATATTACTTATAAAACGGGCGGTTTCGAGCAATCTAGAAACGCCACTTACCGACAAGAATTTGAAGATCATCAAAGCGGTGGAGCAAGTGTATTTTCTCCTAAATATTTCTACGGATACGGAAGAACGTATATGGTAAATATCTATTTAACCTTTTAAAAATCAAGCATTATGAAAAATAAAATAAGAACCTTTTTTATTATTATTGGAGCATCGGCTATTTTTTCAAGCTGTATAAATGATGTTTATAAGGCTCCAGTTCAGGATAATTGCGTCAATCCCGGATTGTCAAAAACAAAAGATGTGGCCAATATTTATGCTGTGGCTAAAAACCCCCTGGTAAAAAGTCCCAGTGTAATTCCGAATACACCTACTTATTCCGCAGATGATATTATTGAAGCTTATGTAATCTCAAGCGATGAAGGCGGAAATTTCTATAAGAGCATGTATTTTCAGCCTTTGGATGGATCTAAAGGATTTAATCTTTCGATAGATGAAGTTAATGTGTATACCAAAAATCTTCAAGCTGGTAAAAAGGTTTTTTTAAAACTAAAAGGATTGGCGTTTGCAAACCCAACTAGTCTTGCCCTGGGATTAACATTTGGCGCACCTCCAACGGATCAATATTTTGTTGACCGATTAACTAACTATAAAAATAATCTAATTCCTTCGTGCGATTTGGTTAGCGATGATGCATTAATTCATAAAATCACTTTGGCTCAAGCCAATACGGATACTTTTTTGAATACTTTGGTCGAGTTTGACAACGTACAATTTACCGATGAATCGTCAAGCGGAATGTATGATACTAACCGTAATGACGATTATGATTCGAGTCTTTATATCACAAACGGAACCAATTCCTTAATCGTGAGAACGAGCCGATACGCCAATTTTGCTGGTTATAAAGTTCCGTCAGGAAGAGGAAAAATAAGAGGCGTTTTGACAAAATACAACTCCGTTTACCAAATTATTATGCGAACCCAACGTGATGTAAACATGCCAAATCCTCGGGTGGATTACATTTTGCCCATTGGCGGAACAGCCCTAAAATATCTGCCAACTTTCACCGAGACTTTCCAGAGTTATGCCGTAACAACAAAAGGAGCAATTTTTGCAAAATATGTAAATGATGCATATTTTGGTTCCAGGTATTGGGATGTGAAATTACTTAGCGGAAACAGATATATCCAAATGTCGTCGTTTGGTTCTGGAGGTTCAAACAAGACTTATTTGGCTATGCCAATTGCTTTTACACCTGGGAATACATTTTCGTTCAAAACCAAAGATGGTTTCAATTTAGGTTCGGTTTTAAAAGTATATTATTCGACGGATTATGTTCCTAAAGGAGATATAAGTAAAGCAACATTAGTCGATATTACGAGTAATTTTGTGATTTCAAGTGGAAATGTAAACGGATATGCTTCGAGTTTTGTCAATAGTGGAAATTATGTAATTCCAGCTAATTTAAAGGGTAATGGGTTCTTTATTTTTGAATATAGTGGTACCTCAGCTGTAACAACAACGATCGAAATAGATGATATTATCGTAAATTAATCCTATGACTTGTTATATTTGCGACTTCAAAACGATTCTAAATTTTAGTACAACATGAATGCTTTTCGACATTACATTTTAAACATTAATGCTGTTTTTTATCAATTCGTATTGCTTATTTTTGTTCTACAATTTTCGAATATACAAGCGCAAACACAAATGAAAATACCACCCTATTTACAAAAAGGAGATGCCGTAGCTATTGTGGCAACAGCCCGAAAAAATATTGATGATAACCTGAAACCTGCAATAGATTTACTGCATAGTTGGGGGTTAAAAGTCGTAATTGGAAAAACCATTGGGTTGGATGACAATCAATTAGCCGGAACCGATGTGCAGCGCGCGGAAGATTTTCAGCATCAAATGGACGACCCGAGTATCAAAGCAATTTGGTGTGTCCGCGGGGGTTACGGAACGGTTCGAATGATAGATTTATTGGATTTCTCCCAATTCGAAAAAAATCCAAAATGGATTGTTGGTTTCAGCGATGTTACCATTATGCAAAGCTATTTAAACACCTTAAATATCTCTTCAATTCATGGCGCGATGCCGGTGACCGTTGCAAAAGCGACTCCTGAAACCATCGAAAGTTTGCGAAAAGCGCTCTTTGGCGAAAGCCTAGAATACACGCTTGCGTTTGATCCTGCAAATAAAATAGGAAATGCCAAAGGCGAAATCGTAGGCGGAAATCTATCTATTTTGTACAGTCAAATGGGTTCGAAAACACAAATAGATTGCAAAGGAAAAGTACTTTTTATCGAAGATATTGATGAATATTTATACCATATCGACCGAATGATGATGAGCCTAAAACGTTGCGGTTGCTTTGATGGCTTGAGCGCATTAGTTGTTGGCGGTATGACAAAAATGAGAGATAATGATATTCCGTGGGGGAAAAATGCCAATCAAATTATTGAAGACGTGACCAAAGGATATTCGTTTCCTGTCCTTTATAATTTTCCAGCGGGACATTTCCATGATAATAGAGCTTTGATTTTTGGTAAAAAAGTTACGCTTGAATTAAATACAAAAACATCTACGTTGACTTTTGAATAAAATATTTTTCACATCGTTTTAACCCATAACCCACGGTTTCAACCGTTGGTAAATTTCAACCAACCAACCAATCCAAGGGTTGAAACCGTGGGCTATGTGTTTATTGTGGCAAAATTTTATTTACAAATACCAAATCTTAAATCAAAAATCGTAACCCGAGAGCTTTGCTCGAACTGGCGAAGCAATCTTCAATCAAAAATATAAATGGCCGATCATAACGAATTAGGAAAACTAGGCGAAGAATTAGCCGTTGAATTTCTTCAAAAAAACGGCTATACCATTCTAGAAACCAATTGGACATTTCAGAAAGCCGAGATTGATATTATCGCTCAAAAAGAGAATATTCTAGCCATTGTCGAAGTGAAAACTAGGTCTTCATTAGATTTTGGTTTGCCACAGGATTTTGTAAAACCCAAAAAAATCCAACTTTTGGTAAAAGCTGTAAATGAATATGTGTTTTCTAAAGATTTGGATATTGATGTTCGTTTTGACATTATTGCGATTCATAAAGAAGGTAAATCTTTTGCTATCGAACATTTAATTAATGCTTTTTATCATTTTTAACTATAAATTAATGTTGTTGAATTTATAACAAATTGTTTTTTTATTTATATTTGCGCCAGTTTTTGTTAGATTAAATTATGTTAAAAGGGATTTTTTATTATTATTCCTTAAGTAGAATAAAAGCACATTAAAAATAAATTCATTGATTATGAAAACAGTTTCTTCAATTGTAGAAAATTACATCAAAACAAAGCCTTTTTTATTAAATGCATTGTCGCTTGGGATAATCAATTTGACTTCACTTTCAAGAAATATAATGGTTGAATTGGAAAGTGATTTTGGAAAAGAAGTGAAACAAGGAGCTGTAGTTATGGCTCTAAAAAGATTGACAGAAGAGTTAGATTTTAGATTGAATCACAAAATTAATAAAGTAATAAAAAACATTGGAGAAATCACAGTTCGTTCTGCATTAACCGATTATACATTTGCAGCTTCTGAAACAGTATTAAATAAACAAGCTGATTTGATTACCGATATCAATGTTTTTCCGGATATTTTTTACACTTCTTCAAGAGGGGTAAACGAAACCAACATCGTTGTTAGTAATAGTGTCAATTACTTAGTTGACAAACATTTTGCAAACGAGAAATTGATTCAGAAACTCGAGAATCTGGCTTCGATTACGGTAAAATTACCTAAAGAAAACATCGTTGTTCCAGGAATTTATTATTTCATTTTCCAGCGTTTGGCTTGGGAAGGAATTATCATCAATGAGGTCATTTCGACTTCAAACGAATTTACGATTTTAGTAAGTGAAGATCAAGTAGATATTGCTTTTAAAGTAATTAAGGATTTGAAAAATTAATAAAATATATAGCGTATAAAAACGAAGTATAAGACTTCGTTTTTTTTTGCTTAAAATTTTAGAATTATAAGAAATTACATCATTTTATTGATGAATTGTGGTAATTTTGTAAGATGTTATATATTAACTAAAATCCTAACCTGATGAATTATCTATCTATTTTTCTTGCCTTAACTCCTGTTGTGCTTTTAATAATTTTACTTGGTGTTCTTAAAATTTCAGGACATAAAAGTGCTTTCTACACTTTGATTACTACTCTGATCATTGCTGTTTTAGGCTATCATTTTTCAATTGCTGCTGTAGGGCTTTCGATTTTGTATGGTACTTTGAAGGCTGTTTTTCCAATTATATTGATTATCATATCGGCGATATACAGCTACAATGTATTGGTTTTTACAAAAAAAATGGAAGTTTTAAAATTTCAATTTTCTACTATATCTACAGACAAAAGTATTCAAGTTTTATTACTGACATGGGGCTTTGGCGGATTACTAGAGGGTATGGCAGGTTTTGGAACAGCAGTTGCTATCCCTTCAGCAATATTAATCGGATTGGGATACAAACCTTTATTTTCGGCTTTGGTCAGTTTATTAGCGAATAGCGTTCCTACTGCTTTTGGAGCTGTAGGGATACCCGTAAAAGCAATAGCCATAGAAATAGGACAAACTAATCTCGAAAAATTGGGTAGCGAAGTAGTTTTACAGTTGCTACCGTTAATGATTATAATTCCTTTTATTATTGTTACATTAACAGATTCGAGCTTAAAAGCTTTGCCAAAAAACATTGCTCTAAGTTTAACAGTAGGAATTGTATCAATCATTGTGCAATATTTTTCAGTTATTTATATTGGAATAGAAACTCCTGCGATTTTAGGAAGTATTGCTTCGATAATTGTAATTGTAGCTTGGGGGAAAATAACTTCCAAAAAAGAATTAAATTTACACTCCGAATTTAAAAGCAACAAAGAGATCATAAACGCTTGGGCAATTTATGGATTAATTTTATTCTTTATAATTGGAACAAGTCCGCTATTCAATACGGTTCGAACTTTTCTTCAATCTATTAGCGCAACACCAATTCATTTTATTCTCGAAGGAACAGAAAAAACAATAAAAATCTTTTGGTTTACTGATGGCGGTGTACTATTATTTCTAGGGACTTTCCTTGGGGGATTATTACAAGGTGCCAAAATAAAAAATTTATTATCCGTATTTTGGGAAACAGTTCTTCAATTAAAAAAAACTTATATTACAGTTATAAGCTTAATTATACTTTCGACAATAATGGATTTATCGGGAATGATTGCAGTATTAGGATTAGCTTTAGCAATGGCCACAGGTGCTTTTTATCCTTTATTTGCTCCGGCTATTGGCTGTTTAGGTGCTTTTTTGACAGGAAGTGATACTTCATCCAACATATTATTTGGTAAACTTCAGGCAAATGTTGCCCATCAAATAGGAAGCGAACCCAGCTGGTTTGCTGCTGCTAATACTGTTGGAGCAACAGGAGGGAAAATTATTTCACCTCAAAGTATTGCTATTGCTACTTCGGCTTGTAATCAACAAGGAAATGAAGGAGAAATTATGAAAAAAGCATTACCTTATGCCTTGTTTTATGTAATTATTGCGGGTTTAATGGTATATTTCTTTGGTAATTAAAAACTTTAAAATACAATCGCTATGTTATCTCCATCCTATCAAAAGTTAAAAGATATTCTTTCAACATCTATTGATCCCAAAAGAATCTTTGATCAGCCCCTGCAAACTCTTGCATATGGAACAGATGCCAGTTTTTATAGATTGATTCCTAAGATTGTAATTCTGGCACATAACGAATTAGAAGTAATCGAAATCATCAAACAGGCCAAAAAACTAGATATTGCTTTAACTTTTCGTGCGGCTGGAACCAGTTTGTCAGGTCAAGCCATTACCGATTCGGTTTTGGTAGTTGCCACCCATGGATGGAAAAATTTTGAGCTTTTAGAAAACAATCAAAAAATAAAATTGGAACCTGGAATTGTAGGTGCAAGAGTAAATACGTTTTTGGCTCCACATGGATTAAAAATTGGTCCGGATCCTGCATCCATTGGAGCAGCAATGATTGGCGGAATTGTGTCTAATAATGCCAGCGGAATGTGTTGCGGAACAGCTCAAAATTCTTATCAAACTATCGCCGATATTCGAATTATATTGAGTGACGGAACTATTCTTGACACTGCCAATCCAGAAAATGTTGCCGTTTTCAAAAACAATAAAAAGGAGATAATTGATGAAATTGAAAACCTCAGAGACACCATCAAAAACGATGAAATATTATTTCATTTTATCAAAAATAAATTTAAAATAAAGAATACAACTGGTTATAGCATCAATGCTTTAGTTGATTATGAAGACCCGATTGATATCATCAAACATTTAATGGTAGGCTCGGAAGGTACTTTGGCATTTATTTCGAATGTAACTTTCAAAACCGTAATTGACGAAAAATTCAAATCTTGTTCTTTGATTATTTTCAATTCTATTCAAGAAGCATGTAACGCCACTATTTTATTGAAATCTGGTCCCGTAGCAGCGGTAGAATTATTAGATCGTGAATCAATTCGCTCGGTCGAAAATGATAACGATGCTCCTAGCTTTTTCAAAACATTACCAGAATCGGCCTGTGCTTTATTGGTCGAATGTAGAGACAATGATTTGGCGATTTTAAAACAAAAACAAGAAGCGATTCGTCTGCAAATTCAAACGATTCCAACCTATGCGGAGTATGAATTTACAAGCGATCCCAAGCAATATTATTTCAATTGGAAAGCTAGAAAAGGGCTTTTGCCAACAGTTGGTGGACTTCGAAAAAACGGAACTACTGTAATTATTGAAGACGTTGCTTTTCCCTTGCATTATTTAGCCGATGCGTGTCATGCTTTGAAAGATTTATTCAAAAAATACGAATATAACGATGCGGTTTTATTTGGTCACGCCTTGGAAGGAAACCTTCATTTTGTATTTTCACAAGATTTCTCAAACCAAGATGAAATTGATCGTTACGAAAAATTAATGGCAGAATTGTCTGTTTTGGTGGTGGATCGCTTTAACGGTTCTTTAAAAGCCGAACACGGAACTGGCAGAAATATGGCGCCTTTTGTCGAAAAGGAATGGGGGAGTAAAGCCTATGAAATCATGAAACGAATCAAAAATATTTTTGATCCCAATAACAGAATCAATCCTGATGTTTTAATCAATCCGGATCCTAAAGTGCATCTCAAAAACTTTAAACCAATTCCCGAATCGCATTACATCATAGACAAATGCATGGAATGTGGCTTTTGCGAACCGCATTGTGTTTCCGAAGGGTTGACTTTATCACCTAGACAACGAATTGTCATTGCACGAGAAATCAGCAGTTTAGAAATTTCTAAGGACAACCCGCAGCGATTGGCTGCCATTCAAAAAGAGGTTCAATATCAACTCGACGAAACCTGCGCTACAGATGGTCTATGTGCCTTAGCTTGCCCAGTAAATATAGATACGGGTAACTTTGTTAAACATTGGCGAGCTAACAAATTAGATGCAAATGATAAAAAAATGGCCGCTTATATTGGTTCACATATGGCTGGAACTACAGCAATTTTGAGAGTGGGATTGAAATTGGTTTCTTTTTTTCATTCAGTTTTTGGAACCAAAATTATGAAATCATTATCCAATGGCGCTCATTTTATTACTTTTGGAAACATCCCGAAATGGATTCCCGAAATGCCAAAAGGTGCAGACAAAATTTAATATTGATCTCAGATTGTTGATTTTAGATTTACTAAAAATCTGTGAAATCTGATTTAAAGAATCAGCAGTTAATTTAAAAAAAAAAAATGAATACAAATTTCGATTTAAAAGTAGTGTATTTCCCTTCTTGCATCAATAGAAGCATGGGTAGAAACAGTTTTCAAGCTGCAGACGATCTTCAACTAACCGCTTTAACGCATCAATTATTAGTTCGTGCGGGATTCACAATTTTATTTCCTGAAGGTTTAGACGCTCACTGTTGCGGCATGCCTTTTTCGAGCAAAGGTTTTGCAGAAGCCAATCATACCCAATCCAGCACCTTAGAAGCGGCATTATTGAAAGCATCGGAAAACGGAAAACACCCAATTTTATATGACATGAGTCCCTGTTTTTATCATTCGAAAGAAGAGTTTTCGAAAGCCTTGAAGATTGTAGATCCTATCGAATTTATGTTGGATTATGTGATGCCGCAATTGGTTGTAAAAAATAAAAAAGAATCCATAGTGGTTTATCCGGTTTGCTCTGTGAAAAAAATCGGAAAAACAGAACAATTACTATCTTTGTCTCAACTTTGTGCTCATCAAGTTAACTTTATCGATAGCAATTGTTGTGGTTTCGCCGGTGACCGAGGTTTTCTCATTCCTGAACTTAACGAACATGGATTGCGAGATCTTAAATCGCAAATTCCTTCCAATTGCAAAGAAGGTTATTCCACGAGTAGAACTTGCGAAATAGGTTTTGAAAAAATGAGTGGAATTGATTTTAAATCTATTTTCTATTTAATCGACGAAGTAACGCGATAGAAAGATTGTATGTAAATAAATTTTATTGAAACACTACCTACTTTTTTTTCAAATCGCCATACCATTTTTCAAGGGAAGGATACATATATCCAGCGGTTTTTCGGACGGGATTGTAAAATAAAGATTTGTCTAGCGTTTCTCTTTTAGCAATGAAATTTTTGTAATTTATTTTTTCGAAAAGATTCAAAACAATTCCTAATATCAAGACCATTTTCAATACATGAACAAACCCACCTCCTATATTATTGATGCAGCCTAAATGAGCAAAATTGGCTATTTTGGTGAGAAATTTTGCTAAAATCGACATAGCAATAATTACTAAAACGAACGTAAATACAAAGGCAACTATTTGAATTGTTTTAGGATTCCAATGCGAAAAACCTGTTAGTATTCCCGCTAGGATCGATGAAAATTTTATAGCAAAATAAATCCCCAAAACCAAAGAAATTAAAGAAGCCAACTCTACAAAAAGGCCGTTTTGAAATCCTTTAAAAAGGGAATATACAAGGATTCCACCCATAATAATATCTAAAACACTCATATAAAAAGAAATAAAGAGAAAAGAATAAAGAGCAAAGATAAAAGAAATATCTTGGTATCTTTGCATTTCAAATTTAGAGTATAGAATTTATAGTTTTCAATCTTTTTTCTATGTTCTATAATCTATTTTCTAAAATCAAATGTCAAGAGATATACAACTCAAAGTGCGCTGGGAACAGCTCGTTACTTTACTTTCTAATCAATTTTCGCAGGGCGAAGACTTAGATCTAGACGCAATTATCTACTTAATTGGTGTTCAAGAACTCGGGAAAGTACATAAAACCTACGAAAAAGATGAAAAACTAAATCTAATGCACATCGCAATTTGTCGATTATTAGAACCGTATGGTTTTTATGAATTCGAATTTTTCGATGATGAAGGTTGGCCACATTACAAAGTAAAAGAGGAATTGCCACCTTTAAAAGCAGGTGAACAATCGGTATTAATGAAAGAAGCAATTGTGAATTATTTTCTCGAAAAAGAACTAATTGATTGATTTGTCTTTGTAAGTAATGAATCAATATCAATTTAACGCCGAAACTTTGAACTTTAAACTTTAAACTTCAAACAAATTACTTAAATTTGCACTTTCAATTATTGGATGAAAATGATAGACAAGATAAAAGAATATATTGGTGAAGCACAAGCTTTTTCAACACAAAATAAGGAAGAACTGGAAGCATTTCGAATCAAATTTTTAGGAAGCAAAGGGCTTTTAAAAGACTTTTTTGCAGAATTTAAAAATGTCCCAAACGATCAAAAAAAAGAATTTGGTCAAGTAATCAATTTGTTAAAATCTTCTGCTGAGGACAAAGTAAAATCAATACAGGAGTCTTTAGAAAGTAAAGAAGAAATAAAAGGATTTTACGGTGATTTAACCCGTTCAGCCGAACCAGTAATTATTGGAAGTCGACACCCAATTTCATTAGTAAAAAACCAAATTATCGATATATTTTCGAACGTAGGATTCAATGTTTCTGAAGGTCCTGAAATCGAGGATGATTGGCACAATTTTACCGCATTAAACTTGCCAGAATACCATCCGGCTCGAGATATGCAAGACACATTTTTCATTCAAACAAATCCAGATACTTTGTTGCGCACACACACTTCATCCGTACAAGTGCGTTATATGGAAAATAATGCACCACCAATTAGGACGATTTCTCCGGGAAGAGTTTTCCGTAATGAAGCCGTTTCATCCCGTTCGCATTGTATTTTTCACCAAGTAGAAGGTTTGTATATTGACAAAGAGGTATCGTTTGCCGATTTGAAGCAAACGCTTTTATATTTTACCAAAGAAATGTTTGGAAAATCAAAAATACGTCTTCGTCCGTCGTATTTTCCGTTTACAGAACCAAGTGCTGAAATTGATATATATTGGGGTTTAAAAACCGAAACCGATTATAGAATTACCAAAGGCACCGGTTGGTTAGAAATTGGTGGTTGCGGAATGGTTGACCCCAATGTTTTAAAAAATTGTAACATCAATCCAGATGAATATACCGGATTTGCTTTTGGAATGGGAATCGAAAGAATCGCAATGTTGTTGTATCAAATTGGTGATATCCGTATGTTCTACGAAAATGATGTTCGTTTCTTAGAGCAATTTAAAGCAAGTATATAAAAATTTAAGATTTTTGATTTCAGAAGGATAAAATCTATATTGTTTCTCTATTTCGTTGTTGCTCGGGTCAAAAATCATTAATCTGTAATCAAAAATTATAAATATGAAATCTGACATCATAATCCCTACCGTAGAAAACGTATTCATAGCCATAGTACAGGAATGGAGCGACGATTTTATGGAAAAAGTTTGGTTTGCTCATTTAGTAAATGACAGCGATTATGACCTTGAGGGGGTAATGATTGTTTCTAAGGCTTTTGGTACCATTGATGGTGAGATGAAAAAAACCTCGCTTTTGCGTCACGCATATGTCGAAGTTCCAGCGGTTTCGGTTGTCAAAATCGAAATGATTGAAAAAAGTGTTTTGGCACTCAATAATGAGTTTATGCTAACTTTTTTTATGGATGGAAAACTATACGACCGAAAATATATTTTCAAGGCTAATTCAATCAACGAGAAATCAGTTGAAGAAGTACCTATTTTATTTGTCGATGGTGTTATTGAGAGGTAAAAAGGACAAATAAAAAACTTAATCCAACTTCTCTGTTAGTTTTTTAAACACTGATTTAGCTGATCTTCCTTCGTATAAAATACTGTAAACGGCATCTATAATTGGAGTTGTTGCTCCATAGTTTAGATTGAGATTATAAGCACTTTTAGTGGCATAGTAACCTTCGGCCACCATGCTCATTTCCATTTGAGCTGATTTTACAGTATAACCTTTACCAATCATATTACCGAACATCCTATTTCTTGAAAATACTGAATAACCTGTTACTAATAAATCGCCTAAATAGGCCGAATCATTGATGTTGCGTTTCATTTTGTGTACTTTTCGAATAAACTTTTTCATTTCTCGAATGCTGTTACTCATTAATACTGACTGAAAGTTATCGCCATAACCCAAGCCGTGGGCTATTCCAGCTGCAATTGCAAATATGTTTTTGAGCATTGCTGCATATTCAGCACCAATTATATCATTGGATATCTTGGTTTTGATATAATTGCAGGATAAATTTTTAGCAACAATTCTTGCTTTCTTAGCATCACCACAAGCAATTGTAAGATACGATAAACGTTCTAAAGCCACTTCCTCGGCGTGACATGGCCCAGTAATTACCCCAATATTTTCTAGAGGAATTTCATAAGTTTCATTAAAATGTTCTCCTACAATCAAACTTGTTTCAGGGACAATACCTTTGATTGCTGAAAAAATTACTTTGTCTTTAAGACTTACGGTTAATTTTTCTAATTCGCCGTTTAAAAAAGCAGAGGGAATTGCAAAAATAATATAATCAGCATAGGATACTGCTTCATTGATATCGTTAGTCAGTTTTAATTTTTTAGTATCAAATTCGACTGAGCTTAAATAGTTAGGATTGTGATGATGTTTTTTTATATGTTCTATGGCATCTTCATTTCTCATATACCAGGCAATTTCTTCCAAGTTTATGCATAGTATTTTTGCTATTGCTGTCGCCCAACTTCCACCACCAATTACTGCAAATTTTATATTTTTGGTCATTTTAGTTAAAAATTTTATCAAAAGTACTTAAAAAAGAAGTAGTAATGCAAATAAAAATGAATCGTCAATCTTTGAAATCATTCGTTTTTATACTATAATTCGCTTCTAAAAATATTTTAATAAAAATATATGATTATAGATACAATATATACAATTAACTTGCGTTGTAAATGTCTATAAGTTAGTTTTTTAGAATAAATATGATTGAGTTAGTTAGTTTTTTTAGTAATTGAAAAGGCGTATCCTCTACTATCAGGTGAACGCCTTTTTTGATTTCGCTAAATTTGTAACTATTTTATTTTAGAATTAGTAACTCATTTCTACAATAGCTTTTACTTTTTCTAGAGTAATATTTTGTTTTTCGCCCAAGCCCTTCCAACCTCTTTCTTCAAAACGATTCACGATAAAATTAGCCGTTTTAGCATAATGTTCGGTGCATTCAGATAGTTTGGTTTGCATTCCCATAGTATGAAAAAAAGCAACTGTTTTGTTGATTGCTTCCTTGGCAATTTCTTCCTCACTTCCACTTAAATTAAATATACGTTTCCCGTATTGCGCTAATTTTTCTTTTTTAGTTTCAAACATAACACGATATAAATTAGGACCAATAATAGCCAAACTTCGGGCATGATCAATTTCGTATAAGGCAGTTAATTCATGTCCGATCATGTGTGTTGCCCAATCCGAAGGGACTCCTTTTTGAATTAATCCGTTTAAGGCCATCGTACAACTCCACATAAAATTAGAAGCCAAGGTATAATCTGTTGGGTTTTCGACCACACTTGGACCCACTTGAATCAAAGTTTGTAGGATGCTTTCGGCGATACGATCTTGAAGAAACCCTTCATGAATATAAGTTAAATACTGCTCCATTACATGCGTATAGGCATCTATAACACCATTTTGTAATTGTCTTTTTGGCAAAGAAGCAATGGTAGTTGGATCGCAAATTGAAAATTTTGGAAACATAGCTGATCCACCAAAATCGAGTTTTTCTTGTGTGGCTTCAATTGTGATTACCGCACCAGAATTCATTTCGCTTCCCGTTGCTGGCAAAGTCAAAACGGTGCCAAAAGGCACTACCATGTAGCCTTCTTTAAAAATAATTCTTTTTTTTAGGATATCTAGAGGATTTCCTTCAAAATGAACTGCTGCCGACATAAACTTTACGCCATCAATGACACTTCCTCCTCCAACAGCAAGGATGAAATCAATTTTTTCATGTCGAATGATTTCTACGGCTTTCATCAAAGTTTCGAAACGAGGATTGGCTTCGATTCCGCCAAATTCTATGATTTCAAATTCTTCCAAACTTTTGCGAACTTGCTCGTGAATTCCATTTTTGAAAATACTCCCTCCACCATAAGCGAGAAGAATTTTAGTGTTTTGAGGAATAAGAGTTGTTAATTTTTCTATTTGACCTTTTCCAAAAACTAGTTTTGTAGGATTATATAATTCGAAATTAAGCATTGTATTTTTTTTAAATAATTAGTTAAACAAAGTTACTAATTGCTTGAGGGAACAATTGGTAAAGTAATGTTAAGTTTACTTTTTGTAATAATTATTGTGGTCTAAATAATCCCAAACTTTTTCTGGTAAAAGAGGTCGAACGTTTTTTTTATTTTTGATACTTTCTCGAATGAATGTTGAGGATATTTCTACAATTGGAGCATCAATAAAATGAATTATCGGATTGTTTTCATATTCAGAATTTTCTAATTCTTCAGTTATTCTTTTATCGTCAAGTCTTGGATACACATAAACTTCATGATTTTGAAGAATGACTTCGTAGTTTTTCCATTTGTTTAAAGACTTTAGATTGTCTTCGCCCATAATCAATGAAAAAATATGCTGTGGAAATTTATCCTGTAAATGGGCCAATGTATTTACGGTATAATTGGGTTGCGAAAGCTTAAACTCAATGTCCGAAGGTTTGATTTTGGGATATTCTTCGGTTGCCAAAAAAACCAGTTGCAAACGTTGATAATCATCCAGCAAAGTTTCCTTTTTTTTGTGTGGATTATGAGGTGTTACTACCATCCAAATTTGGTCTAAATCGGTATATTCTGCCATATGATTAGCAATAATCAAATGCCCTATATGAATGGGGTTGAAGGTTCCGAAATAAAGTCCGATTTTCATGCAATAAATTTAAAGATTAACATTAGTGAAAGATTTTTTCAATTTTTTAATCTTTTACAAATTCTTTTACCAATTGATGCGCTTCTTCTAAAGCAATATTTAAATCATAATTTTTGATGATTACGTCAAATTGAGGGGCAGTTGCCAGTTCGACAGAAGCCTTTGCAATGCGCATATTTATCTTGTCTTCGCTTTCGGTTGAGCGTTCTTTAAGTCTTCTTTTAAGTTCGTCGACACTAGGTGGTTTTACAAAAACTGCCAAAGTTTCTTCAGGAAATTTATGCTTAATTCGCAATCCTCCGGCAACGTCAATATCAAAAATTACGTTTTTCCCTTTTGCCCAAATACGCTCAACTTCACTTTTTAAAGTGCCATAAAAATTATCGCGATATACTTCTTCCCATTCTACAAAATCTTCGTTTTTGATGTGCTTTTTGAATTCCTCTAAAGACATGAAGTAATACTCTTTTCCGTTTACTTCCTCACCACGAGACTCTCGCGTAGCTGCCGAAATAGAAAACTCTAAATTCAAGTCATCTTTCCCCAATAAATGCCTAACGATGGTTGTTTTCCCTGAACCGGATGGTGCTGAAAAAACTATTAATTTTCCTTTTTTCATTCTAAAGTCATTACGAGGTACGAAGCAATCTCATCCTCTTATTTGTTTTATTTATTGGCTATTCTTTAAAGTACATTCAAAACCTGTTCTTTAATTTTTTCTAATTCGTCTTTCATCATCACTACTAATTTTTGCATTTGAGCGTGATTCGATTTTGACCCCATCGTGTTAATTTCACGTCCCATTTCTTGGGTGATAAAACCAAGTTTCCTCCCATTGGCTTCTGTACCGTTGATGGTTTCCATAAAATAATCGAGATGATTGGTTAATCGAACTTTTTCCTCGGTGATGTCTAGTTTTTCAAGATAATAGATTAATTCTTGCTCAAAACGGTTTTCATCAACATTGACTTTTAATTCCGAAATGGCTGTTTTCAAACGGTCTTTTATTGCCTGAACACGCTCTGGATCTAAAGCCAAAGCTTCATTCATATATTGACGAATATTTGCAATTCGCAATTGGAATTCTTTTTCTAGCGAGGCGCCTTCATCTTTGCGAAAATTCACAATATAGTCTAATCCTTCAAGAATTACTTTTTGAATTTCGGCCCAATCATTTGCGTCAATTTCTTCCCTTTCGGTTTTCATGGTATCCGGCATTCTGATGGCCATTTTCATCAATTCGGTCTCATCGGCATCCGTATAAACGGCTCTCAATTGCTCCATATAAGCTTTTACGATAGGCACATTCACTTTTGTAGAAGTTTGTTCGGCAGTACTTTCAATAAATATCGAAAAATCTACTTTCCCTCTTTCCAATTTTAATGCGATTTGGTTGCGTAACCCTAGTTCCATTTCGCGATAAGCAGAAGGCATTCGAACACTTAGATCTAAACCTTTACTGTTTAAAGATTTTACTTCTACCGTTATTTTTTTGGTTGGCAATTGCAAACTTGCTTTGCCAAATCCAGTCATTGATTGTATCATATTATTTTCTAAAAGTGGTCAAATATAAGAAAAAAGTGGTCAGAGGCTAGTTTTTAGTTTCAGTTAGTATGCTCATAATAGTAACTACTTTTTTTTATGAGACACTAAATAAACACCGGTAAATATTAAAATTGCCGAAATGATTT
This sequence comes from Flavobacteriaceae bacterium, assembly GCA_947379965.1. Lineage (GTDB taxonomy): Bacteria > Bacteroidota > Bacteroidia > Flavobacteriales > Flavobacteriaceae > Flavobacterium. The sequence continues at coordinate 19,184 of CANCPC010000009.1, read as the reverse complement.
TAACTAAAGTAAGTTCGTCTTTTCCTAGGCTAATGGCAAAAATGGTAGCAAAAAATGGTTGTAAATAAACAAAAACGGCGATAGTGGTTGGTTTTAATTCTTTCATCGAAAGCAAATTGAGTAAATAGGTCAAAAAGGTCGAAAAAACAATTATAAATCCTATTTTCCAATAATTATCAATAGGCATAATCGACCAATCAATTGCTTGAAATTCCTTCCAGCCAAACGGCAATACCATGATGAAACCTATCAAATAAATCCATTTCACAAAAGTAAATGCATTGTATTTGTCCATTAATTTTTTGACAATCACCAAATACAATCCGTAAGAAGCCGCATTTACAAATACCAAAAAATTCCCTAAACTAGCATTAGTAGCATTTCCTACAGATTTTCCGTAAAGGATTAGAAAAGTCGTGCCAATAAGACCTAATACAATTCCGAGAATCTTTCTTTTTTTCATTCGTTCCTTAAGAATAATTGCCGAAAGTACAAGTACAATTATGGGTGTTGAAACCATTAGTACCGATGCTGAAATAGGGGAAGTTAAACTCAATCCCTTAAAGAAAGAGAGCATATTTAAGGCTACGCCAAAAAAACCACACCAAATGATTCGTGGATAATCAGCGCGATCAATTTTTTCATCTCGTATTTCTTTTGATCTTCTATTGAGAAGCCAAAATAACCAAAATAGAATTGTGGCTCCGCCTACACGAATTATGATAAATCCGAAGGCACCAGCATATTTTGGCATTACGTCTTTGGCAATTGTAAAAGTGATTCCATATATTATGGAAACAAATGTTGCGGCAATAAGGGCTAGTTTTCTTTTAGACATTAGGATAAGGCTTTCATTACTTGAAGAATATTTTGTTGGGTATTGCCAATGAATATTTTATTGTCAATCATAAAAACGGGACGACTCAAAAAGGTATAATGTTCTAGAATGTATTTCTTAAAATCACTTTCGTTTAAGGATTTATTTTTTAAATCCATCGATTTATAAAGTTGCGCTTTTTTACTAAAAAGAGCTTCATAACTTCCAGTAAGTTGTTGCATTTCTTCTAGTTCTTCTGTCGTTAATGGATCTTGTTTAATGTCATGAAAAACCAAATTATGGTTTTCAGGTAATGATTTAATTATTTTTCGACAGGTATCGCATGAAGCGAGATAATATATTTTATTCATAACAAAAGGCAATTTCTTTATGCAAAGAAAAATCATTTGACACGGAAAATGATTATTTTTATCAAAAAATTAAAATTTATATAATGAATTCAATATTAGAAATTACAAAAACGAGTAGAAAAATGATTGCTCCATTTATAGAAAACTATACTTTAAAACAGCTAAACACAATACCTAAAGGTTTTAGTAACAATTTAATTTGGAATATAGCTCATGTCGTTGTTACCCAGCAACTTTTAGTGTATAAATTATCTGGTTTATCCATGTTAGTATCGGACGAAATCGTCGAAAAGTATAAAAAAGGAACGAGACCAGAACAAGAAGTTACACAAGCCGAAGTTGATGAAATTAAGGATTTATTGTTTAAAACAATAGATCAAACGGTACTAGATTATGACAACAATATCTTCCAAAATTTCTCAGAGTATCCAACTTCAACAGGTTTTATTTTGAAAAGTGCCCATGAAGCAATGATCTTTAATAATTTTCATGAAGGACTTCATTTGGGAGTGCTATTTGGAATTCGTAAGTTTTTATAGTAATTATACAAGATAAAAGAGGCTGATTGATTCTTTTCAAAAAAACCTCTTTTTTATTTTCTTTTATTCTAAGTAATAAATATAACCAACATTAAACCAAACTAACCAGTCATTGGCTTTGTTTTCTTTGAAAAGGTTTTTATTTGGATTATTTCCGTCAACCCAGTCGGAAAAATAATATTGAAGTCTAAAATCGACCATCAAATCGGATAATGGAGCAAGTTTATAGCGAGTTCCTAAACTAGATACTACGGACCAAACTGTCCCACCCTCGGAAGTTAGTCCTGTAGCGTGACCCTCTGAAGGCACTAAATATTTAGGAAATGTTGTTAAAGGTGTTCCTAAAGGACCCATCGTTGACCAAGCTTTTGGATTATAGCTGCTAAACTGACCTCCAAGGCTAATAAAAGGCCCCCAACTTTCTATAGTTGAGGTGAATTCTCGAATACTAAACGGAAAATATTCTAGTTGTATTCCTATATTGGTAACATCGGTACTCCCTCTCATGGCTCTTAATTGGTCTGCACCAAGCCCTGTTTTAATTGGATCTACCCATTGACCAAAATTCCTAAGTTCAGTTTTATTGTAGGATAATTCACTTCTTAATTTGAAGTGATCATTAAAATAAGTTTCGGGAGTATAACAATTACAATCTGCTTTATATGAAAAGTTCAAATAATGTATAATTCCAATACCATAACCAGTATTTCCTGCATTTGTTGATAGATCGTGTCTTACCCCATAATCGGATTGAAAGGCAACTGGACCAACAATAACTCCAATTTCTTGCGAAAATCCAAATTGTGCCTGTGCAATATTTGAAAATCCAAAAAAGAGGAAAATAGATACTATTCTAAATTTTGAGGTCATTAAAAACAAATTATTTTTTACAAATATATAAAAACATCAATCATTAGCGAGGGTAAAAAATAAATATACTTAATCGTCAATTATTATCAATATTAAGCTTACATAATTAAAGGTTTTTTATATTTAATTGTTATTAACACTTAAATTAATTTGAATTGCTTCTGCATTAATAAAAACAGAGAATTTAGGGTAATAAAATTATAAAAACGTGTAACATTATTTTCATATGAAGTATATTTGTATAGATAAACGAAACCCTTTTCGTGAATGTGTTTTTTTGTTTTCAGTGGTTATTATCTTTAATAAAATTTAAAAAAATTATCCTAAAAATGGAACATAAAATCAATCAATTTATGACTCAAGTCGAGGCTAAAAATCCGAATGAGCCAGAGTTTATTCAAGCGGTTAGAGAATTTGCCGAAACTGTTATCCCTTTTATTGCCGAGCAAAAAAAATATGATGGAAAGAATTTACTTCTACGAATTGCTGAACCGGAACGATCTATAATATTTAGAGTTCCATGGGTTGATGATACAGGTGAAATCAGGGTGAACAGAGGATTTCGAATTCAGATGAATTCAGCCATAGGTCCTTATAAAGGCGGGATTCGTTTTCATCACACCGTAAATCTATCGGTGCTTAAATTTCTTGCTTTCGAACAAGTTTTTAAAAACAGCTTAACAACGTTGCCAATGGGTGGCGGAAAAGGAGGATCTGATTTTGATCCTCAAGGAAAATCGGACGCAGAAGTAATGCGTTTTTGTCAATCTTTTATGACCGAATTGTGTAGACATATTGGTCCAGATATTGATGTTCCCGCTGGCGATATTGGTGTTGGAGCGCGAGAAATTGGCTATCTTTTTGGTCAATATAAACGAATTAGAAATGAATTTACAGGAGTTCTAACCGGAAAAGGAATCGCTTACGGAGGCTCGTTAATCCGCCCAGAAGCTACAGGTTATGGCGTAGTTTATTTTACTGAGCAAATGCTTCGAACCATTGGTCATGAGATAAAAGGAAAAACTGTGGCTATTTCCGGATTCGGAAATGTAGCTTGGGGGGTTGCCTTAAAAATAAATGAATTAGGAGGAAAAATTTTAACACTTTCTGGTCCTGATGGATACATTTATGATGAAGACGGGATTTCAGGAGAAAAAATTGATTTTATGTTAGAGATGAGAGCTAGAGGCGATAATAAAGCCGAAGCCTTTATAGAGAAATACCCGAATGCAGTTTTTCATAAAGGTAAAAGTGTGTGGGAAGTTAAAGTTGATATTGCCATTCCATGCGCTACTCAAAACGAATTAAACGAAGTCGATGCGAAAATGCTAATTGCCAATGGTGTAATTTGTGTCACAGAAGCAGCAAATATGCCATGTACTTTAGACGCTATTAAACAGTTTTTGAACAACAAAGTTCTTTATGCACCCGGAAAAGCAGCTAATGCAGGTGGTGTTGCGGCCTCTGGACTAGAGATGACTCAAAATTCTATTCGATTAAACTGGACAAGTGAAGAAGTAGATGAGCGATTAAAAGAAATTATGATTGGTATTCATAATCAATGCAAAAAATATGGGGTTGAAGAAAGTGGTTATGTAAACTATGTAAAAGGAGCTAACATTGCAGGTTTTGTAAAAGTTGCTGATGCTATGCTAGCTCAAGGAGTGGTTTAGTTTATACTAAATTCAAATATTTAAATATGTCTTTTTTCGTTTTCGGAGAAAGACATATTTTTTATTTTGGAAACAAAATACAAAAACTTTCGTTTGTAGTATATTTGCGAATCAATATTTTTGAGAATAATGAAAAACAAGCTATTTTATTTTCTATTTCTGATTGTTGTGCAAATAGCTTTTGCACAAAACAATTTGCAATGGAAAGGTTATTTTTCGTATAATAACATTAAAGATTTATCAGAATCTCCATCAACTATTTTTGCAGCTTCTGAAAACGCATTATTTTCAAAAAAAACAGCTACAAACGAAATAAAAACAACCAATACTATTGATGGTCTTTCGGGTGAAACGATCTCCTCTTTGTATTATAGTAAAACCTTAAATAAAACCCTTGTGGGTTATGAAAGTGGATTAATGATTGTCATTAATGAAGCCGATGGGAGCATGATAAAAGTGGTTGATATTATTAGCAAACAGCTTCCGTCAGGCATAAAGAAAATTAATCATTTTATGGAATATAATGGAATTGTTTATGTTTCATGCGATTTTGGGATCGTCCAATTTAATTTAGCTACAGCACAGTTCGGCGACACCTATTTTATTGGAGATTTTGGGACCGAGACAAAAGTAACACAAACTACGGTTTATAAAGGTTTCATTTATGCAGCAACAAATAATGGTATTAGAAAAGCATCGATTACAAATAATAATTTAATTGATTACAGCCAATGGACACAAATTGCTTTAGGGAATTGGTCAAGTGTTGAGGCTTTTGGAACGGAACTTATAGCAATAAATACATCTGGATCTATAAATAAATACAGTCCTATTTCTAATACATTTTCAGATTATTTTCAACTTTCTCAAACTTCTGTAGACATGAGAGCGATCTCTAATTATTTGATTGTAACAACTTCAAGTAGTGTTTATATTTTTGATTCACAAATAGGTTTGTTACGAAAAATTGATAGTAGTCAAATTTCAGAAAGTACTCCAATTTTTACTTGTGCAACAAGTATTGGCGATTCTATTTACATTGGTACACAAACAAATGGGCTAATTAATACTACAATTTCTATTTCTACAGTTTTTGAAAACAGCACACCAAGCGGACCTTCTAGAAACAATATATTTGCTCTTCAAGCAACCACAACTTCACTTTGGGCAGTTTATGGAAGTTACACAAGCACTTATAACCCTTATCCTTTGCAAAGCTATGGTGTTAGTAAATACAATACTTCGGGATGGTTAAACATTCCATATGAGAAGGTATTGGGAGCAAAATCAATTACAAGAATTACTGTAAATCCTAATAATGAAAATCAAGTTTTTGCAAGTTCCTTTTATTCGGGCTTGCTAAAAATTGATAATGATATCCCCACTGTTTTGTATAATCAAACCAATAGTAGTCTAGAAGAAATTACACTTATTCCAGGTTATCATAATGATGTTCGAATTAATGGGGCTGTATTTGATAGTTTTGGAAATCTATGGATGAATAATAGTAGGGTTAAAAACGGGTTAAAAGAATTAAAAAAAGACGGACAATGGCAAAGTTATTCGACTGAAACTATTTTGAATAGTAGTGAAGATAACAGTTATAACAAAATGGCAATTGACAAAAAAGGTACAAAATGGATTGCAAGTTACAGGGAAGGTGTTTTAGGATTCAATGAAAGTCTGAATAAATTCAAAAAAATTACTGTAGGAACCGATGCCGGCAATTTACCTAGTGCAGATGTTAGAGCAATTACAGTCGATAATAGAGACGAACTTTGGATTGGAACATCAAGCGGATTGAGGGTGTTGCCAAGTGTAAGTAGTTTTTTAACCGATACCCAATTAAAAACTAATTCTATAATTATTTTAGATAATAATTTAGCTCAAGAATTGATGTATCAACAATTTATCACGGATATAGTTGTTGATGGTGCCAATAATAAATGGATAGGAACCTTAGATTCGGGAATATTCTTGGTTTCGCCAAATGGGCAACAAACTATCTATCATTTCACGGCAGCAAATTCTCCATTGCCAAGTAATAGCATTAACGATGTTGATATAAATAATGGTACTGGTGAAGTTTTCATTGCTACAGATAAAGGGTTAGTTTCTTTCAAAGGAACTTCAACGAGCGCTAACAATGATTTAAATAACGTCTATGTTTATCCAAATCCTGTTCGGCCCGAATTTACAGGTACGGTAAAAATTACTGGATTAATAGATAAAGCCAACGTAAAAATCACCGATATAGAAGGCAATCTTGTTTACGAAACTACTTCACAAGGGGGAACAATAGAATGGGATACAACTGCATTCGGAAAATATAAAGTAGCTACAGGCGTGTACATGATTTTTGTAGCGGCACAAGATGGAGTTGAAACTAAAGTAAAAAAAGTGATGATTATTAGGTAATTTATCAATAAAAGTATTGGCTAAATGAAATATGAAAGACTACCCAATTTAACAGCCGTAAGGTTTATTTTAGCTACTTTAGTTGTAACTTTTCATATCCATCAATTTTGTCATAATCGAGGGTTTCCTTTTTTCGATAATTTAGCAATTTTAAATAAGGGGACAGAGGCTGTATATATGTTTTTTTCCCTAAGTGGGTTTTTGATTATTAGGCAATTATATAGGGAAAAAGCAATTACAAGTTCCATTGACTTAGCAAAATTCTTTAAAAGAAGAGCACTCCGTATTTTGCCATTATATTATATTGTACTCCTGTTTGGATTATTCTATTATCGATTTATTTTACCTTATTTTGGATTTAATTATGAAAATAATTACAATTTAATTTGGGGTATTTTCCTTTCTTTTACTCTGTTTCCAAACATTTTTGCTAGCTATAAACCTGGTGGTATCCTAGAGGTTTTATGGTCTCTTGGCATTGAAGAACAATTTTATTTACTTATTGCTCCTCTTATTTATATTTTGCCTTTTAAGCAAATTGTTCGGTTTTTATTGTTTTTCACATGGGTATATTTCGTTTTGTATTTTTCGGATTATTTCCCTTTTCTAAAAAAATATTCTATGCTATTTTTCTATTTTTCATTTAGTGGAATTTGTTCTATATGGGCTTTTAATAATAAAATAAAACTCCAAAAATTCAATACTATAGTTTTTATAATTTTTGGGTTGTATTTTACAACATCAATTTTCAAAAACAGTTTAACGGATTTTTATTATCATCTTTTAAGTATTCTTTTATTTGGTTTTACCATTAGTATTTTAGTAGAAAAACCATTTATGGTATTAGAAAATAGGCTACTTAATTATCTTGGAAAAATATCTTACGGAATCTACATGTTTCATGCAATAATGATGCAAATGGTAGGTTTTCTGTACTTGAAATTTAAAGTGCCATTAAAAATTTCAAGTCTTAATTCAATACTTATTTTTAATTTTTCAGTTTTGTTTTTTACAATTCTCGCGGCTCATTTATCCTATAAATACATAGAAAGTTATTTTTTGAATTTAAAAAAACATTCATAATCAAAAGATAATAATCGAACAAACATTTAAATTAATAAAAGCATTTCATGCAAGTAAAAACCAAAGCCATCGTTCTTTCCTCTCTCAAATATCAAGAGAAAAGCTTGATTGTAAAATGCTTTACGCAATCTAATGGATTAAAAACGTATTTTGTTCGTGATGCTTTTTCCTCTCGTAAATCAAATCAAAAAATCGCGTATTTCCAACCACTAACGATTCTAGAAATCGAAGCCGTTCATAAAAACAAAGGAACATTAGAAAATTTTAAGGAAATCAAAATTGCGACGCCATTTCAAACAATTCATACCGATATTTTAAAAAGTACGATTGTTATGTTTATTTCGGAAATCTTACATCATTCTATTCATGAGGAAGAAAAAAATGAGCCTCTTTTTATCTTTTTGGAAACTGCATTACTTTGGCTTGATAATCATGACCAAAATGCTAATTTTCATCTGATTCTGATGTTGGAAATTACCAAATATCTTGGTTTTTATCCAGATATTTCCGAAATAGAATTTCCTTTTTTTAATCTTAACGAAGGCTTTTTTACCCCATTTCACGGCATAGGTTCTCTCACCGAACACGAAACGAATCTGTTCAAAAAACTAATTCCACTAAAATTCGATAATGACCAGAAAACTTTTCATGTTCTCGAAAGACAAATCGTTTTGAAAACCCTAATCGATTATTTTTCTTGTCATCTTGACGGTTTTCGGAAACCAAAATCTTTGGAAGTTTTAGCAGCTGTGTTTTCTTAAAATTGGAGATTCATCTCATAGATTGTTTTGTTTTTACATATCAAAAATTCGCGATAAGCTTTTGTTAAGAATCCAAGTCTAAATGCTTGAAATTTCAAATTCAATTTCTAAAGCAAAACAATAATTGTCAAATCTAAAACAAATTAATTTTCTATATTTGAATCCTAAATAACTTCAAATGAAAAAATTAGTTTTTGTTTTATTCCTCGGAACCATCTTATTTTCAAACGCACAACAAAAATATAAAACCGAAACAAACATTCATTATTACTCTGACAGCATTACCAAAAACAACTCTTACATAGAGTCTCAATGCACTTTAGATGTTTATTATCCTGAAAATTTAAAAGATTTTTCCACAATTATTTGGTTTCACGGAGGCGGATTAAAATCTGGAGAAAAACAAATCCCAAAAGCGTTAATGAATAAAGGCTATGCCGTAATTGGAGTAGAATATAGATTATCTCCAAAAGTCGTTGCTCCAGCTTATATTGATGATGCTGCCGCAGCGGTTTCATGGGTTTTTAAAAACATTGAAAAATATGGAGGAAACACTAAATTAATTTTTGTTTCGGGTCATTCTGCAGGTGCTTATTTAGGAATGATGATTACTATGGACAAATCGTATCTTGCTCAATATAATATTGATCCAATGCAAATAGCAGGGCTAATTCCTTTTAGTGGCCAAGTCATTACTCATTTTACGATTAGAAACGAACAAGGCATAAAAAGTGAACAACCTACCATCGATAAATACGCACCAATCAATTTTGTCCGTGCCCAAACACCTCCGATCTTGCTCATAACTGGCGACCGTGAAATGGAATTACTCGGGCGATACGAAGAAAATGCATATTTTTTGCGAATGATGAAATTAAATGGGAATAAAAACACTAGACTATACGAATTGCAAGGCTTTAATCATGGCGGCATGGCAGAACCATCTTTCCCTTTGTTGCTAAAAGAAATAGCATCAGTTTCGAAAAATATCCTAGAAAAGAAATAAACTTTTTGAATTGAAATAATAGTTGCAGTTACTAACAAAACAAATTAACTTAAATCTGCAACTTTTGCCTTTTGCCTTTTGCCTATTTACTTAAATTCCTTACTTTCGCACCACGATTTAAGAAAAGGATAAAATGAGCATAAAATTCACTGAATACAAAGGACTTAACTTGCCAACAGTTGCATCAGAAGTACTTGATTTTTGGAAAAAAGAAAACATATTCGAGAAGAGTGTAACCACTCGTGAAGGCAACCCACCATTCGTTTTTTTTGAAGGACCACCTTCGGCAAACGGATTGCCGGGAATTCACCACGTGATGGCGCGTGCGATTAAAGATATATTTTGTCGGTATAAAACTCAAAAAGGATTTCAAGTTAAGCGTAAAGCGGGTTGGGATACTCATGGTTTACCTGTAGAATTAGGTACTGAGGCTTCATTGGGAATTACCAAAGAAGATATTGGGAAAACAATTTCTGTAGAAGAATACAACGAAGCCTGTAAAAAAACCGTGATGCGTTACACCGATGTGTGGAACGATTTGACCGAAAAAATGGGCTATTGGGTAGATATGGAAGATCCATACATCACCTACAAATCCAAGTATATGGAAACCGTTTGGTGGATTTTGAAACAAATCTACAACAAGGATTTGATGTACAAAGGGTACACCATTCAGCCGTATTCGCCAAAAGCAGGAACCGGATTATCTTCGCACGAAGTGAATCAACCGGGAAGTTATCGCGATGTTACGGATACAACGGTTGTAGCGCAATTCAAAGCATTATCTGAAACTTTACCAAGCTTTCTTCAAGGTTTTGGAGCTATTCATATCTTGGCTTGGACGACAACGCCATGGACTTTGCCTTCGAACACAGCCTTGACTGTTGGTCCAAAAATTGATTATGTTTTAGTGAAAACGTTCAATCAATATACTTTTTTACCTTCGAATGTGGTTTTGGCCAAAAACTTAGTTGGCAAACAATTTTCGAAAGGATTTTTTGAAAGTACTGAAGCTTCGGATTTTGAAAACTTCAAAGAGGGCGATAAAAAGATTCCATTTCAAATTTTAGCCGAATGTAAAGGAGCTGATTTAGTTGGAATTCGTTACGAACAATTAATGAAGTTCACTTTGCCGTATCAAAATCCAGAAAATGCTTTCCGAGTAATTTCAGGCGATTTTGTTACTACCGAAGATGGTACAGGAATTGTACACACCGCACCAACTTTTGGAGCTGATGATGCAAAAGTAGCCAAAGAAGCTATTCCGGAAGTGCCGCCAATGTTGGTTTTGGATGAGAATGGAAACCCAGTTCCATTGATCAATTTGCAAGGAAAATTCATTGAAGGTTTAGGGAGTTATTCTGGAAAATACGTTAAAAACGAATATTATACCGAAGGCGAAGCACCAGAACGCTCGATGGATGTGGAAATTGCCATTCAGTTAAAAGAAGAAAACAAAGCTTTCAAAGTAGAGAAATACGTGCACAGTTATCCACATTGCTGGAGAACGGACACGCCAATTTTATATTATCCGCTAGATTCTTGGTTTATCGAAATCACGAAAGTGCGCGACAGAATGTTCGATTTGAACGAAACTATCAACTGGAAGCCAAAAGCAACCGGGGAAGGACGTTTCGGAAATTGGTTGAAAAACGCCAATGACTGGAATTTATCGCGTTCTCGTTTTTGGGGAATTCCCTTGCCAATATGGAGAAACGAAGAAGGAACCGAAGAAATTTTAATAGGTTCTGTTGAGGAATTATATAATGAAATTGAAAAAGCTATTGCGGCAGGTTTCCAAAAAGAAAATCCTTTTAAAGGTTTCGAAATTGGAAATATGGACGAAGCCAATTATGATTTAATCGATTTACATAAAAATGTAGTTGATGAAATTACCTTGGTTTCTGCTACTGGAAAACCGATGAAACGCGAATCCGATTTGATTGATGTGTGGTTCGATTCGGGTTCTATGCCTTATGCACAATGGCATTATCCTTTCGAAAATAAAGATAAAATTGACGGGAACAAAGATTTTCCTGCTGATTTTATTGCCGAAGGTGTGGATCAAACTCGTGGTTGGTTTTATACTTTACATGCTATTTCTACCCTAGTTTTTGATAAAGTAGCCTATAAAAATGTAGTTTCAAACGGTTTGGTTTTAGACAAAAACGGACAAAAAATGTCTAAACGTCTAGGAAATGCAGCCGATCCTTTCGAAACATTAAACGAATATGGTCCTGATGCCACTCGTTGGTACATGATTTCGAATGCCAATCCTTGGGACAACTTAAAGTTCGATTTAGAAGGAATTGCTGAGGTTCGCCGTAAGTTTTTTGGAACATTATACAATACATATTCTTTCTTTGCATTGTATGCGAACATTGATAATTTTAGTTATGCCGAAGCAGAAATTCCTTTAAATGAAAGGCCGGAGATTGATCAATGGATTATTTCTGAGTTGAATACTTTGGTAAAAGTGGTTGACGAAGCCTATGCAGATTATGAGCCAACAAAAGCGGCTCGAGCTATTTCTGAATTTGTACAAGAAAATTTGAGTAACTGGTACGTTCGTTTATGTCGTCGTCGTTTTTGGAAAGGCGAATATGCAACCGATAAAATCGCTGCCTATCAAACGCTTTATACTTGTTTATTGACCATAAGTAAACTAGGTGCGCCAATCGCTCCTTTCTTTATGGATAAACTTTACAGAGATTTAACCTTAGCAACTCAATCCGAAAAATTTGATTCGGTACATTTGGCTGAATTTCCAAAATATGTTGGAAACTTTGTTGATAAATCGTTGGAGAGTAAAATGCAGAAGGCACAAACAATTTCGTCACTCGTATTGTCACTTCGAAAAAAAGAAATGATTAAGGTGCGACAACCTTTGCAAAAGGTAATGATACCAGTGCTTGACACGAATCAACGTTCCGAAATTGAAGCCATTTCAGACCTTATAAAAGCAGAGGTAAATGTAAAAGAAATCGTACTTTTGGATGATGCTTCAGGAATTTTGGTAAAACAAATAAAACCAAATTTCAAGGCGCTTGGACCACGATTTGGAAAAGATATAGGATTGATATCCAAAGAGATACAGGCTTTATCGCAAGAAAAAATGAATCAATTGGAGCGAGAAGGAAATCTATCGCTTGTAATTGCAGGAAATAGTATAAATTTAACCTTAGAAGATGTTGAGATTTCCTCCCAAGATATTGAAGGTTGGTTAGTAGCAAATTCAAACGGAATAACAGTTGCGTTAGATATTACCATTTCGGATGAATTAAAAGAGGAAGGGATTGCTAGAGAATTAGTGAACAGAATTCAAAACCTAAGAAAAGATTCAGGATTTGAGGTTACTGATAAAATTAAAGTACATTTGCAAAAAAATTCCATTTTAGAGAAAGCTATAAAAGCAAATGAAGGGTATATTAAATCAGAAACTTTAACAGAAAGCTTGGTTTTCGAAGAGAATATTAGCGACGGAATAGAAATAGAATTTGACGAGATAAAAACGAAAATTGCAATAACAAAATAATTAGAAAATGATAGACGAAGTAGCAAGGTACTCAGACGCTGATTTAGCCGAGTTCAAAGAATTAATTATTAAAAAAATAACTAAAGCACAATCTGATTTAGATTTGATAAAAAGTGCTTATATGAATGATTTAAATAACGGAACCGAAGATACTTCGCCTACTTTCAAAGCATTTGAAGAAGGAAGCGAAACAATGTCTAAGGAAGCTAATTCACAATTAGCAATTCGTCAAGAAAAGTTTATTCGTGATTTGAAAAATGCACTTTTCCGTGTAGAAAATAAAACCTATGGTACTTGCAAAGTAACAGGGAAATTAATCAGCAAAGAGAGATTGATGATTGTTCCTCACGCTACGATGAGCATCGAGGCTAAAAACTTGCAAAGATAATTTGCTAAATATAAAACAATTAGCGCTCCAATTGGAGCGTTTTTTATAGAAAACAAGAGTATTTTTGCGTATTAAAATTTAAAAAATGAATTTAAGAAAAGCTTACCTGATCGTTTTTATCATCTTAATTGTTGATCAACTTTCTAAAATATATATAAAAACTAATTTAATTTATGGCGAAGGTGGACAAATTGACGTCACAAGTTGGTTTAAAATCCTATTAATAGAAAATGAAGGAATGGCTTGGGGAACAGTTATTCCTGGGATTTATGGAAAATTATTTCTTACTCTTTTTAGATTGGTTGCAGTAACAGGTATAGGGTATTGGCTTTGGGATGCTGTCAAAAGAAAAAACAGTTCAAATTTCTTGATTGTTGCTATTTCCCTTATTCTTGCAGGTGCTTTTGGTAATATAATAGATTCTGTTTTTTATGGTGTTCTATTTGACGATAGCTATGGTCATTTGGCAACATTAGCCTCAAACAAACCTTATGGAACTTGGTTTTATGGCAAGGTGGTTGACATGTTATATTTCCCTTTATTTGAAGGAAACTGGCCAGAATGGTTCCCTATTTGGGGTGGATATCACTTTAAATTCTTTAATGCTATTTTTAATATTGCTGATATGTCTATATCAACAGGAGTTGGAATTTTATTAGTTTTTAATAAAAAGGCATTTCAACATAATTAAGAATTACCTTCATAACTTTGACAATTGACTTTTAACAAATTCTGAAATATTTTTAAACCATTAAGAAATTAAGTTTATTAGATAAAGTGACTTAATTTCTAATGATTTGAAGAGAATATTAAATTATTTAAATAGAGTTTTTATTGAAGACTATTAATATAATTTATTGCTGAATTTTGATCCTTTGCCAGTTGTTCTTTAAGTAAATCAACGGAGCCAAATTTTTGTTCTGGCCGAAGGTATTCTAATAGTGAAACTTTTAATTCTTGGCCATACAAATCGGCATCAAAATTGAAATAATGGACTTCAACAGATAAATTTTCTCCTGCAACTGTTGGATTAAATCCAATATTCATCATACCGAAAACCGTTTTAGTATTAATTATGCTTTTTACAACATATACGCCGTTATGAGGAATTAGCTTATAGTTTTCTTGAATTTGTATGTTTGCTGTTGGAAAACCTATCGTTCTGCCCAATTGTTTTCCCTTGACAATAATTCCTTTTAAAGAATAATCGTAACCTAGATATTTATTGGCCAAAGCCATATTACCCTCGGTTAATGCATTTCTAATTTTTGTAGAACTGATAGAAACATCATTTATCTCTTGAACGGAAATTTGTTCAACTTCAAAATCATAAAGTTTTCCAAAATGGATTAAATCATCAATATTTGCTGTTCGATTTTTTCCAAAACGATGGTCGTGACCTATAATTATTTTTTGGATACAGAACTGATCTATAAGAACAGTTTTTACAAATTCCTCGGCTGTCAATTCTGAAAATTTTTCGTCGAAAGGGTGAATGACTAGGTTTTCGATTCCTATTTTTTCTAGCAGTTCTATTTTTTCATCAATGGTGTTGAGTAATTGGACCTCCGGTTTTCCTTTTAATACCATTCTCGGATGTGGAAAAAAAGTAAGCACAAGGCTTTCGAATTTTCCATTGTCAACATTTTGCGTTAGTTTATCTAGTATTTTTCGGTGGCCAACATGCACACCATCAAATGTGCCTAAAGTTAGGATTGTTTTTTTTGTGGATTTAAAATCAGGTATAGAATGAAATATTTTCAAAGCAATTGTTTTAGAGAGGGCAAATTTAATGTAATAATAACGTATAAAAAAAGGGGATTGAAATAAATCAAACCCCTATATATTTTTATTTAATAATTCTAGTCCTTTATAAATTGCAAAGTCTTTTTCGCATCTCCTTTTGTAATAGTCAAAAAATAAACCCCTTTGCTTAAATCGGATGTATTTATGGTTAAGTCGTGTTGAAATGCAACCACTTTATGGTATATAAGTTGTCCTACACTGTTGTATATGCTATAACTATTTGGTAAACCAAAATTACTAGGGATAGTTATTTTTAAACTTTCTTTTGTTGGGTTTGGATAAAGAAATATCTCCTCTGATGTTTCGAAAGCCTTTGCTCCAAGTGAATTAGTAGAAAAAGAGTAGCTTTGGCTTGTGCCAAAAGAGGCTCCAGAAGTGACTGTGGTTAATCCATCAGCAGATTTAATATTAAAATATCCATTCCCCGAAGAACCCAGTCCAGTGCCACAACATATTCCGTCACCCGATTTGTCATAAATTGTAAATAAATAGCATTGGTTTGCCGGTAGCGTCCAGTTTTGGGTAATCACGTTAGGAATTACGGAAACAGTAGTTGCATTTACATAGGTATCTGTGTAAGGACCGCCACTATATAAAAGTGTGCCGGAAGTGTTTTTTAAATTCCAAGTAGTTTCGCTACCCCAGTAATCTTGTTGTAAATTGAAAGTAAAATTTGTAAAAGCATAATTAGTTACTGTAGTAGGGAAAACAAAAGTCCCCGTTGCAGTATTATTAGTAACTCTTTGATCTGTACTTCCATTTGCTGACGCAACGCTTATAGTAAAGGTTCCATTGGTTGTTGAATTTATGGTTATACCAAAAGTTGCCGATTGATTTATGGCTAAGTCCCCAGTCCAGTTATAGACATTATTTGTTCCGCCATTAATAGTATAATTTAGTGTAGCCGATGTTAAATTTGTGGTGCCTCTATTATAGAGGATTACTTTTTGAATGACTTGATTTGGAATAGCTCCACAAGCTGACAAATCGCAACTTGTTTCTAGCTTCACTTCGGCATCATTAGCAAATAAAGTAGGCGGAGTAGCTTTAGTCGATGTTTTTAATTTAGATCGTCTAGGAGAATATGTCATAACTGTTGTGATCCTAGCGGCCTGATTTAGAGTAAAAATATCCATACAAGAATCATTTGTATAATCCATGTAATTATCTATCATTTCGGGTACAGGAGTTGGGTCACAACTTAAAGGTATTGATGTAGGGCAACCATAATTTGCATCATGATGTGTGGGTGTATCAGCACAATAATCAGTGCCACATGTTGAATCACCCCATATGTGTTTGAGTCCCAAAAAATGACCAACTTCATGCGTCATTGTCCTACCACCGTTATAAGTTGAATTTAACAAAAAAGTGCCGTCATTTAAGGCTTTAGTCCCAAATACATTATAGTTCGAAACTACCCCGTCAGTGGTTGCATTTGTATTGGTTCCTAGACCTGCTAAGGTAGAAGAGGGAAATTGCGCATAGCCCAAAAGTGTATTGTCCGTAAATTTTACACTCCACATATTCATGTATTTTTCTGGATCCCAAATTGTCGCTGGCTTCACAGTTGAATCCATTTCTGTTTCGGACCATGAACTTTGGCATAGACTTACTCTGTCAATTCCGTTTGTTGGATTTCCGTTGGGGTCTTGCTGGGCTAATACAAATTGGATTTGTATGTTGGCTCCTACTGGATTTGTATTATAACCAGGGGTGTTCAACATTTTGTTATAATCTTGATTTAGGACCGTAATTTGAGATATAATTTGATTATCAGTTATGTTTGGAGCCACACCAATGGCCTGACCATTATAGATAACGTGAACAACAACTGGAATTGTAATTATTGTTGCAGCTGCTTTAGAAGTGCTTCGCATGGCTGAATATCGATTGACCAATGGCTTCACCCATTCTTCAAACTGGGTTTCACTCATTCTTTTAGGATCTTTTTCCTGAAGATACTTTTCATATTCGGTAGATGCACAACGAACATAACCATTTTGTAGATTACTACTTTTTGAGTTTATAGGTTTGCCAAATAGTACTCTTGAATCTTCTTTTTGACTATATCCAATATTAAGTATAGACAAACAAACTAAGACGAAGATTTTATGTTTAGATAGGGGAAGGATATTCTTCATTTACTATTATTTTAATCAAAGTTACTAATTTCAACAAATTTTGAATATAATAATTAAAATTTTAAGATAATTAGAGTGAGACGAATAGGTTTTAATAAAAAAGTAATAAATTTCTTTCTTATTTCCCGTTAAACGTGGTCATTGTATTTTCTAATCCAGCAGTGCCAAAGGATTTTATGACTTCTGATGCTAACTCTAATCTTTCCGGAAGTTTTGTTTTTTCGTCCTCTTCCCATTCACCCAAAACATAATCTATTTGTTTCCCTTTTTTGAATTCATCGCTGATTCCAAAACGAAAACGAGTATAGTTTGTTGTATTCAAAAGTAAGTTGATGTTTTTTAATCCATTGTGACCGCCATCGCTCCCTTTTGGTTTTATTCGAATGGTTCCAAAGGAAAGATTCAAATCATCGGTAATAATCATGATGTTTTCTAGAGGTATTTTTTCTTTATCCATCCATAATTTCACGGCTTTACCGCTCAAATTCATGAAAGTATTAGGTTTAAGGAGCAAAAAGGTACGTCCTTTAAATTTGTATTGGGCAAGGGAACCCAGTTTCACGGTTTCGAAATTGACTGCTTCTTTTTTGGCTAAGAAATCGACTATTTTAAAACCGATGTTGTGTCTTGTATTGACGTATTCGGCGCCAATATTGCCCAATCCTACGATTAAATATTTAGTACTCACGCTTTTTATATTGCTGTTTTGATGTTCTTGATTCTCTGGTTTCCTGCAATTGGAATTATCTTCCGCTTTTGTTGATGAAAACAAGGTTGTTATCCATTTTATCATGGTGTAAAAGTAAGATTAATTTTTGATTCCAGATTGCTTCGCCAGTTCGAGCAAAGTTCTCGGGTTCTGATTTTTATTTTAGATAGGTATTTATTCCTATAAGATGGTCTATTTTAATGTGTTTTATACATCTGAAATCAAAAATCGTTAATCAAAAATCGTATATCTTTTTTATAGTTGTTTTGAAAAGGAGAGTTTTTTTTGATAATTTTTAAGTTTTTTTAAAAATAAATTATGGAATATTTTTCTTCAAACATTAGAGATTATAAGGGCTCATCCTTTTACAAAATAAAAAAAACAAAAAACTTTTGCCAAAATGAGGTTTTCCGTAAGGAAAGAATTATCTCTTTTTTTAATTTCGAAAAATATTAAGAAATTAAGTTTGTTTCTTGAATTAAAACATGATTTTTTTAAAAGGTTCAATCACTGAATTTGGTTTGGCGGTTGCAGATTTTTTGAAACAATATAATCCAAAGTGATTTCCAAATTAAGCGCTTGTTGTTCTAATTCCATAAATATTAACAATAATAGTAAAAAGTCTGAATATGCCGAACATAGACTTAAAAAAAGAAGTAGGTCAATTTAAATTATATTATTATGAAGATTAAATTTATTTTAACTTTTGTTGTTGCGTCATTACTTTTTTCAAGTTGTGCATCTATTTTAACGGGTTCTAAAAGAAATGTTTTATTTGAAACAAATCCTGTTGGAGCTAAAGTTTATGTAAATGGCTTGGAGCAATGTGTTGCGCCTTGTCAAATAAAAGTAAGGAAAGATGACAGAGTAGATTTTAAACTTGAAGGGTTTAAAGAAAGAGTTGTTGTTATGGATGCCGATTTCAATTTGGTTGCTATACTAAATGGATTTAGTATTATAGGCTGGGGAATAGATGCATTAACTGGTTCGCTTCAAAGAGTAAATACTAAATACGTTAAAGTTGACTTAGAAAAAGGAAGTAATAAACAGGTTTTTAATGAGTA
>CANCPC010000008.1 GCA_947379965.1 Flavobacteriaceae bacterium | reverse complement strand
AATATTTTCTATTTATAATTGAGTTAATTCATTTGTGTATTTCTTGTTTTCATTTTCGAACTTCTTTAAAATCGCTCATATTGCCTATTTATATGCTATTAAAGTACCGTTAACAAGTTTGAAACTGTTCTGAGTTGTTTTTTTATAAAAAAAGCTACACTAAATGGTGTAGCTTTTTGATATATTAAACAATGATCAAGTTTTGTAAATTGTGATTTAAATCTATATTTTAACTGGTTTCTCAGCAGTAAATATGAAATACAATCCAACTAAAATAAAAGGAATACTAAGCCATTGGCCTGTCGATAGTAAACCTAATGATTTTTCGAAACCACCTTGACTTTCTTTTAAAAACTCTACAAAGAAACGAACTGTGAATAATAATACAAGAAATAATCCGAATAAGAATCCCGATTTTTTCCTTACTTCTGTTTTCCAATATAAAAAGAATAAAATTGCAAATACAAATATATAAAAGAAAGCTTCGTATAATTGTGTAGGATGTTTTGAAGGAACTTGTTGAAGTAATTCAGCAAATTTAGTATCTGTTGCTATGGCGTTATACGCTTCTTTTGGTGTATTTAATTGAGTTGCATTTACAGCATCTCTTTGTGTGAAATGATCTCTCACAAAGCGTATTCCAAGTGGTGATGATGTCTCATTTCCAACAATTTCAGAATTAAAAAAATTTCCAAATCGAACAAAAACTGCTCCGCTTGATACTGGGATTACAATTCTATCTAGAATCCATAATATAGGTCTTCCCATTATTTTTTTGCTAAAAAAATACATTGTAACAACTATTGCTATCGCTGCTCCGTGACTTGCAAGTCCTTGGTAACCAGTAAATTCAAATTTTGGATCAAATCGGAACGGTAAAAATATTTCTAATAAATGATTACGGAAATATTCCCAATCGTAAAATAATACATGACCTAATCTAGCTCCAATCAAAGTGGATAATACAACCCAAATAAACAAAGAATCTAATTTTTCAAAAGACTCATTTTCTCTTTCGAAAATATTTTTCATGATATACCAGCCTAAACCAAATGCGATTACGAACATTAAGCTGTAGTAGCGAATAACAAAAAAACCTAAATCTATCCCCTCAGAAGGATTCCAAACTATATTTAAAGCATGTGTCATTGTATATATTATTTATTGTAAAAATACATTTTTTTGTTTTAGTTTGAATTTTTTAACTATCCAGATGACCGCATTTCTTTTGAGGAACTGGATCATATCCTTTCCTACCCCAAGGATTACAACTCAATATTCTTTTTGTTCCTAAATAGCCTCCATAAAATAAACCATGTTTTTGCAAG
The DNA here is from genome assembly GCA_947379965.1 of Flavobacteriaceae bacterium. GTDB lineage: Bacteria > Bacteroidota > Bacteroidia > Flavobacteriales > Flavobacteriaceae > Flavobacterium. The sequence goes on along the minus strand of CANCPC010000008.1, from coordinate 51,236 downwards.
GCTTCAATCATATAACTAGAACATGTGGGTTCAAATCTGCATACAGCTGGTGTAAATGGGGAAATTGCATTTTGATAAAAACGTACCAAAAACACAAATGGGAATATTAAGATTTTTGAAATCATATTATACAAGTAATCATTGTTCCGTTTATTTGTGTTAAGATATTAAGTTTTGATCAATTTTTCAATCTTTTTTACTGAATACTAAATGTTGTGCCTTCTTTTCCGTCTTTAAGTTGGATTCCTAAAGCAATCAATTGATCTCGGATCTGGTCAGACATAGCAAAATCTTTATTTGCTCTCGCTTCGTTTCGCATACCAATAAGCATGTGAACCAGTCCTTCTAGTTTTTCGTTATTATTACCAACTGTTTTTTCATCTTTTAAGCCTAAAACGTCGAACACAAATGAATGCATTAAATGTGTGAAAGTTTTTAGATCTTCGGCATTAAGTGTAGCGGAATTGTCTTTTAATAAGTTGATGAAACGAACGCCTTCGAATAAATGCGCAATCAAAATTGGACTATTAAAATCATCGTTCATGGCATCATAGCAATTTTGTCTCCAGCTTGAAATGTCTAGAGTAGAAGTGGAACCTGCCGTGATTGTTGCCAATCCATCAACTGCTTCCATTAATCTATAAAATCCTTTTTCTGCAGCAAGCATAGCATCATTTGTAAAATCAAGATTGCTTCTGTAATGCGCTTGCAACATAAAAAAACGTGCCACGCTAGGGGAGAAGGCTTTGCTTAAAATTGGGTTTCCGCCAGTGATAATTTCTCTTGGCAAGATATTATTTCCAGTAGATTTCGCCATTTTTTTACCATTCAAAGTCAGCATATTGGCATGCATCCAATAATTAACCGGAGTATGTCCGGTGCAGGCTTCGTTTTGAGCGATTTCGCATTCGTGATGTGGGAATTTCAAATCCATTCCGCCACCGTGAATATCAAAATGATTGCCTAGATATTTGGTGCTCATTGCAGTACATTCTAAGTGCCAGCCCGGAAAACCATCGCTCCATGGCGAAGGCCAACGCATAATATGTTGTGGTTCTGCTTTTTTCCAAAGCGCAAAATCTTGTGCATTTTTCTTGTCGCTTTGACCGTCAAGATCTCTTGTATTGGCTAACATGTCCTCAATGTTTCGGCCACTTAAAATACCGTAATTGTTGGTTTTGTTGTATTTTACAACATCAAAATAGACTGATCCATTCACTTCGTAAGCAAATCCGTTATCAATAATTTTTTTGACGATTTCAATTTGCTCAATAATATGTCCGGTTGCTGTAGGTTCGATGCTCGGAGGTAAAAAACCAAATAAACTCAATATATCATGAAAATCTACCGTATATTGCTGTACCACTTCCATGGGTTCTAGCTGTTCTAAACGCGCTTTTTTCGCAATTTTATCTTCACCATCATCCACATCATCCACAATATGACCTACATCAGTAATGTTTCTAACATAACGGGTTTTGTAACCCAAATGCAATAAATATCTAAATATCACATCAAAAGACATAAAAGTACGCACATTGCCAAGATGCACATTACTATAAACCGTAGGTCCGCAAACATACATTCCCACATTTCCTTCGTGAATTGGCATGAAAGTCTCTTTTTCTCCCGAAAGAGAATTGTATATTTTTAAAGTTTGCGTTTTATATAATGGCATGCTGTTTTTGTTAAATCGTTTATTTGTTGAATCGTTTATTTGTATTACGATTTGTCAATTGATAGATAATATTTTTTTAGACTATTAATTTGGTTGCAAATTTTTTCAAGTTGTTCTCTAGAAATAGTATAATCTTCTTCTGAAATATAATTTAAGTTCTTGCAAATTATTAAGTGATTCAAAGTTTCCATTGCTGAAGAGTATGAAATAGTTAAAAAATGTGTCTTGTCTTTATTGGTATTTCTAGATGTTCCTTCTGATATATTTGTTGCTATAGAGGATGAACTTCTTTTTATTTGAGATGTTATTCCGAATATTTCATTTGATGGAAATTTGGCAGTTAATTTATAAATGTCCAAAATAAACATTCTTGAATTTTGCCAAACTTCTAATTTTTCAAATGAAAATACATACATAGTAACCTTTTTTAAATCCAATCCTCTTCCGAATAAACAAATAAACGTTTAAACAAATAAACGTTTAAACGAATAAACAATAAATTAGAATTTCGTTTCTAATTGTATATAATTCAAAAGTTCTCTGCGAGTTTGTTCATTTTTAAATTGTCCACCAAACTCAGATGTTACCGTGCTGCTTTCAATATCTTGAATTCCTCTAGAATTTACGCAAAGATGTTTGGCATCGATAATACAAGCCACATCTTCGGTTCCAAGAGCAATTTGAAGTTCTTGTACAATTTGCATGGTCAAGCGTTCTTGAACTTGTGGTCTCTTAGAGTAAAATTCTACTATTCTATTTATTTTCGATAAACCAATAACACGACCGTTTGAGATATAAGCAACATGAGCTCTACCAATTATCGGAAGCAAATGATGTTCACAAGTAGAATAAAGAGTAATGTTTTTTTCTACTAACATTTCTCCGTACTTATATCCATTTTCGAATGTAGAAGCACTTGGTTTTTTGGCTGGATTTAGACCTCCAAAAATTTCTTTTACAAACATTTTGGCTACACGATTCGGAGTTCCTTTCAGGCTATCGTCAGTCATATCCATTCCAAGAGTAATCAGAATGTTTTCGACATCTTTTTTTATTTTTTCAATTTTTTCATTGTCTGAAATATTAAAAGCATCTTCTCTTACTGGGTTTACAGCAGATAAGCTAAAATGATTTTCCCCTAGTTCGTCATGAAATTCTTCGTTGTTCATCATCAAAAGTTACTATTATAATGTGTGTTAATTTAATGGGTAAAGATAATTAATAAAACCAAAGAATTTCAGTGGTTTTCATGAATAAAATTATGCGTTTTCTTTAGCTGCAGATGTTAAAATTGAATGTTTTTTTTCGGAATTATATACCGGAATTGCCACTTTTAAAATCTCAACTGCACGAATTAAATCCTCTTTTTTTAATACATAAGCTATTCGAACTTGGTTTAAACCAACACCAGGAGTTGAATAAAATCCTCCAGCGGGAGCTAGCATTACGGTTTCATTATTTAAGGAATAACTTTCAAGCAACCATTGCGAAAAGTCATCGGTATTGTCAACCGGAAGTTGGGCAATACAATAAAAGGCAGCTTTTGGTGTCGTTACTAAAACGCCTTCAATTTTATTTAATTCACTAATCAAGGTGTCTCTTCGACCTTTATATTCAGAAATTACTTCGTCAAAATAATTTTGTGGTGTCTCTATTGCAGCTTCGCAAGCAATTTGTTCAATTGTTGGCGGACACAAACGTGCTTGTGCAAATTTCATTGCAGCCGAAATTACTTCTTTGTTTTTAGTAACCATGCAGCCAATTCGAGCACCGCACATACTGTATCTTTTAGAAACAGAATCAATCATAATTACATTCTGTTCGATACCTTTTAGGTTCATTACCGAAAAGTGTTTGTCTTTTTTGTCGTAAATAAACTCACGATATACTTCGTCAGCGATTAAAAATAAATCGTGTTTTCTTACTAATTCTCCTAATTGATTTATTTCTGATTCCGAATACAAATAACCGGTTGGATTACTTGGATTACATATTAAAATAGCTTTAGTTCTAGAAGTAATCGCTTTTTCAAATTCTTCAATTGTGGGTAAAACAAATCCACTTTCTAAATTAGAAATTACAGGTACAACCTTTGCACTTGATTCCTCTGAAAATGCACTGTAATTAGCATAAAAAGGTTCCGGAATAATAAGTTCATCACCTGGATCCATGATACTTCCTAAAGCAAATAATAATGCCTCAGAACCACCTGTAGTAATCATAATGTCTTCGAATGCTACTTTAACATTTTGATGGGTATAAAAATCAGCAAGTTTTCTTCGATAACTTTCATAACCTGCAGAAGGACCGTATTCTATACTATCTAAGTCAATATTTTTAATTGCTTCAATGGCAATTGACGGACTTTTTATATCGGGTTGGCCTATGTTTAAATGATATACTTTATGACCTTTTTTCTTTGCTATGTCTGCATAAGGTGCCAATTTTCGTATTGGCGATTCGGGCATTCTTCGTCCTCTGATTGAAATTTCAGGCATGATTGTAATTGTTTAGTGCAAATTTGCAATTTTTTTTCCGAATTTAATACTGTCAATACTCTTAATTTTACTATTAAAAAGAGAAGTAGTTCTATATTTTCTTTAACTTTATTGAAAACTTTTTAATGAAAAAAAAATTGCATATAGTTTTCATTTTAATTTATGCTTTACCAATTCTAGGGCAAGAAGGGTTTTTGTTTGAAAAAGATAAAAATAAAACTGTAATTTCCTTTCATTTTATTAATAACTTAATCTTTATTCCTGTTAAAGTAAATGGCGTAGAGTTAAATTTCTTGCTAGATTCAGGTGTTGAAGAAACTATTCTTTTTAGTATGGAAGACAAAAAAGAAGTCAGTTTTTTCAGCATCGAAAAAATAACTTTACGAGGTTTGGGCGAGGAGGAATCTATCGAAGGATTGAAATCAGCAAAAAATACCATAGAAATAATTGGAATGAAATCAACAAATCAATTGTTGTATATTGTTTTAGATCAAAGTTTCAACCTTTCTTCAAATATCGGTATTCCGGTTAACGGAATTATTGGCTTTAATTTTTTTAAAAATAATTTGGTTGAAATTAATTATACTAGAAAACAAATTACGATTTATAGAGATACCGATAAAAACAGAAAAAGAATAGAAAGAAAATTTCAAAAAGTACCCATAACTATCGAAAGATTAAAACCTTATATGAATAGCAAAGTTTTCCTGAATTCTGTTGAAGTCCCCGTGAAATTATTGATTGATATTGGAAATAGTGATGCGATTTGGCTTTTCGAAAATAAGTCTAAATCGATAAAAGTTCCTTCAAAAAATTTCGAAGATTATCTAGGTCAAGGTTTTAGTGGCGATGTAGAAGGAAAAAGAGCTCAGATTTCTAAATTTACGATGGCAGATTTCGAATTTTATAATCCGATTATTGCTTTTCCGGATTCGACTTCGATAAAAAATGTGAAGCTGGTAAAAGATCGTTCGGGTTCTGTTGGCTCCGAAATTTTAAGAAGATTCACCGTGGTTTTTGACTATCAAAACCAGAAAATGTACTTACGAAAAAACGGAGATTTCAATTCGCCTTTTAGTTATAATAAAAGCGGAGTCGAAATTCAACATGATGGTTTGCAGTGGGTTCAGGAAACGGTTCGTTTAGAAACAGTTCCAATAATAAAGTCGGGTGACCTTGCTTTAAACACAAATGAAGCCGAAAATAATTTCAAATATAAATTCGTTTTAAAGCCAATTTATCTAATTGGAAATGTTCGAAAAAATTCGCCTGCGGATTTATGTGGTTTGCAAAAAGGAGATGTTATCTTTCGTGTCAATACTACATCAGCCTATAAATATACCTTGGAGGAAATTAATTCGCTCCTAAAATCCGAAGAGGAAAAATGGATCACTTTTGAAGTTGAAAGAAAAGGAAAAATCTTGGTGTTTAAATTTCAATTGTTGAATATATTATAAAAATAAAGCTTCATTAAAAAGAAGCTTTATTGGTGTTTTGTTATTTTGTGATTGCTAAATAATCTAGCGGTACATCGAGAAATTCTTGATAGCTAGCACTGGTTACTGGACCATCATTTAAAGCAGAATGATCTGCGATTCGAATAGTTAATTTACCACTTGTGTTTTCTTTTCCGGTTACAATGTCACCAATTTGATAACATTTCTCAGAAATTCCAACTACACCACCAACGGTAATAGTTGCGCAATAAGGTTTTGTAAAAGCATAATTTTGGTTGGTTGTATTAGAATCTTTCGTGCAACTTTCAAATATATAAAGGATTGCGATTAAACTGAATAATAAAAATATTTTTTTCATAATTATTCTTTTAGAGTTTTTCAAAGATATTTAAAAACTTGTTAATCTGTAATAACGTCTCCTTTTATTTTAAGGGCGATTCTACCGCCTTCATAATTCACAGCGTTAGATTCTATAGTAATTGTTTTTCTAATTGGACCAGGAATCATGCTGTATTTAATATCTATTTTTCCTTTTTTTCCTGGCATAATTGACTCATTTGGTTTTGAGGAAATCGAGAATCCCGAGGTACAGAGAACATTTGTGATGGTTAAGGGAGTGTCACCAATATTTGTAAATTCTAAAGAGCGAATACCATTATCCTTTTTTTTAGAAATAGAACCATAATCAATTGTACTGTCTGCGGCATTGAACTCAATTTTAGGACCATTTTGAGCAAAACCAAAACTGCTTAATAATAGGAATAATATAAAAGTGATTCTATTTTTCATATTCATTTTTTTAAAATACATTGTTAGTAAATATACTTTGTTTTAATTAATGTACAAATATTTATTTCTCTTTTTATAGTGTACTTAATTATTTACTTTTGTTGTCAATAAATTCCATAAATCGGACCAAAGTAAAAAGTTTTTTTGTTGAATCGGTTATTCGGTTAATCGATTCAACAAATAAACGATTCAACAAATAAACATAAAAATGACAATTCCTGCACAATTCGACGCCAAAACTATTGAGAATAAATGGTATGATTACTGGATGAAAAACAATTATTTTCATTCGGAGCCCGATCATAGAACGCCTTATACGATTGTAATTCCACCACCAAATGTGACAGGAGTTTTGCACATGGGGCACATGCTGAACAATACTATTCAAGATGTTTTGATCCGAAGAGCGCGTCTTAAAGGCTTCAACGCTTGTTGGGTTCCTGGAACCGATCACGCATCGATTGCAACGGAAGCCAAAGTGGTTGCCAAATTAAAATCGGAAGGAATCAATAAAACGGATTTAAGTCGTGAAGAATTTTTGAAACACGCCTACGAATGGACCGATAAATACGGAGGAACAATTTTAGAACAACTCAAACAATTGGGTTGCTCTTGTGATTGGGATCGTACAAAATTCACCATGGATCCGGATATGTCTGCTTCGGTGATTCGTTCTTTTGTTGATTTATACAACAAAGGCTTGATTTATCGCGGGTATCGAATGGTAAACTGGGATCCAGAAGCAAAAACTACTTTATCTGACGAAGAAGTAATTTATGAAGAACAACAAGGAAAATTATATTTCCTAAAATATAAAATCGAAGGGAGTGAAGATTTTTTGACAGTGGCTACAACGCGTCCCGAAACTATTTTTGGCGACTCTGCGATTTGTATCAATCCTAATGACGAACGTTTTGCACATTTGAAAGGAAAGAAAGCGATTGTGCCCATTTGTAGTCGTGTGATTCCAATTATCGAAGATGAATATGTTGATATCGAATTTGGAACGGGTTGCTTGAAAGTGACTCCAGCGCACGATATGAATGACAAAGCTTTGGGCGAAAAACATAATTTAGAGATCATCGATATTTTCAATGAAGATGCAACGCTAAATAGTTTTGGTTTAAATTACCAAGGAAAAGACCGTTTTGTAGTTCGTGAAGAAATAGCTAAAGAACTGGAAACAATAGGAGCTTTGGCCAAAACCGAAATTCACTTGAATAAAGTAGGAACTTCGGAAAGAACGAAAGCTGTAATCGAACCTCGTTTGTCGGATCAATGGTTTTTAAAAATGGAAGATTTGGTGAAACCAGCGATCCAATCTGTTTTGGTTGACGGTGACATCAAATTGCATCCAAATCGTTTTAATAATACGTACGCGCATTGGTTGAATAATATTCGCGATTGGAATATCTCGCGTCAATTGTGGTGGGGACAACAAATTCCGGCCTATTTCTACGGAGACGGAAAAGAAGATTTCGTTGTTGCTGAAAACATTGAAGAAGCTTTGGTTTTAGCCAAAGCAAAAACCAACAACCAACAACTAACAACCAGCGACCTTCGTCAAGACGTTGACGCTCTTGACACTTGGTTCTCTTCTTGGCTGTGGCCAATGTCTGTTTTTGGAGGAATTATGGATCCTGAAAACGAAGATTTTAAATATTATTATCCAACAAATGATTTAGTTACCGGTCCAGATATTTTGTTTTTCTGGGTGGCGCGAATGATAATTGCAGGTTATGAATATACAGGTAAAAAACCATTTACAAATGTGTATTTAACTGGTTTGGTTCGTGATAAACAAAGACGTAAAATGTCGAAATCATTGGGGAATTCACCGGAACCATTGGAGTTAATCCAAAAATTTGGTGCCGATGGAGTTCGTGTAGGATTGCTTTTGAGCGCTTCGGCAGGAAATGATATTATGTTCGACGAAGAATTATGTAACCAAGGAAAAGCGTTTACCAATAAAATTTGGAATGCCTTCAAACTGATAAAAGGTTGGGAAGTTTCGGATTCGATTCCGCAACCCGAATCTTCAAAAGTAGCAATAGAATGGTACGAAGCGAAGTTGCAACAAACGCTTTTGGAAATTGAAGATAATTTCGAAAAATACAGGATTTCTGATGCTTTAATGGGAATTTACAAACTAGTTTGGGACGATTTCTGTTCTTGGTTTCTCGAAATGATAAAACCGGCGTACCAACAACCAATTGACAGCGTAACTTTGGCGAAAGCCATAGAAATGCTTGAAAACAACTTGAAATTATTGCATCCTTTTATGCCATTTTTGACAGAGGAAATTTGGCAAATTCTTGGCGAAAGAACGCCCGAAGAAGCGTTAATTGTTTCGACTTGGCCAGAAATGAAACCATTTAATGCGCAATTAATTACTGATTTCGAAAACACCATCGAAGTGATTTCTGGAATAAGAACGATTCGTAAAGACAAAAATATTCCGTTTAAAGACACGATCGAATTACGAACTGTAAATAACGATAACGCTTCGACTTATTTTGATGCGGTTGTAACCAAATTAGGGAACATCACTTCGCTAGAATATGTTTCGGATAAAGTAGATGGCGCTTTGTCTTTCCGTGTAAAATCGAATGAATATTTTATTCCAATTACAGGAAATATAGATGTTGCGGCTGAAATTGAAAAGTTAACGGCTGAATTAGTTTACACCCAAGGTTTCCTAAAATCGATTCAAAGTAAGCTCGCCAACGAGAAATTTGTGGCTGGTGCACCTGAGAAAGTTTTGGCAAACGAAAGACAAAAAGAAGCGGATGCTTTGGCAAAAATCGCTTCAATCGAGCAAAGTATTGCAGGATTGAAATAAGATTTAGTTTAATTATAAAATACCAAACCCGAGCTTTTTTTAAATAGCTCGGGTTTTTTATTGACCTTGGAAAGGTCAAATCTTTATAGAAAATGGTTTCGGTTAATTGGGTTCGACTCCCCAGGAGTCGTATAAGTCGTCCTTTAGTTATTTATAAACATTAAAATCCGCTGGTTTTTTTGAATTAACTAAATTCTTACTTCTTCGGGGCATTAATCAAATAGTCATAAATCAACTGTTTTTCATTATCGGAGATTTTAGCCTTTTTTTGCATTTCATTAAGGTTTATCACCCATTCTTTTTCATTATATTTATTAGGTAAACGCAAATGATGGCAGGCGGCGCATTTGTTTACGTACAATGTTCTACCTTTTTTTAAATCTTCAACGGGTACTTTTTTTGTGCCGGTTAAAGGTTGGTAAAGTTCCGTTGCACAAGAAAACAACAAGAATAGTGGTGCTAAAAGGAAATATTTTTTATACATAATTTTTTGGTTTTAGAAGGAATAAGAAAATACAAGTCGCATATCCATTTTGGTGAATTCATCAAGATTTAATCCAGTCATTGATGGAGGATTTTTTAATCCTGCGATTTGTGGTGAAACCGAAAGATTTACCCAGAATTTGTCAGTATTGAAAGCTACTGTAGGGCTAGCAAACAAAGCAGAATGCGTAAAATTAGCGTCTTTTATATAGACGTTTCTATTGATAATTTCGGCGCCTAAATTCCAGTTTTTATTGATTTCGAAAGCAAATCCATAATTGAAATCATATTTTAATGCTGTAGCAGTAACCACTTTTCCATTTGCAGTTGTGGTTTCCCATTCTGGTTCGAAAGTAAGGTTTAAAGCGTGAGTTGTCCGACCAATTTTTTTATCCAAAATAGCTTTTAATTCTATTTCTAATTCATCGGTGGCCACGGTAAATTCTGCGTAACCGGCAAAACCAACTCGATTAGCAACGGGATCAGAAATCTTGTATTTCCATTCATTAGATATGGATATTTCTGTTGGATTCATCACTATTTCACCTGTGATGTCATCAAAAGCAGCTTTCTGTTTGGAATTCAAATAAAACGAAGTTTGTAAATTAGAACCCAAACCCACTTCATATTCTACTCGATTTTGAATTTCTCGGTAATAGTCTTTTTTGCCTTGTAGAACTGTTGTCCAAACTTCCAATTCTTTTTCGCCTTTGTTCAAAACCGAACTTTGATAGGTATAATTAAAAACGCGATCTTGAGCCATTGAACTCATTGTGATTAGAAGTAAAAATGCGGAAATTAGAATGCTATTTTTCATTTGTTATTTAGATTGATTATTAATAGCGCAAATGTATAAACCATTTCTTGATTCTGCAAAGTTTATTTAGACTAAATATAAATAATAATTTAATAAAATTATATTTGACTGAATTTTAGAATATTACGCATAAAAAAAACCTTGCTCTAAATAGGCAAGGTTCTTTATTTTGTATAAAATCGAGAAGTTTTTTTATTTACTTTTCTTCAATGTATAACTGGTAGAACTCGGTTTTCCTTGTTGAATACCAGATATTTGAATAACTAAACTTCCATCAGCATTATTTGCATAACTGATTTTTTTTGGATAATCATTTTTTGGATTTTCGAAAACCAATTGCTTTTCAGTTTCGGTTTTATGAAGAAAAGTTAAGGGTTCATCATTATTTTGTCCTCGAATCGTGGAAACATACAAAAGATTTTCTCCTTTTTGCTTCAATTGAATTTCTTCGAAATGAAGCGTATCTTTTCCTTTTATGAAAAAACTTTGACCATCATAAACACTGTCGTTTGTCTTTTTCCAGATTTCCAATAGATTTCCCTCGGCTGTTTTGTTTTCCCATTTTCCAGGAAGCCAATCAGCAACTACAATTTTAGTCGAGTTTTTTGATTTTTTGCAAGCCGTTAGGGCTAAAACCAAAACAAATAAGACCGCTATTTTTTTCATGATATATAAATTCAAATGTTCTTTTTATTCCTTGCGAAATTAGGAAAATTTTCAAAATTCCCGCAGATTCGCAGATTTTCTTTGTTATAGTTTATAGTTCTGATTTTAGACAAATTAATGATTTTTAAATCTGATAAAATCAATCTTTTTTTCTAAAAAAATCAGTGAATCAGCGGTAAAAAAGAACTCAGAAGTTTGTTGAAAAACAAATGTTAATCAGCTATTCTCTTTCAAAATGCTATAAACCAATTCTTTCGTGGGTTTTTGATCACCAAGTTTTGCTCGAACAACATCAAACGGTACTTTGAAATCGCAACCCGATTTATAGTCGCTGCAACCATAAGCCGAATTTCCTTTGAGTACGGTTCCTTTTTTGCATTTGGGACAAGCCAACGCATCCGAAACTGGTTTCGCGGCTGTTTTCTTTTCTTCTAATTTGAGTTCGAAATTTTCGTCAAAGCGCAATAAACCTTCTACAGTGCCGGCTTCGGTTTTGAAATCTTTCAAGTTTACAGTCGATCCTTTTTGCAATAATCGCAAATATTGATTTTCGGATATTTTTTTATCGGCAAAAGTATACGGCAATACAAAACGGCAACCAGCTTTGTAATCGCCACAACCATAAGCCGATTTTCCTTTTATTAAAGTTGATTTTTTGCATTTCGGACAAATTTCAGACAAGATTCCTTCGGCTTTCTTTTTCTCGACAACCGCTTCTTGTTTCTGGACACTTCCTGCGTGCGAAATATTGGCGCCTCTGGTTTCTCTTCGAACTTCATACACCAATTCCTCGACCATGTGTTTCATGTTCTTGATAAAAGCACCAGCGGTAAAAGTTCCTTTTTCAATGTCTTTCAACTGTTTTTCCCAAGAACCAGTCAATTCTGCCGACTTGACCAAATCATTTTGAATCGTATCAATCAGCTGAATTCCTGTTGGCGTTGGCAAAACCTGTTTCTTGTTTCGAACAATATATTGACGTCTAAAAAGTGTTTCAATAATATTGGCTCGCGTTGACGGACGCCCAATGCCGTTTTCTTTCATCAATTCGCGTAAATCTTCGTCGTCCACTTGTTTGCCCGCGGTTTCCATGGCGCGTAATAAAGTCGCTTCCGTAAACTGATTCGGCGGTTTGGTTTCTTTTTCTAAAAACGAAGGTTCGTGCGGTCCTTTTTCGCCCACAACGAAACTCGGCAAAATATCGGCTTCTTTTTCTTTGGTATTCGGGTCTTCAAAAACAACGCGAAATCCTTTTTTCAAGATTTCTTTTCCTGTGGTTTTGAATAATACTTCGGCAGCTTTTCCCATAACTGTGGTATTGGAAACCAAACAATCGTCATAAAAAACCGCTATAAAACGGCGTGTAATAATATCATAAACCTGCTGCTGATTGTATTGCAAATTGCTTTGAATCCCCGTTGGAATTATCGCATGGTGATCGGTCACTTTTTTATCGTTGAAAACCTTGGGCGATTTTTTAATCTTTTTTTCCAAAATCGGTTGCGTTAATGCAGCATAATTAGTTAGCTTTTGCAGAATCCCAGCCACTTTCGGATAAACGTCGTTCGGTAAAAAAGTCGTATCCACTCTCGGGTACGTGACTACTTTTTGTTCATATAAAGTCTGAACAATTTTAAGCGTTTCGTCTGCCGTAAAACCAAATTTAGTATTGCAATAGACTTGCAAACCGGTTAAATCAAACAGTTTTGGAGCAAATTCATTGCCGTTCTTTTTTTCGACAGAAACAATTTCGAATTCACTTTCTTTGACTTTATTCGCCAAAATTTCTCCATCTTCCTTTTTCAAAAAGCGCCCATCCTCATAGCTGAAAAGCGTTTCTCTGTATAAAGTTTGCAACTCCCAATAGGGTTGGGGTTTAAAATTTTCAATTTCTTTAAAACGATCCACAACCATTGCCAATGTCGGTGTTTGCACCCGCCCAATAGACAAAACTTGTTTGTATCCGCCGTGTTTTACAGTGTACAAACGTGTGGCATTCATACCCAATAACCAGTCGCCAATGGCTCTCGAAAATCCGGCGTAATATAAATTATCGTAGTTGGCAGACGGTTTTAAGTTCTCAAAACCCTCCTTGATGGCTTCGGTGGTCAGGGACGAAATCCACAAGCGTTGTACCTCGCCTTTATAATGGGCTTCGTTCATCACCCAGCGCTGAATGAGTTCTCCTTCTTGCCCCGCATCCCCGCAGTTGATGACCAAGGTCGCTTTGTCGAACAAGCTTTTTATGATTTTGAATTGCTTCTGAATACCCGAATTTTCGACCACTTTCGTTTCGAATTTCTCAGGAAGCATCGGCAAATTGTTCAAATCCCAACTTTTCCAATGCGGTTTGTAATCGTTTGGTTCTTTCAAGGTGCATAAATGCCCAAAAGTGTAGGTTACCACATAGCCGTTGCCTTCATAATACCCATCACGTTTGGTATTGGCACCGAGAACGGATGCGATTTCGCGGGCTACACTTGGTTTTTCGGCAATACAGACCTTCATTTTTTACTTCTAAATTTGAAGCTGCAAAGTAAGAATTTTGAAATTGGTATTAAATAGAAAACGTCAGGAGTTATGAACGACTGGCTAATTCGAAGTTTTTTCAGGAGCAGAACCATTATTTTTTCAAGGACTAGTCGTCCTGCTGTCCGCTGTATCTCTTCGTCCCGCTGAGGCGGGACTACGAGGATGCCGCTCCCATCAGGGCTAAAGAGTACGTCTCATTTTTATAATAACGAATTTTCAATGGTATTAAGTGGAACGTTTATTTGTCATTTCGACGAAGGAGAAATCACATAAGTTGCTCTCGCTATGAGATTCTTCGTTCCTCAGAATGACAAAATCATAAATATTTTCCATTAACCGAATAACATTAAACACTAGCAGAACATTATAAACAAATTTACACAACCGTAAACACTTTTTCAAGTTCTAGCAAATTTGATTAATGATTCTATACTTCCTTTATCGGCTTCTCTAATTGATTGGATATACTCCGCTCGCGTTTCGTCAGCTTTCACCATATTCGATTGATTCCAACTGAAAATAGCTTCTTCAAAAACAGCTTCGATTAAAATATCAGCCATAATCCTAGAATGTCTTCCGTTTCCATTTGGGAAACAATGAATAGAAACTAATCGATGTTTAAAACGTATCGCAATTTCATCCGGTGGAAATGTTTTATTTTCAATCCAGAAATGGGTATCGTCTAGTAATGTTCTTAAATCGACAGGAATATTAATCCATTTTGCGCCAATATTTTTTTCTGATTTCCTGAATTCACCTGCCCATCGCCAAACTTTTCCTAGCATTTTCTTATGCAAAGTCTTTATAAAATCTTCGGTCAATATTCGGTCTTTTTTTAGTTTTAGACCAATAATCCATTCTATCGCTTTTTCAATATTGAGTTGTTCGTGCTCGTCGAGTTCATTATGAGTCGTTACTGATTTTAGCAATAACCCCTCTTTTTCTTCTTCGTTTAGAGGGGTTTGACCATCGTCATACGCAAATTTTATTCCCATAATGATTTGCGCATTTCTCGTTTTATCTCTCCGGCTAATTCTTTTATGGCGCTATCTATTTGTTCTTCGCTATTTCCCTGATTTTCTAATTTCATATTGGTGCTGGTTCGTAGAACAATTTTTTTTGCAAGTTCCGAAGCCTTGTAATCAACAAGATTTTCAATTGTTCCATGCTTCGGGACAAAACCATATACAAATTGCATGTCTAAAGCAGTAGCAATCTCTTTGAGGGATTTTATAGATATAGACTTATGAGATTCTCTTTTTTCCATGTTCTTAACGCCTTGCTTGGTCATATTTAGTTTAGTACCTAATTGTTCCAATGTCATATTTAGCGCCGTACGAATAGCATAAATCCATCCATGTGCCGGAATAATTACTTTCTCAGTTCCTTGAAAAGGTTTTAACTTTCTGTCTAATTGCTCAATGAGCAGTTTTTTTTGATTACGCATAACAATTGTCTTTACAATTAAATACAAAAGTACACCTATTTGTTTACAAATTTCAAATAAAGTAAACTTATATGTTTATATTTTTACAAATAAGTAAATATATATGTTTACTTTATATTTTTAAAGCAAACGAATGTGTTGACTTATTTGTTCGTATTTGCCACTCATTGCGAGGAACGACGCAATCTCATCAAATATATTTATGTGAACCGTCGCAACCGGGCATTTTTTTAGATAAGCCACAAGTGCAATCGTTGATTCCTTTTCCGTTAAGAATTCGCTGTGTGTATTTTTCTATTCTGGTTTCCCGAGTTTTGGATTGTTTCGAAGCCGAAAAGTAGATGTTATACGCGCGTTGTCGTCCCGGTGTTAAGGCTTGAAAAGCTGTTTTTAAATCGGGATTTTTGTCTAAAGCAACTTGTAATTCTTCGACTAATTGAAGTTCAGAATTGCTTTTTAAAATTACCTTCAAACCTGCTTTTTCAATTTCTATGGCTTCATAAATATAGGCTTTGATTATCGATTGCTGTTTTATGATTTCTTCCAGATTATGAAATTTAAAAAACCGCATGGACTGACTATTTTCTCCAGGTTTGCTTAAAACCGCATTGCTATCTTGTAACAAAGTTCCTTTGAAAAAACTAAGCGAACAAAACGCTTTAAAACTGCCAATAAGTACAACATTGTTTCCTTGAAAACTATAACAAGGATTTCGCCACTTGAATTCTTCTGTAAGACCACAATCCAAAAGCAGCTTTCTCAGTTGGATTATTTCCGATTGCCATTTTTTGGCATTGCTTATAAAGTCATCAACTTTGGGATTCATTTTATTCGTTTTAAAAAAAAGATTTCGATTTTATAAAAGTATTAAATAATTAACTTCTAAAAAATATGATTTAGTATAAATTAATTTTCACTCATTAAAAATGAATAATTGTGCTAGAGATATACTCTAATCGATAAATAAAGTAGGTGACAAAGTATTCACTAAACTTGGAATTTTAAACCTCAAACTTTAAACAAAAAAATTGTATTTTTGCACTCCAATAAAAGGATTTTAAAATGTTAGATAGACTTCAAATAGTAAAACAGCGTTTCGATGAGATTTCGGACTTGATTATTCAGCCCGATGTGATAGCCGATCAAAAGCGTTATGTACAATTGAATCAGGAATATAAAGGCTTGAAAGCCTTGGCTGAAAAGCGTGATGAATATGTGCTTTTGATGGCCAATATTGACGAAGCCAATGAGATTATTGCTGATAATAGTGATTCAGATATGACCGAAATGGCCAAACTGCAATTTGAAGAAGCCAGGGAAAGATTGCCTGATCTTGAAGAAGAAATTAAGTTTATGTTGATTCCTAAAGATGAGGAAGACGCCAAGAATGTGATGGTAGAAATTCGAGCCGGAACAGGAGGGGACGAAGCCAGTATTTTTGCAGGTGATTTGTTTAGAATGTACACCAAATATTGTGAAAATAGAGGTTGGAGAACTTCGGTTGTAGATATGAATGAAGGAACTTCGGGTGGTTTCAAAGAGGTTATTTTTGAAGTTACAGGTGAAGATGTTTACGGAACTTTGAAGTTTGAAGCAGGCGTTCACCGCGTGCAACGGGTACCGCAAACGGAAACTCAAGGACGTGTACATACCTCGGCAGCGACAGTAATGGTTCTTCCTGAAGCGGAAGAATTTGATGTTCAAATTGATATGAACGACGTTCGTGTTGATTTTTTCTGTTCTTCTGGTCCTGGTGGACAATCTGTTAATACAACAAAATCGGCGGTTCGATTGACTCATATTCCTACTGGATTGGTGGCTCAATGTCAGGATCAGAAATCACAACATAAGAATAAAGATAAGGCTTTAATTGTTTTGCGTTCTCGTTTATACGAGCAAGAATTGGCAAAAAAACAAGAACAAGATGCTACCAAACGTACTTCACAAGTAAGCTCTGGTGACCGTTCTGCAAAAATCAGGACCTACAATTATGCTCAAGGTCGTGTAACGGATCACCGTGTGGGATTGACATTGTACGATTTAGGAAATATAATGAATGGCGATATTCAGAAAATTGTTGACGAATTACAATTGGTTAACAACATGGAAAAACTGAAAGAAGCAAGCGAAGTATTTTAGTAGGTCTTGGGGTTTTTTTTGCCACAGATTTAAAGGATTAAAAAGATTTAAAAATATGTGCGAATTGAGCAATTCGTGGTTGAAAGAAAATATATAAAATTAAAGGATTAAAAAATGAGTGCTATTCTGTGAAATCTGTGGCAAAAAAAAATTAAAATAAATTAAAAATGCCTCTCTGAAATGTTTGGCATTTTTTTTAACACCTTGTGAACTTTGTGAAAAACTTTGCGAAATTTGCTTTTAAACAAACAACAATGAAAACTACAGAATTAATTGACCAAATAAAAATCAAAAAATCGTTTCTATGCGTAGGATTAGATGTTGATTTAAATAAAATTCCGCCTCATTTATTAGAACTTGAAGACCCGATTTTCGAGTTTAACAAAGCAATAATCGATGTAACTCAAGATCTTACCGTAGCATACAAACCCAACACGGCTTTTTTTGAAGCGTATGGAATTAAAGGATGGATTTCTTTGCAAAAAACCATCAATTATATCAACGATAAACATCCTGAAATTTTCACTATTGCCGATGCAAAACGCGGCGATATTGGAAACACTTCCTCCATGTATGCCAAAGCGTTTTTCGAAGATTTGAATTTTGACAGCGTAACCGTAGCGCCTTATATGGGGAAAGATTCAGTAGAGCCTTTCTTAGCTTTCGAAAATAAACACACGATTTTGTTGGCTTTGACTTCGAATGAAGGCGCTTTCGATTTTCAAACCTTGAATGTGAACGGAAAGGAATTATACAAACAGGTTTTGGAAACGTCTAAAACTTGGAAAAATTCCGAAAACTTGATGTATGTTGTTGGCGCTACAAAAGCGGAATATTTCACGGAGATTCGCAAAATTGTTCCAGATAGTTTCTTGCTGGTTCCTGGTGTTGGCGCACAAGGGGGAAGTCTTTCGGAAGTTTGCAAATATGGAATGAATGCGAATGTTGGATTATTGATTAATTCTTCAAGAGCGATTATTTATGCTTCAAAAGGGACTGATTTTGCCGAAAAGGCTAGGGAAGAAGCGTTGAAAATGCAACAAGAAATGGAAGATATTCTGAAGGTTTATTATTAAACAGATAGATACATAGGTTTTTGTTGAATTGATAAGGAGTCTCATTCTTTAAAGTTATTCATAGCGCTGTTAAACCAAGATCCGAGCAATAGCGAACAGGCGAAGCAATTGGTCTATCTCAATCTTTTTTATGTGTTTCTAAGCTTTTAAATATTTTTTAAATAACACAAAATGATAATTTTAATTCGTGAATTTGTGGCTGAAAATTTTCTACATTGCAACGAATTATAACTGTAATATTTAATCCGTTTAATCCGCGACCCATTTAAAAAAAATGATAAACTACACCTTTTACAAAAACGAAAATAGCGATCAGTGGGTGACTTTTGTCCACGGAGCTGGTGGTAGTTCGTCAATTTGGTTCAAGCAAATTCGGGATTTTAAAAGCCAATATAACGTTTTGTTATTGGATTTACGCGGTCATGGTAACTCTAATTCCCAAATCAAAAAAGCATTCCAACAGAAATATACTTTCGAATCTATCGCCAATGATGTTTTGGAAGTTATTAATCATTTAAAAATTGAAAAATCCCATTTTGTCGGCATTTCACTCGGTACGATTCTCATTCGTCAATTGGCCGAAATGCATCCAGAAAGAGTACAAAGTATGATTCTTGGAGGCGCCATTCTAAAAATGAATTTCCGTTCGCAAATCTTAATGAAAGTAGGGAATACATTCAAATATGTGTTGCCTTATTTAGTATTATACAAGTTTTTTGCTTTTGTGATAATGCCAAAGAAAAGCCATAGACAATCGCGTCTACTTTTTATAAATGAAGCCAAAAAATTATACCAAAAAGAATTCATAAAATGGTTCAAACTCACTGCCGAAATCAATCCGGTGCTCCGCTGGTTTCGTCAAGTAGAATTGAATATCCCCACTCTTTATATCATGGGTGAGGAAGATTACATGTTTTTACCATCGGTGAGACAAGTAGTCGAAAAACATTATAAATCTTCAAAATTGTTCGTCGTAGAGCAATGTGGCCATGTTGTAAATGTAGAACAGCCAAACATTTTTAACAGCGAAGTTTTGTTGTTTATAGGTTTAAACAAATAAAAAAATGTCTCACAATTTGTGAGACATTTTCTTTTACTAACCAAAACCAAACATAATAAATAACCAGTTTATTATTTTACAAAGATCGTTAACTTACTCGTTTTAAACTGTTAAGGATTTGTTATTTGTTTGTTCAATATAAGTTAAGTTTTAAGATATTATATAATAATTAATATTTTATTTTTTGTCTTGTAGAGCAAATACTTTCTTTAAGACATCTGAAGTTCTTGAGTTAAGATTTGTTCTAATATTTTTTTCTTCGATTGTAATCATTTTAAAAACACCTTCAAGAGATTTATTAGTTACATAATATGTAATATCAGTATTTATTTTTCTTACTAGGGGAAGCGTATTATATTTTTTTAATATTAAAGTCCAAATAACATTTGCACCTACTTTTTCGAGAGAAGTTTGTACCACAGGACTAAATTTAATATACAATTCTTTTGTGGTTGAAGTTTGTAAATAGGCAGTTGCGGCAGAATCATTTCCCATCAAAATACTTTTTGCATCAGTAATATTGATGTTTTTTATGGCATTTACAAAAACAGGAGTTGCTTCTTTTACGGCATCTTCGGCAGCACGATTGAATGCTTTTATTCCGTCATCTGCTAAACTGCTCAATCCTATTTTTCGCAATGTAGCTTCGACTTTTCTTAGTTCGTCAGGCATTATTATTTTAACCGCATCGTTTTTGTAGAATCCATCAGTCTTTGTCAATTTCGAAACTTGTTCGGTTACACCTTTATTTAAAGCTTCTTTTAATGCTGCAGAAATGTCAAGACTCGAATTATTTTTTGTCAAAATAGCCGCTTGATCGTTTGTTTTTTTTATAATGTCTTTTAATTGTGCGAGACCCATAAAAGGGATCAAAAGGCAAACTAATGCTAATTTTTTCATTTTATATTGTTTTTATATACTCTAATAAAACACAACTGTTTTATTATCATACACCATTGTTTTGCGTTCGGCATGAAGTTTTATGGCTCTTGCCAAAACAATTCTTTCTAAATCCCGGCCCTTCATAATAAAGTCTTCTACTGAATTAATATGCGATACTCTTGCTGTATCTTGTTCAATAATAGGTCCTTCGTCTAAAGCTGCTGTTACATAATGACTTGTGGCACCAATAATTTTTACACCACGTTTAAATGCTGAATGATATGGTTTTGCACCAGGAAAAGCAGGTAAAAACGAATGGTGAATATTGATGATTTTATTTTCATAAAGCGAAATCAAATTAGGAGTTATTATTTGCATATAACGGGCTAAAACCACGAAGTTTATTTCGTGCTTTTGTAGTAATTCAATTTGTTGTTTTTCACCTTCTTCTTTGTTTTCTTTAGTAAACGGAACATAGTAAAAAGGAATTTTGAATCGCTCTGCTATAGGTTTTAAATCTTCATGATTACTGATGATTAAAGGAATTTCCACATTCAATTCTCCAGCGCTATAACGCCCTAAAATATCAAATAAACAGTGGTCATATTTTGATACAAACAAAGCCATTTTTGGCTTTTGTTCCATCGTGTAAATTTCCCATTTCATATCAAATTCTGTCGCAATTGTTTGTTTAAAAGTATGTTTTATATTGGAAACATTACTATCTTTATTGGTAAGTTCACATTCCAAACGCATGAAAAAAACATTCTGTTCTCGATCTACATGTTGATCAATATAAGTGATATTCCCTTCTACTATTAATATAAAATCGGTCACTGCGGCAATAATTCCTTTTTGATCCGCACAATTAATAAGTATTGTAATCTGCTGCATATTTTTTAAGCTATTTCCCGTTATCTATTGTATCCTTAGTAATTGCTTCAAGTCTTGCAATTACTGAAGATGCTACTTTTATCGGACAGTTGTATCTAGTATTTATAATTTTTTCCAAAACTAATCTTATTTTTTTAAAAATGAACATTTGCGTTATTTTTTGTTTTATGCTTTTTTTAAAAATTTGAATAAAAAAGCTGTTATTCAGGTTTTTTTTATGGGAATATTAATCGTAAAGTTTTTTTGAATATAATTTTAAAAGTTTCTTTATTTTTGCATTATGATTCCAATGATTAAAACTTTTTCAGTAACAAAATTTATAGGTAAAAATTTGAGTTTTACTTATGCTAATTATCGTGCTTTTGAATTGTGGAGTAGTTTTATGCCTCGTAGAAAAGAAATTCAAAACCCATTAGGAACAGCACTTTTTAATATACAAATCAATCCCAAAAATTTTGATTTTAAACCAAATACTCCCTTTATAAAATGGGCCGCTGTTGCTGTTTCAAACTTTAGTTTCGTTCCGGAAGGTATGGAAACACTTGAAATTCCTGAAGGTTTGTATGCTGTTTTCAACTATAAAGGAGATCAAAGTAATGCTGCAGCCTTTTTTAATTCAATTTATACGGAATGGCTTCCTAAGTCTGAATTTAATTTAGATACAAGACCACAGTTTGAGATTCTTGGTGAAAAATATAAAAAAGACGACTCCAATTCTGAAGAGGAAATATGGATTCCAATCAAAAAGCGTTTTTAATATTGGCCATCCAAGTAATACCAACTTCCATTTTCGAAAATAAAAGTAGAATGTTCAGTATGGATTTGTGCTTTTAGTTCCGAATCTAAATAATAGGCTTTAAAACTTACAGTTGTTTCTGTTGAAGCTAATACTTCTAGTTTTATCCAATGATTGCTTTTTGACCATTCTAATAGGGCTGATTTATTTTGAAATTTTCGTTGTGATAAGTGTGTAGTAGCAACTAAATAATCGATGGCGCCAATAGCAAAAGCTGTGTATCTAGAGCGCATCAATGTTTCAGATGTTGGTGCTTTTAATTGATTTTTTAAATATGGTTCACAACAATTTTTGAAGGAAAATGAGCTTCCACAGTGGCAATTAGACATAAAATAAAAGTCAATAATTAAACAATTTTAGCTAATTTTAAATAACCAATATTTAGAAGGTCTTCTTCTAAAAAAGTTGCTGTTTTGGTTATTTTTAAAGAATATTTTTCTTTGTAATGGCCGTTTAAAATGTCAGAAACATTATAAATATCATCTACATCTATACCGTATTTGTCATCAATATGCGAAGTAGCACCTTTAAAACCGAAATGTTTATAAAAGGTTGTTATTTTAGCATTTTTGGATGCCATTCCTATATTTTTAGCAATAGTTAGTGTTTTATAATGGTATTCTTCAAATTCATTTTCTTTGTATCCGCCAAGATTGATGAAAAACAAATTGTCTGAAACTAATTTATTTACCGCGTTTTTGTCGACTATTTCTATCGAAAAATTATCAACTAGGGTTACTTCGCGCCAAGCATCAATATGAATTCGTCCTTTGGCTTCTGGCCAAAAAGCCTTCATCTCTGGAATTAAATCTTTAAGGGATTTTCCAATTCCAAAAAAAATATCATGTTGTTCAGTATATCTGCCTACTGGAGTGCAGCCAAGCATTATCATGTATAATTTTAGTTTGTCTTTCATGAAGATTTGTAATTTGTTTATTTATCATCTTCCAAAACTTGTTCTGGATTCTTTTTTAAAGATACAATTGCTCCAATAGTTAGTGAAATTGTAATAAAAGCTAATGAAGTCCATTCTGGAATTTCAAATATAGTATGGAGAAGCATTTTTAAACCAACAAAGAAGAGAATAGCAATTAAGCTAAATTCTAAATAACTAAATTTTTCGAGCATGTTGGCCAAGAAAAAATACAAAGAACGAAGTCCTAAAATGGCAAAAATGTTCGAACTAAACACCAAAAAAGGATCAGAGGTAATGGCTAAAATTGCAGGAACACTATCCATCGCGAAAACAACATCCATGACTTCTATAACAATGAGCGCTACAAATAGTGATGTTGCAACCCAAATATGTCTTTTTTTTACAAAGAAATATTCGTTGTCGATGTGGCTGGAAACCGGAATTATTTTGCGTAATGTTTTATAAACAAACGAATTTTTAGGTTTAAATTCTTCCTCTTCCTGCGTGAATAACATTTTTATTGCAGTATATATCAAGAAAACTCCAAATAAATAAGAGGTCCAAGTGAATTTATTAAGTAATAAAACACCAAAGAAAATCATGAGTCCTCTAAATAGAATTGCGCCAATTATTCCCCAAAACAGCACTCGATGTTGGTGTTTTTTTGGAATTCGAAAAGAAGCAAAAATAACGGCAATGACAAAAACATTATCTACACTTAGCGATAATTCGATTAAATAGCCTGTAAGGTATTTTATAGTAGCTGCTGCGGGTTTAAGCTTGTCAGGATTTGAAATATAATTATTACCATATAACCAATGGATTACACCTGAAAATAGAAAAGATAAAATGACCCATATAATCGTCCATTTACTAGCTTCTTTGGTGCTAATGATATGAGGAGTTTTGTTAAAAACCCCTAAATCAAGTGCAAGAAATACTAAAATTGCGGTTATAAATGAAATCCAGACCATCCTATTTAATTACGAATTACAAATATACTTTGTTGGTTTTGAAATAATAGTTTTAATCAAAAAAAATGCTTTCATTTCTGAAAGCATTTTAGTTTTGATTGCTGGAAGTTTACAAAGCTGATTTTACAGTTTTGATAATTCTTGCAGCAATTTTATATGGATCACCGTTTGATGCTGGTCTTCTATCTTCTAACCATCCTTTGTATCCTTTTTGAACAGCTATTAATGGGATACGTATAGAACATCCTCTATCTGAAACCCCCCAAGAGAAATCATGGATAGATGCGGTTTCGTGTTTACCAGTTAAACGTTGGTCGTTATAAGCACCATAAACAGCAATGTGTTCAGCGGTTACAGGACGGAACGCTTCACAAATTTTAGCATATACTTCTTTATCTCCTGCAGTTCTTAATGCGGTATTAGAGAAGTTTGCGTGCATACCTGAACCATTCCAGTCCGTATCCCCTAATGGTTTTGGATGGTATTCAATATACATTCCTTTATCTTCAGTTAAACGCTCTAATAAATATCTAGCAACCCAAATTTCATCACCTGCTTTTTTAGCTCCTTTAGCGAATAATTGGAATTCCCATTGTCCACAAGCTACCTCTTGATTGATTCCTTCAAAGTTAAGGCCTGCTTCAATACATAAATCAGCATGCTCTTCAACTAAAGATCTTCCAAAAGTATTTTGTCCTCCTACCGCACAGTAATATTGTCCTTGAGTTCCGTGGTGTGGAAAACCTATAGGTAATTTTGTTTCAGAATCCATGATAAAGTATTCTTGTTCAAAACCGAACCAAAAATCATCATTGTCATCATCAATAGTTGCTCTACCATTAGTTGAATGCGCAGTTCCGTCTGCATTCATAACTTCAGACATAACTAAATAACCATTTACACGAGCTGGGTCAGGATAAATTGCAACAGGTACTAACCAACAATCTGAAGATCCACCTTCAGCTTGTCTTGTTGAAGATCCATCAAAAGACCAATTACCAATTTCAGCTAAAGTTCCTTGAAAATTTTCGTGTTCTTCTACTTTAGTTTTACTTCTAAGATTTTGAGTTGGCTCGTATCCATCTAACCAAATGTACTCTAATTTTATTTTAGCCATAATATAAATATAAATTAATTAATTTTTTGAAATTATTATGCAAATATATATTATTTTAATTGTGGGTTAAAATGAGGGGGTATTTTTTATTTAATTGAATGTTATTTTTCATAAAACCATAATTTAAGGGGGGGATAACTAAAATATTGTGATTTTAAAACGTAATAAAAATTAAATTCGTAAGTTCTCTTTTTTGAATTTATCAAAAGTTGTTTTATTTTTATTAAAAACTATATTCTAGCATTAAAAATGAAACAATTAATAGAAGATTTAATTATAAGTTGTTTGTATTCAATAATAAATTGATTTTTGTGGAACCGAACTTTATATTAATCCCTTAAAATCAAAAGGTAATATTTTAATGTTGTTATTCATTTCCGTCATATATTATTTATATTTGGCCTTAAATAACTTAGTCGGTAAATATTCATCCAATAAAAATAATTACTATGTCAACATTACGTTTTCAAGCTCTAAAAGAAGCTTCAACTAGAAAACCTATTCAATTTGAAGAGATCAACAGAAAATCAATGATATTTGGTTCAAATGTATTCAATGATAAAGCTATGAAGCAATATTTGACTTCCGATGCTTTAAAAGGGGTACAAGATGCTATTCAACACGGAACTAAAATAGACAGAAAATTAGCTGATTATATTGCCATGGGTATGAAAGAGTGGGCTCTTTCAAAAGGTGTTACTCATTATACACATTGGTTTCAACCCCTTACAGGAACCACCGCCGAAAAACACGATGCTTTCTTCGAAACTTCGTATGACGGTAGCGATCCCGTAGAAAAATTTGGTGGCGGACAATTAGTGCAACAAGAACCTGATGCTTCTAGTTTTCCAAATGGAGGAATTAGAAACACTTTCGAAGCGCGTGGATATACTGCTTGGGATCCAACATCTCCAGCATTTATTTATGGAACAACTTTGTGCATACCGACAGTTTTTATTTCCTATACGGGAGAAGCTTTAGACAATAAAATTCCATTATTAAGAGCTTTATCTGCCATGGATGAAGCCGCTACAGAAATATGCAAATATTTTGATAAAAATGTAAAAAAAGTTACAGCAACTTTGGGTTGGGAACAAGAATATTTCTTGGTCGATAGCGCGTTGGCTAATTCTCGTCCTGATCTTATCATGACGGGAAGAACTTTACTAGGGCATACTTCGGCTAAAGGACAACAATTAGACGATCATTATTTTGGGTCTATCCCGAGTCGTGCTTTAACCTACATGAGAGATTTGGAGCAAGAATGTATGTTGCTCGGAATTCCGGTAAAAACACGTCATAACGAAGTAGCGCCCAATCAATTTGAGTTAGCACCTATTTTCGAAGAAACAAATCTAGCCGTAGATCACAACTGTTTGTTGATGGATGTAATGCAAAAAGTGGCCGAACGTCACGATTTGAAAGTATTGCTACACGAAAAACCATTCAAAGGTGTAAACGGTTCTGGTAAACATAATAACTGGTCATTGGCCACAGATACAGGCGTAAATTTATTGAGTCCAAGCAAAACGCCAATGAGTAATTTGCAGTTTTTGGCTTTCTTCATCAATACCATTAAAGCAGTAAACGATTACGAATCTTTATTGAGAGCTGCAATTGCAACTGCCAGTAACGATCACAGATTAGGGGCTAATGAAGCGCCGCCAGCAATTATTTCGGTTTTTATTGGAGAACAATTAACGAAAGTTTTGGCTGAATTAGAAGGGGTAACGAATGGTAAATTGTCGCCTGAAGAAAAAACCGACTTAAAACTAAATGTAGTTGGTAAAATTCCAGATGTGCTTTTGGATAATACCGACAGAAATAGAACCTCGCCATTTGCTTTCACCGGAAATAAATTCGAGTTTAGAGCCGTGGGTTCTTCGGCGAATTGTTCGAATGCCATGACGACTTTGAATACTATTGTTGCCAAACAATTGAAAGATTTCAAAGTGGAAGTGGATGCTTTGATAGATACAAAAGGCTTGAAAAAAGACGAAGCGATTTTCAATGTTTTGAGAGAATATATTAAGGTTTCTAAAAATATCCTTTTCGAAGGCGATGGCTATAGCGAAGCTTGGGAAATTGAAGCAAAAAAACGCGGTTTGAGTAATCATAAAACAACTCCCGAAGCCTTGAAAGCTAGAGCTTCAAAACAAGCTTTAGATTTATTCTCGGAAATGGGCGTGATGAATCACGTTGAGGTGGAAGCGCGTTACGAAATCGAATTGGAAGAATACACTAAGAAAATCCAAATTGAAGGTAGGGTTTTGGGCGATTTATCTCAAAATCATGTGATTCCAACAGCGATTCGTTACCAAAATACCGTAATTGAAAACGTAAAAGGCTTGAAAGAAATTTTTGGAGAAGAATATAAAACGCTTGCCAAAGAGCAAATTCTTTTGATCAGAGAAATTTCTGGACACATCGAAGGAATCAATTCTAAAGTGGAAGAAATGACTAACGAAAGAAAGAAAGCAAATCATTTGACCGATGCTCAGGCTATGGCCGAAGCGTATTGTAATAATGTGAAACCGTATTTCGAAGAAATTAGAAATCACTGCGATAAACTAGAATTGCTGGTTGATGATCAAATTTGGACCTTGACAAAATACAGAGAATTGTTGCTGACAAAATAGTTAGCAAGAAATATTGATTTTAAAAACCTGATTCATTCTATAATGTTTCGGGTTTTTTTTATTCCAAAAATGCTTTAACTTTGAGCAAAGTCTAAAACCCAAATATCCTGCTAAAATGATGAAATTGAAACTGTTCATAGCGTTAGTTTTTTTGAATATTGGAACCCTAACTGCGCAAGAAAAGTTAGAAGTTTTCTTTGATTTTGATCAATATGAAATCAATGCGGATACCAATCAAAAAATTACAGATTGGATTACTACTTCGAAAAATATCGAAGTGCAGAAAATTTATGGCTTTTGCGATTGGAAAGGAACCGACACTTACAATGATACTTTATCGTTAAAACGGGTTTATTCGGTTTACGATTTCTTGAAAAACAGGAATATAAAAATCAAAAAGGATTAGGAAATTAAAGGTTTTGGGAAAGATTTTGAACAGTCGAAAGTGCAATCCGAAAATAGAAAAGTGACCATTGTTTATGAAATAATCAAAGAAGTTGTTCCTAAAACTAAAGAAGCTATTTTACTCGATGAATTAAATGAGACTTTAAAAACGTCGAAAGTGGGCGATATTATCAAGCTCAAAGACATCTATTTTTATAATAATTCTCCAAAGTTATTGCCACAATCAAAACCTGTTTTATATGAATTATTATGTGTAATGCAGGATAATCCAAAGCTAAAAATCGAAGTTCAAGGTCATATTTGTTGCCAAACGAATGAGCTTAAATTTGATGTTTCAACTTCTAGAGCAAGGGCTGTTGCAGTTTTTTTAATTCAAAACGGTATCAATCGAAAACGAATTACTTTCAAAGGTTTCGGAAGTACCAGACCAGTTCATTCCATTCCCGAAAAATCAGAACAAGAGGAAGAAGACAATCGCCGAGTTGAAATTAGGATTGTCGAAAAATAGTTATTTTCCACCTGACTCTATTTTGTCGAAGTATTTATATTGTGATAACTTTTGAAAACACTTCCAAAAACCGAATAGGCAAACACCAAAAAAATATTTATCTTTGCCCCAAATTACACAACAATACAATGAGTTCGGATTCAAGTAAACGATATGCACTTCGCGGTGTTTCAGCCTCCAAAGAAGATGTGCATAATGCCATAAAAAATATTGATAAAGGATTATTTCCTCAAGCTTTTTGCAAAATAATCCCTGATTATTTAACGCAAGACGAGGATTATTGTCTGATTATGCACGCCGATGGTGCAGGTACAAAATCGTCTTTAGCGTATATGTATTGGAAAGAAACAGGCGATATTTCGGTTTGGAAAGGCATTGCGCAAGACGCTTTGATTATGAATATCGACGATTTATTGTGCGTGGGTGCCACCGATAATATTCTACTTTCTTCCACCATTGGAAGAAATAAAAACCTTATAACTGCCGAAGTAATTTCAGCAATCATTAACGGAACCGAAGAATTGATCAAAGAACTCGATTCCTTTGGTGTAAAGATCCATTCAACCGGTGGCGAAACTGCCGATGTGGGCGATATTGTTCGCACCATCATCGTAGATTCGACCGTTACAGCCCGAATGAAACGTTCTAAAGTCATTGATAATGCGAATATAAAAGCAGGTGACGTAATCGTAGGATTGGCTTCTTTTGGTCAAGCTAGCTATGAAAAAAGCTATAATGGCGGAATGGGAAGCAACGGATTAACATCGGCGCGACATGATGTTTTTGGGAAGTATTTGGCAACAAAATACCCAGAAAGTTTTGATGCTGCCGTTCCCGAAGATTTGATTTATTCAGGTCAAGTAAAATTGACCGATGCTGTTGAAAATTCACCTATCGATGCCGGGCAATTAGTGCTTTCGCCAACGCGTACTTACGCGCCAATTATCAAGAAAATTTTAGACCAATATTCGTCCAATGAAATTCACGGAATGGTGCATTGTAGTGGTGGAGCCCAAACTAAAATTTTGCATTTTATCCAAAACTTGCACATTATAAAAGATAATTTGTTCCCAGTTCCGCCTTTGTTTCAGTTGATTCAAGAGCAATCAAAAACAGATTGGAAAGAAATGTACCAAGTTTTCAACTGCGGTCACCGTATGGAAATTTACGTTCCCGAAGCAATTGCTGAGGAAATTATCGCTATTTCAAAATCATTCAACGTCGATGCGCAAATCGTGGGTCGAGTAGAAGCTGCAGATGCTAAGAAATTAACCATCACCAGCGAATACGGAACTTTCGAATATTAAGGGTTGTTTAATTGTTTAAATTTTAATCGTTTAATCGATTAAAAGTTTAACCAATTCAGCGATTAAGCAATTCAACGATTCAACTTTTTAAAAATGTACGAACTATTTTTTTGGCACTATCAAGACGGAATTTATCTGAATCATCATTTGGTTTACGAAGCCTTGGTCGAACAACAAGAAGTCGAAGGATTAGAAATTCTTCCGGTTCAAGTGATCCTGAATCGTATTCACTCCGTGTTTTCAAGCTGGGAAAAAGTAGACGAAAATAGTTGGAAAAACCCCAACGGAAAAGGCGCTTTTCACATTAAAACAACTCCTCAAAGCATACAAATAGATTGTTACGGCACCGAAGGAAAAACGATGGATCTTCTCGCAGATACTTTGGAAGAATTCAAATGCCCGCTTTATGACCCCCAAATACCCGTTCGTTACGATGAAATGAACGAATAAATTATGACAACAAATTTCCCCCAGAATACAATCCTCGAAGATGACTTTGTTTTACTTCGCCCCTTGCTAGAATCCGATATCGAAAATTTATTAGATTTTTCAATTAATGAACCTGATACTTGGAATTTTTCTTTAGTTCGTGCCAACGGAAAAGAAAATCTAATCAATTATATTCAATTGGCTTTGAAAGCCAAAGAAAATGGAACCGAATTTCCGTTTATCGTTTTCGATAAGAAATTAGGTAAATATGCCGGAAGCACTCGTTTTTATGATATCAATTTGGCATTCAAAACCCTACAATTGGGTTATACTTGGTACGGAAAAGATTTCCGCGGAACAGGACTTAACAAACATTGTAAATTTTTACTCTTGCAATTTGCCTTCGAAACCCTCGGAGTGGAACGTGTAGAATTTCGTGCCGATAATACTAACCAACGAAGCATTGCCGCCATGAAAAGTATTGGTTGCAAAGTAGAAGGCGTTATGCGCAATCACATGCCAACTTTGGGCAGTGAAGAACGTCGCGACAGCATTATTTTGAGTATTATTCGTAGCGAATGGTACAACGAAGTGAAAAAAAATTTAGGAAGAAAATTGTAATTTATGGGTACATTTGTTATCAGTAAGCGTTTCGATGATCACTACAAATTTGTATTTACCTCCAGAAAGGGAAAAACTATTTTTACGAGTACGTCTTTCGAGTTAAGGATGGATTGCGAAGCCTTAATCGATGAGATAAAATCGAATGTAGATCATTACACTTACGTGAAAGCGAGGGCTGCCAACGGGAAATATTTTTTCAAAATGATGAAAGAAGCCCTTCATGTTGCCACCAGCCGAAAATATACAACCCCATTATTACTTCAAAAAGGTATTGACGAAATTATTGTTGCTGCCGCAAAATCGGATGTGCTGGATTTTTCGGTAGACGAATTTGTTTTTCCTGATTAAAGACTAAATCAGAGTCCTTTCTTCTTGGCCGAACCAATCAATGAAACATCTAAAGTTCTAGAGATTTATCAATATTCTTGGCAGAATTTTTGTTTTTTTTGAAATGAGCAGTTTCCCCGCTACTTCCCCCAATAAACTCCCTCAATTGTGACAAACTGAAACAAAGTGTATCTTTGCACTCGAAATCAAATTTTACAAATGGAACAATTCAAAAAACGAATACTTACAAGCTTTCTACTTGTGTTGGTTGGGACAGCGGTATTCGCTCAAAACCCACTTCAATTGCAAGATAAAATCCTTGACAAAAAAATTCAGGATAGCACAAAAGGACTTTTTATTGAGGGGTGGAGTATTGGTAACGCTAAGGTGCTAAATCACTTTATAGACTTAGCCAATCGTACCGAAATAAACACCTATGTTACGGATGTAAAAGAGGATGACGGTTATGTAAGTTACGCATCTGAAGTGGCGGAGGTGAAGAACTTAAAAAACTATATCAAAAAATTCGACCCAGTGGTAACGCTTAGCGAATTGCATAAAAATAATATTCGTGTTATTGGGCGTGTGGTTTGTTTTAAAGATCCGGTTATGTCACTCAAAAGACCGGATTTAGCCTTAATGAATAAAAATGGCGAAATCTGGAAAGACAATGAAGGCAATACTTGGTTGAATCCTTATAATAAAGAATGCTGGAAATACCTCGTAAACATTGCAAAAGAAGCAGTCAAACTTGGCTTTGATGAAATTCAATTTGACTATGTGCGCTTTACAAACAACGGAGACGTTGCCACCATAGATTTTGGAAAAACAGAAATTAAAAAGTATGAAACCATTAATGGTTTTCTTGCTTATGCACGCAAAGAAATGCCTAATACTGTAATTTCGGCGAATGTTTTTGGGATCATTTGCGAAAGCGAGAAAGATACCGAAGGCATCGGACAATACCTGGAATTAATAGGTAAAAATATGGATTTTATTTCGCCAATGTTTTATCCTTTTCTATATGCGCCTGGGCAAATTGTAAATAATGTGGCATTTCCTAAGCCTGATTTGGATCCTTATGGAGTGGTTCTTAATGCATTTACTAAGGCAAAATTTAGAATTGATGCTGTAAAAAATTACAAAGCAAAACTAAGGCCTTATTTGCAAGACTCTACAGAATCATCTTTGGAACCCGGTTATTTTCAATCTTACGGAGCTTTACAGGTAAAACAACAAATTGATGCTGTTTATAAAGCAGGCGGAAAAGGATGGTTGTTTTGGAATTCAGAAAGCGAATATTCCGAAGATGGTTTTTTGCCAAAGGCTGTAGTCAATAAAAAGTAATAATTGGAAGCATAAAAATCACTAT
Source organism: Flavobacteriaceae bacterium (assembly GCA_947379965.1). Classification (GTDB taxonomy): domain Bacteria; phylum Bacteroidota; class Bacteroidia; order Flavobacteriales; family Flavobacteriaceae; genus Flavobacterium. Next base: position 18,562 of record CANCPC010000008.1, on the reverse strand, counting down.
TTTTTGAATTTATGCCACAGATTTAAAAGATTAAAAGGATTTTGTTTTTGCGATGATATAAAATCTGTGAAAATCTTTTAAATCTGTGGCCGATAAAAAGTATAATTTGAATAACCCATAACGGGTTCAATTTTTAAAATAAATAAAATGAAAATAAATACAAAAAACGGAATCGATAAACTCCTTTTCGGAATGAAACAAAACGACGTAACTGCTATTTACGGAAAACCAGATAGAAATTACAAGGACGAAGACGACAACGTGATTTTTGCTTATAATAAACTTAAAATGCGTTTGACTTTCTATCAGGAAGAAGAATTTAAACTGGGTTATATCGTGGCTTCAAGTCCGGATTTAGAGTTATTCGGTAATAAAATTATTGGTGTAAAAATCGCTGAAATCAAGAAAGCATTGGCTACAAAATCTATAACCAAATTTACTCAAGAAGATTTCGACACTTTCGAAAATTATTTCAACGAGGAAAATTGGTTTATTCTTCAAACCGAATTTGATGAGGTTGTTAAATTCGAAATTGGTGCTATTATCAATAGCAAAGACGAATTCGATTGGAAATTTGGAAAGAAATAATCAGTTAATTTATTAAATACAAAAGGCTCATAAAACAATTCTTATGGGCCTTTTGTATTTAATAAAAACTTCTTAAAAAATGTAATTTATTTTTGTACTGGAGTTGCAGCTGTAGGAACCTCAATAATTTCTATTTCAAAAATAAGATTAGCATTTGGAGGAATAACACCACCAGCTCCTCTTTCGCCATAAGCAAGTTTTGAAGGAATAAAAATCAACGCTTTATCTCCAAGATTCATTAAGTTTAATCCTTCAAGAAACCCCGGAATCATTCCATCTTTTTTTCCTGCTTGAAATGGAAATGCTTTGTAGCCACCTTGTGCTGCTCTATTAGCATCAAATTTTCCATAAGTTTTGCAAACTTCCTCATAGTTACTATCAAAAAGGGATCCGTCTTCAAAATAACCTGCGTAATTAAAATTGAAAGTAGTTCCGTCAACAGGTTTTACTCCACTACCTTTTTGTGTGATTTTATAAACTAAACCTGAAGCAGTTGTTGTTCCAGTTGCTTTTGTTTCGGCTAAATAAGCTGCTTTTGCAGTAATTACGTTTCCGTATTTTTCTAAATAAGCTTTTTTAGCTTCAGCGTTTATAGCTGCTTCTTTTTTCTGGTTTTCAGCATCAATTGCTGCTTGCTTTTTAGCATCTTCAGCTTTATTAGCATAATAATCTGAGAATACTTTTGGAGCATCAAATTTTTTGGCTAAAACCCCTTTTCTTGTAATAGTTATTTTAAGGATTAGATCATCTTGAGCGATCAAGTTTACAATATCCATACCCTGAATTACGTGACCAAAAATAGTATGTTTTCCGTTTAACCAAGGCGTATCTTTATGCGTTATAAAAAACTGGCTTCCATTTGTTGCAGGTCCTGAATTAGCCATTGCTAAAACTCCTTCTTTTTCAAATTTTAAATCAGTAAATTCATCTTTAAAAGCATAACCAGGTCCGCCAGTCCCATTTCCAGAGGGGTCACCACCTTGAATCATGAAATCTTTGATGACTCTGTGAAATTTTAATCCATCATAAAAAGGTTTTCCTTTTAGTTTTTCATTGGTAACATATGTATTTTTTCCTTCAGCAAGAGCTATAAAGTTAGCAACGGTTACCGGAGTTTTTTGAAATTCTAACTGAACAATGATTGTTCCTTTGCTCGTAACAATGTTTGCAAAGATTCCTTCATCTGAAGTAGCAGATTTTGGACTTATCTTTACTAAAGAAATTGTTTTTTTAGCTGGAACAGGTTTTTTGGTTACTTGCGCTTGAACATTAAGTATTCCCAAAAATAATAGTAATAAGATTTTAGATTTCATTTTAATAATTTTAAGTTTTATAAGGTTTGATTAATTATTTAGGCATTGTTTCCAATAGTTCAATTTCGAAAATTATATTGGCATTTGGTGGAATTACATTTCCAGCACCTGCTTCGCCATAGCCAAGATTGGATGGGATAAAAATAACGGCTTTGTCACCAAAAGATAATTTTTCGATTCCTTCTATAAAACCAGGAATCATTCCATCTTTTTTGCCTGCTTGAAAGGGTAGCGGTTGATATCCATGTTGAGCCGCTCTGTTAGGATCATATTTTCCAAAAGTTTTATTTACATCCTCAATACTTGAATCAAATAAGCTTCCGTTTTCATGAAAACCAGCATAATGAATGTAGATATTTGCTCCAGTAACAGGTTTTTTGCCACTTCCTTTTTTTGTTATAAAAAACTGTAAACCAGTACTTGTTTTGGATGATTTTGATTTTATTTCTTTTAAATAGGCAGCTTTTTGGTCTTGAATTGCTTTATATTTTGAATTTAAAATTGCTTCTTCGGCTATTTTTTTCTTTTGATTTTCGGATTCAACAGCAAAATAATCACGGAAAATTTTCAAAGCATCAAATTTTTTCGCAGCCTCACCATTTCTTATTATGGTTATTTTTTTCATAAAATCATCTTGATCAATTTTATTTACTACCTCCATTCCTTTTTCTACTACATGACCAAAAATGGTATGTTTTCCTTCTAACCAAGGTGTTTCGACATGAGTTATAAAAAATTGGCTGCTATTTGTTGCTGGTCCATTATTTGCCATAGCCAAAACGCCACCTTTGTCAAATTTTAAATCAGAAAACTCATCTTTGAATTTATACCCTGTATCACCTGAACCAGTTCCAAGGGGATCGCCACCTTGAATCATAAAATCTTTGATGACCCTATGAAATTTTAATCCATCATAAAAAGGTTTGTTTTTAAGATGTTCATCAGTGATAAATTCATTTTTACCTTCGGCCAATGTTACGAAATTAGCTACTGTTACGGGTGCTTTTTTCATGTCTAATGATACTATAATAGTTCCTTTGTTAGTTTCTATTTGAGCATATAAACCATCAGGTAGGTTGTTTTTGTCATTTTTGCAAGAGTAAAATGAGGCAATTATAACAAATACTAATAAGATATTTTTTTTCATTTCTTCGTTTTTAAAGTGTCTTTGTTATTCGTAATTATTGGGTTGTTTTTAAGTTGAATGTTTTTTTGAAATGCTTTTTCATCTATAAAATTATGCAAGGTCAATGTACATGATAAAGGCTGATTTGGACCTATTTTTTTCTCATCACCATGATATCCATAGGCAATATGTGAAGGAAATAGGAAATTTACTTTCTCGTTTTTGTGCATTAATTTAATTCCTTCTCGTAATCCTGTCATGATATTTTGTTTGTCAATAGCATAAGTTTGTGGACCTAATTCGAGTTCTGAATAAATGATATTCCCTTTAAGATCTTTAATTTCATAATTAAAAAAAACGACATCACCTTTTTTTGGTGTTAAAGTGTCTAATTTGTTTTGTTCTATATAAGTGTACCAAAATCCGTTTTTAGCGGCTTGGAATTTAATTTTTGGATTACCTTTTATTACCGAATCGATTTGAACTTCTTCGCCAGCAACCAACTTTTTATTTCGAGCTATCGATTTTTTCATAAAAGATCCTGAAGTTTGCGATAGTGGTTTTCTGGCTTCTTGATGTTGCTTACAACTCGAAACTAAAAGAAATGCAAATAATACAATTATCAATAATTTGTGCTCTTTCATATCTTAATTATAGTGTTATTTTGCTAACCAAATCTTCAAATTTTCTTACCGTTTCTTCCATTGATACTTCCGATTTTCCTCCGGCGGCATTGCGATGTCCCCCTCCATTAAAATAGGATCTTGCAAATAGATTCACATCAAAATCACCTTGAGAACGGAACGAAATCTTGATGATTTTTTCTTCTTTATTTTCGATAAAAATAGCTGCAAAATCAATTCCTTTTATGCTTAAACCATAATTTACAATACCTTCTGTGTCTCCTTTTATATGATCAAAAGTATCTAATTCCTCTTGAGTAAGTGTCGTAAATGCGGTTTTTTTATATGCTAAAATCTTCATGTTTTGAAGCGCCCTTCCTAATATTTGCAATCTTCCATAGGAGCTGTTATCAAAAAGCAAGGTTGGAATTTTCGTATTTTCGACACCTAAATCAATTAAATCAGCAATGATTCTGTGAGTTGTACCCGTAGTTTTCGGGAAACGAAATGAACCTGAATCAGTTAAAATTCCGGTATAAATACAGGTTCCAATAGTTTTGTCTATGTCTGATTTTTTCCCAAGGAAAGAAATCAAATGATATAACATTTCACAAGTCGAACCAAAGCTAGTATCCGAATAGGTAACATCTGCATAATCATCTGGTGACTGATGATGGTCGATCATTACAAAAGGCACTTTTATCTCTTTTAGTACATTTTCCATTTCGCCTACACGGTGCAAAGCATTAAAATCTAAAGTGAAAATAAGTTCTGCCTCTTCAAGAATTTTAGTACATTTTTTTATTTCTTTTTCAAATATTTCAACCTTTTCTGAACCTGGCATCCAAGCTAGAAAATCTGGAAATTCATTAGGAGAAATAACAACGGGATGATGGTTGTTTTTTAATAAAAAATGGTACAATCCAAGAGTTGATCCCATGGCGTCACCATCAGGATTTCGATGTGGAATTATGACAATTTTTTTTTGTTCAGCTAATAACTGTTGTATCGCTTCAATATCTTTTTCTTTCATTTCCAGTTAATGCTTTTTTATTGGATCAAGGAATCGCTACACTTTATTTTATTTCTAGTTTAATGAACAATGCGATTTTATAGTTTGCGAATTTACATTTTTTTGTTCTAATGCTAAAATCATATAGACAATTAACAAACTTTTACGAATCTAAAAATCCTCCAAATTTTGCCTTTTTAAACGTTGATACAATTTGTGCTTTGCTCCTTTTACAATCTGCGATTGATAAATCCCTATTGATCCAGATGTAAAATAAGCAACTATACAAGCAATCGCAATAAAAAAGCCACTTTCTAAGCCGAAAAGTTCTATTCCCATAAACGTGCAGGCAATAGGAGTGTGGGTGGCACCCGAAAAAACGGCTACAAATCCCATTCCTGCCAAAAGCGCGATAGGCAAAGGAACTACAAGCGATAATGCGCTTCCAAGTGTTGCGCCAACGAAGAAAAGCGGAGTTACTTCGCCGCCTTTAAATCCTGCGCCAAGTGTAAACCCTGTAAAAAGTATTTTGAGTAAGAAATCATAAAATCCACTTGGATTTGAAAACGAATCAACAATTATCGGAACGCCTAATCCTATATATTTTGTGGTGCCAATAAAGTAAATGGTTATAGACAAAACAATTCCTCCAATAAATGGTCGAAGTGGTGGATGTTTTATGATTTTCGAAAATAGATTCCCCCAAAAGTGAGTCGTTCTCGAAAACAACATTGATGTAAATCCAAATAAAATACTAACCAAAATAACCCATAGAAAAGTATTCGAAGTCATTTCGGGTACAAAAGGAATTTGGTAATGGGTGTGTTTTACTTGCCAAAATTCAACGGTGAAATAAGCAATGTAAGCCACTAAAAAGGACAAAATAATGCTTCGAAAATTGATTTTCGAAAAGCATAAAACTTCCAAAGCAAATAAGGCTCCCGCCAAAGGTGTTCCAAAAATAGAAGCAAATCCGGCACTGATTCCGAGGATTAGTATTGTTTTTCTTTCGGAATTATCTAGTTTGAAAATCCCTGTAAATTGGTCGGCAATTGCGCCGCCCATTTGTATTGCGGTTCCCTCGCGACCTGCTGAACCACCAAAAAGATGCGTGATTAAGGTGCCAAAAAGCACTAAAGGTGCCATTCGTAAAGGAATGGTTTTCTGTGGGTTTTCGTATTCTTCCAGCAATAAATTATTGCCTTTTACAGCGTCTTTTCCTAGGTAATAATACGTTAATCCAATCGAAAATCCGCCTATTGGCAATAGCCAAATAATCCAAATATTATGTTCTCTGATTTGCGAAACCCATTCTAATGCCACTAAAAAAAAGGCAGAAGCTGAACCAGAAAAAACGCCTACTAAAACACAAATGGAAATCCATTTAAGTAGGAGCAAGGCGTTTTTTTTTAGATTCATTTTGTTTGGTTTAAATTATATTTATTTGTCATTTCGACCAAAGGGAGAAATCACATTAGTTGCTCTCGTTATGTGATTTGCTTCGCCTGTTCGAGCTTAGCTCTCGGGTCTCCTTCGTCGAAATGACAAAATACGGGTTTATGATTTTAAACTACTCTGAAACAATAGCCGTAAATTCTATTTCAACCAAATATTCTGGAGCTACCAATTTGCTCACTTCATAAAAACCAGTTGCTGGTTTTATAGCTGCAAAAAATTCGGCATGTGCTCTGGCAACGTCTTCAAAACTGGTGATTTCTGTTGTAAAAATTCGGGTACGAATCACATCTTTCATCCCGGAATTTAAATCTTGTAACACTTTTTCGATTCTTTCAAGGATATTTAACGTTTGAGCATAAGCATCATTCGCTTTTACTTTTTCGCCATCTACAATCGCTACTGTTCCGGATACTTCAATCACATTTCCAATTCGTACCGCACGACAATAACCCATTTTGTCTTCCCATGGTGATCCAGTTAAGATGTTTTTTCTTTTCATTTTGATTTTTTTTAATGTAGTAAGCTGATTTTTAATGGTTTTAAAATTCAATGTAAGTTTTAATATTTTTTTGCAATTTATAAAAAATAGAGAAATAAAAAACACCGATTTAATTAAAAAGTTCAATTCTCTCAAATAGAATTAAGAAATTTAATTTATGCTATTTTTATGATTTTTTAGTTTTGATTTTTTTTATTTTTGGGCTTTTATAAATAGTGATGGATCCGTATTTGACACGTATGAAACAGTTTCTTTTTTTTATTCTTATAATTGGTATTAGTTCTAGGAGTTTTGCTCAAATGGAATTAGGTCCTAAATTCAAGGCAATTCCGCCGAAGAATACCGATTTCAAACCCAAGAAAGTTGCCGCACCCATAACTCCCGAAAAACCCAATATTGTTACTCCAAATGTGTTTGCAAATACCAATATTCTGAACACTAAATCTAAACCAAATAATTCGTTTCAAATAGGACTTCCTGATAATTTTTCGATGATTCAAAAAAAAGAATTCGTTAATCCAGGCGATTTAATTGTTGCAAAATTAAATAAGAAACCCGATAATGAAGACCAAATTGTATACCGAAAAAATCAGGATTTGGGAAATTTCAAGACTTCTTCTCTTACAGCAAAGGTGATGTATCGCGATTATGGTCAAATAGACGGCGATGCGATTAGCGTTTTATTAAATGACAATGTAATTTTACGAGAAGTTTATATGACGGGTGATTTTCAGGGTTTCGAAATAACTTTGGATAAAGGATTTAATAAAATTGAATTTCTAGCATTAAACCAAGGAACTTTAGGTCCAAATACAGCTGAATTTAAGGTTTATAATGACAAGGGCGCACTAATTTCGGCAAGTCAATGGAATCTTGGAACGGGGTTTAAAGCTACTATTATATTGGTAAAAGAATAAAATTGAATATTTTCTAAAATTCGATTTTTCAATCCCAATTATATAAAGTATTTTTGCAAAATGCAACACAACGTACTTATTTTAGATTTCGGATCGCAATACACTCAACTTATTGCGCGTAGAGTTCGCGAATTAAATATATTCTGCGAAATCTTCCCTTTCAATCATTTTCCGAGTGATTTATCAAGTTATAAAGCTGTAATTCTTGGCGGAAGTCCTTTTTCTGTTCGAGGAGAAGATGCTCCACATCCAGATTTATCTCAAATTAGAGGAAAACTACCTATGCTAGCAGTATGTTACGGCGCGCAATATTTAGCCCATTTTAGTGGTGGTGAAGTTGCCGCATCCAACACCAGAGAATATGGTAGAGCGAATTTATCTTATATCAAGGAAGACGAAATTTTCTTTGAAGGTGTTTCTGAAAATAGCCAAGTTTGGATGAGTCACAGCGATAGTATTAAAGCCTTGCCTACAAATGGTGTAAAACTAGCTAGTACAAACGATGTTGAATTCGCATCTTATAAAATTGAAGGGGAGACTACCTATGCCATTCAATACCATCCTGAGGTTTTTCATTCTACGGATGGATCAAAAATGCTTGAAAACTTTTTAGTTAAAATAGCCGAAGTTCCTCAAAATTTCACGCCAAATGCTTTCGTTGAAGAAATGGTGTCAGAATTAAAAGAGAAAATACAAGACGATAAAGTGGTTCTTGGACTTTCGGGAGGGGTAGATTCTACCGTAGCTGCCGTTTTATTGCATCAAGCGATTGGCAAAAACCTTTATTGTATTTTTGTAAATAATGGTTTGCTTCGAAAAAATGAATTCCAATCGGTTTTAGATCAATATAAAGGAATGGGATTGAACGTGAAAGGCGTAGATTCTGGAGATCGTTTTCTTTCTGAATTAGCCGGAGTTAGTGATCCTGAAACCAAACGTAAAATTATTGGACGTGTATTTATCGAAGTTTTTGATGATGAATCACATTTAATTGAAGACGTAAAATGGTTGGCTCAAGGAACTATTTATCCAGATGTTATCGAATCCGTTTCGGTAAAAGGCCCATCGGCAACCATAAAATCACACCATAATGTGGGAGGTTTGCCAGATTATATGAAATTAAAAATTGTAGAACCTTTACGCATGCTTTTCAAAGATGAAGTGCGTCGTGTAGGAGCTACTTTAGGAATTGATCCAGAGTTATTAGGAAGACATCCTTTTCCGGGACCAGGATTATCCATTAGAATATTGGGCGATATTACACCCGAAAAAGTACAAATTTTGCAAGATGTAGATAAAGTTTTTATCGATGGATTGAAATCTTGGGGATTATACGATAAAGTTTGGCAAGCGGGAGCGATTTTGCTTCCCGTAAATAGCGTAGGAGTAATGGGCGATGAGCGTACTTACGAAAAAGTGGTAGCGCTTCGTGCGGTAGAATCTACTGACGGAATGACCGCAGATTGGGTACATTTGCCTTATGATTTCTTGATGAAAGTTTCTAACGATATTATCAATAAAGTTAAAGGCGTTAATCGTGTAGTGTATGATATTAGTTCAAAACCGCCTGCAACGATAGAATGGGAATAGCCCTATAATTTTAACACTTTTGTCAATAAAATATCATTGTTTTTAACGTACTTTACACGGACGGTATCAAATTATTAGAATATATTTGATACCGTTTTGTTTTACTATAATTTTATAACAAGAAATCATGAGATACCTTTTTACAATTTGTTTTGCGGCTTTATTTTTCACATTTTCTTCATTTTCGCAAGCTAAAAGTGTAACCCATAAAGTAGAAAGTGGGGAGACAATTACTCAAATTGCTCAAAAATACAATGTATCACCTAATGATATTTATCGATTAAATCCAGATGCAATAATCGGCTTAAAGCCAAATATGGTTTTACTGATTCCAAATAAAGTTTCGAAAACACCAACAGATGTTAAAAGTAAAATAACGATATCAACCAAAAACAATCCGACAGTTCTAACCCATAAAGTAGAGCCAAAAGAAACCTTATTTAGCATCGAAAAAAAATATGGTATTTCGGATGAAGCGCTGAAGAAAGCTAATCCAGAACTAGAAAATTTAGGCATCAAAATTGGACAAACATTAACGATTCCATCCAATACGGTTACGAAATTTGCGGTTTCAAAAACCACCATTCCTAGTCAAGAAAAAGCAGTTTATCATGAAGTGCTTCCAAAAGAAACAAAATTTTCAATTGCAAAATTATACGGAATTACAATTGCCGATTTAGAAAAACGTAACTCTGAAATCATCCCAAATTTAACGATTGGATATAAATTGTTAATTAAAGGAAGTCCTTTAAAATTGGATAAAATTGTAGCAGTTGAAACAATAAATGAAATTGAAAAACCAATTTTGGATAAAGTTGTTAAGCAAATTGAATATTCTAATTATGAGGTGCTGTCGAAAGAAACCTTATATAGTTTGTCGAAAAAATTTGATTTGACTACGGATGAACTTATAAAACTTAATCCGAAATTAGAAAACGGTGTAAAAGAAGGCATGGTATTAAAACTACCATCAACGACTTTGATATCCAAAGAAATGAAAAAAGTACCTGTTATATTTTCCAAAAATATTGAAAATTTAACTCAAAAAAAACTGGTTTTATTGTTACCTTTTAATGTATCTAAAATTGAAGGGGATACTATTAATTCTACTTCGGCTAGATTAAAAAAAGATAAGTTTTTGAACATGACAATCGATTTTTATTCAGGGGCCTTAGTAGCAATCGATTCTGTAAAAAGTCTAGGAATCCCAATTGATGTTAAGATATTTGATTCTGAGGAAACGAAAGCGACTTCGAATATACCAACTATAATTAAAGAAAATCATCTTGAAGATGCCGATGCTATTGTAGGACCTTTTTATCAAAGTAATGTCGAAAAAACAGCCGAAATAGTAAGTAAAAATAATATTCCAGTGATTTCGCCTTTGTCAAAAGATATTGGCACTTCGTATCCTAATTTGTATCAAACTATTCCAACTTTAGATAGTACCAGAAAGGCAATTTTTGATTTTATGTCATCAAAATCAGGAAATAGTATCGCGGTTATCGACAAGAAAAAAGAATCAGTTCGACAATATATCAAGGAAAATCAGAAACAGGTTAAGTTTGCTACTCTTCTAGAAAACGGAAGTTTATCAGCCGAAAGTTTGAAAGGTTTGTTCGTGAAAGACAAAATAAATTATGTAATTCTTGAAACTACCAATACGGGAATGATAAAAGCGACCATGAACACCATGCTTGGCGCAATGGCCAACTTTAAAGTGCAATTGGTGATTTTGAGTCCCAACGAAACTTTGGATACCGATGAAATTGATTTCGGAAATTTGGTGAAATTGAAATTAATGTATTCTTCGATGACTCGTGAAAATAAATCTCCAGAAGCATTAGTTTTCGAAAATGAATACAGAAAGCAAAATAATAGTAACCCATCAGCCTTTGCAACTCGAGGTTTTGATATTACTTTCGACACCATGATGCGTTTGTCACAAGGAAAAAGTTATCACGAAGAAGCAGAATCTATTGCGACAGAACAGGTCGATAACAAGTTTGAATTTTATAGAAAAAGCGACGGCGGTTATGCCAATAAAGGGGTTTATATTTTATATTATGATACCGATTTAACGATAAAAGAAGCGAAATAAGGGAGTTGCAGAAAACGAACCAAATCATTTCTAAATGAGTTTTTAGCCTAAACTTTAAAACCTTAAATTTCTCCTCTTGGATCAAAACCAAAAACAACTCATCAAATTAGCCCATACTAAAATGCCTTTTGGCAAATATGAGGGCAAACATCTTATCGATTTACCCGAATATTACGTGGTTTGGTATTCTAATAAAGGATTTCCGAAAGGAGAACTTGGCGAACAATTACAACTGGTTTATGAGTTAAAACTCAACGGTCTCGAAGAGTTAATACGCACTATTAAAAAACAGTATCCAAAACCATAATTTCATACTTAGGTATTCATTTCTAAATCCCGAATATAATCGCCATATTCCAAATAGAACATTTCGGTAGCGTGCATATTTTCGTTGAAGAAATCGAAAATCTCCCCCCAATAGTTTCTGTTACTAACACTTACGCCCAGTTTTTCGACCCAAACTCTACTGATTGTTTTTCCGTTTTCTAAGACATAGTTTTTTTCGAAAACTAAATCTTTGATAAAATCTTCTTCTAAAATGGTTTTTAGGGATTCTAATTTCTCGAAATAGATTTTACGGGTTTCATCATTTCGATGTTCAATGTCTATTAAAACTTGTGCTTTTTTGTTATCGACATAAAATTTAAAAGAAAAATCTTTAATTTTAGTATCGTATAAAACCCATTTTCGGGGATAACTTTCGGCGAAAGCAACCCAAAATTCACGTTTTAATTTTTGAGCTTCCTCTTTGCTATACATTGTATTAGGTTGGTTTTATTTAACTATAGTATTTTTGTAAAAGGCATTATTATAAACTACTTTTATAAAACCTTTCGGTTTGCAAAAATAGACTTTGATTATGAATTTTCAAGATTTTTTAGAATATGTTCCCAAATTAATCGAAGTTGAACTTCCTGCTAGTGAAGCGCATTATAAAATGGCACCACTCGAACGAATTATTGAGTTAAATACTGCCGAAATCGAAAATAAAAATCCCAAAAAGGCTGCTGTAATGATGTTGTTTTATCCTAAAAATGGAAGGACACATTTGGTTCTCATAGTCCGGAATTCCTACGAGGGTGTTCATTCTGCCCAAATTGCTTTTCCAGGGGGGAAATACGAAATTGAAGATCTAACTTTCGAAAATACCGCTTTGCGTGAAACCCATGAAGAAATTGGTATTCATCCCAAAAGTATTCAAATAATAATGCCTTTTACCCCAATATATATTCCGCCAAGCAATTTTATGGTGTATCCTTTTTTGGGAATATCCAACGAGGAACTTGTTTTTGCGCCTGATAGTAATGAAGTGTCGAAAATAATCGAATTGCCAATGTCCGTTTTTTTAGATGACAATACAGTCGTAAACACAACAATGACGACTTCTTATGCCAAAAATATTGACATTCCAGCTTTCAAAATCGAGGAGCATATTGTTTGGGGCGCCACTGCAATGATGTTGAGTGAATTGAAAGATGTGTTTAAAAAGGTGCTTTAAATTATTATTTTCGTAAGTTTGTAATCCCAATTTACAAAAAAAAATCATTTATATGGGATTATTGAAAAGAAATCCTTTTGGTCATATTCTATTTATAAAAAAATGGTTAATCCGAATTTTTGCGGTTTTAACCCATAAGCGTTATAGAGGTTTTAACGATTTACAAATCGAAGGTTCCGAGATTATTAGGAATTTACCGGATACAAATGTGTTATTTATCTCCAATCATCAAACTTATTTTGCTGATGTTGTGGCCATGTTTCACGTTTTTAACGCTAGTTTAAGCGGTCGTCAGGATTCTATAAAAAACGTGGGATACATTTGGCAACCCAAAATGAATATTTATTATGTTGCAGCCAAAGAAACGATGGAAGCCGGATTGTTACCTAGAATTTTGTCTTACGTGGGCGCTATAACCGTAGAAAGAACATGGCGTTCTTGCGGAAAAGATGTCTCTGAAAAGCGCGATGTGAATCCGAATGATACCGAGAATATCAAAATCGCTTTGAACGATGGTTGGGTAATTACATTCCCGCAAGGAACTACAAAATCATTCAAACCTGTTCGCAAAGGAACCGCACATATAATTCAACAACATCGTCCAATTGTGATTCCTATCGTGATTGACGGATTCCGCCGATCGTTTGATAAAAAAGGACTTCGGTTGAAAAAGAAAGGGATTCTACAATCGTTTATCATCAAGCCGCCTTTAGAAATTGATTATGATAACGATTCAATTGAAGAGATAGTCGAAAAAATGGAATATGCAATCGAGCAACATCCTTCGTTCTTGAAAGTAATTCCTGTAGAAGAAATAAAAGTGGAGGAAGAACTTAACAAATTAAGAAAATGGGAATATTAAAATAAAAAAAGAGGCTTTTAAAGCCTCTTTTTTTATGGTTTAATGGTTTTTTGTGACAATTATAATTCCCATGGTTGAAACCATGGGCTATGTAAGCAACATTCCAAACACATCCATTACCCAAAATTTCAGCTGTGAGGATACTTTTTTATAAATCTATTTTCTTTAATTCGTTGTAATTTTCTTTTAGCTTTCTTAGAAAACCACCATATAATAATTTGTAAAATAACCAAAGTATTCCCATTATAAATAGCATTGCAAATAATAATGCAAATACTTTAGCCGGGCCTTGTGAAGGAATAATTACTTTTTCAGCGGTACTTCTCCCACCATCATTCCAACCATCGATAAAACCAAAACCACCAATATATCCACTTATTATGATATTCCAATAAATATAATAAGTGACAATTTTTCTCGTTTTTAGGATGTGTTCTATTAGTGTTTTTGAAGATTGTAATACGGAAATAGCTTTGTAATTTTTATAAAACAAATAGATAAATCCAATTATAATGATGTAATTCAATTTTTCAGCTAAATACAAATAGGGGTGTAAAGTTGAATATTTATTATCGTATCCATCATCAGGCAATAAATAACTAATCCCATTCAAAATTACAAATTCTAAAATACTCACAATCAAAATCCACTTCACCACCGATGATGATTTTTTGTGCAACATCGTGTAAATATCTTGTTCCGAAACCTGCTCGAAAGCATCGTTTTTTTGCCAATCTTTTTTCAGTAAATCCAGTTCTTTCATGCTTGTTAAGGATTTAATATTTTTTTCAATTTCCCTTTAATTCTATTCATTTTCACGCGCGCATTTACCTCGCTAATTCCCAAAGTTTCCGATATTTCCGTGTAATTCTTGTCTTCAAGATACATAAAAATTAGGGCTTTTTCTATGTCGTTTAGTTGGTAAACCGCCAGATACATTTGTTTTAGCTGTTCTTCCTCCTCATAATTATAATCCTCTTGGCTTATAAAAAACTGATGCTTTTCATAATCTACCGTTTGCACCGTGCGCGTATTTTTTCGGTACAAGGTAATCGCCGTATTTAGCGCCACACGATACGCCCAAGTCGAAAATTTACTCTCGCCACGAAACTTCGGAAAAGCCTTCCATAACTGTATCGTAATCTCCTGAAACAAATCCTTGTGCGCGTCATCGCCATTCGTATATAACCTACAAATCTTGTGGATTATATTCTGATTGGCCTTCAATTGTTGCACAAAAGATTGTTCTAAAGCGTCGTTCATAATTGTATTAGTGGGCAAAAGGTATGTTTTGTTACAAAATACGTACTTTTTTTTGGGAGCACAAAATTTAGTATTTCCAAATCAGCAGTTGTCCCGCTTTCCGCTCCAATCTGTTATTGCGATCGCGTCATTGCGAGGAACAAAGCAATCAGTGTATCGCAATAACAGGATTTCCGCTTCAATCGGGGCTATTTTACACCGTTAACTTTTCTAATAAACTTCGCTAAAAACGATTGCCTTTTTTATAATATCCCACCATTAAATTCACATACTTGTTGTAGCTTTCCATTCCGTCTTTTTGATGGTTCGATTTTAAGAAATTGTCGTAAAAAATATGAAAACCGGTTTCGATTGGCGTTTCATATTGTTTCCAGAAATCCTCGCTTTCCTTGTAGTTTTTGAGGATTCCTGGATGAACCGTTTTTAGTAATTCGTCTAAAATTTTTTCATCACGAATTTGCCAATTGCCCAAACAATAACGCAAAGCAGTGCTATATCCAGAATATTTAAAATACAAATCATCATTTTTTACCGAAGCCAAAAATCCAATAAAATTGCATTCGCTTTCGCTGGCAAAACCCATTTGATGCGCCATTTCATGGCAAGAAGTCGTTGGCGAATTGTACATAGGCATCAAATAATTGACTTGCGCTTCATTGGTAAACGGATTCAAATAGCCGCCAAAACCCATATACGTCAGCGGCAAACTGAAAAGCGATTGCTTGATGCTTGGATTCGTATATTCAAAAAATGGATATTGTTTTGAAAGTATTTTATAGCCGTTTAAATTCATCCTGAAAACTTGTTCTTGCGAGTACGAAAAAACTACTTTTAGGCTATCGTTTTTGGTGATTTGTGTTTGAATTTCGTTGGTTTTGGCAATCAATTTTTTAGTAAATATCAATAAATCCGCATCGGAATAATCTCTTTCAATTTTCATTTTTTCGAAAAGCGGTTGGCGGTAATAATTCATCGCCCACAGCAAATGAAACAAAAAATAAACCACAGAAAGAAAACTTAATGTTTTTAAAATTGCATTTTTCCATTGGCTTCGCCAAGTTTTTCTAATTTTGAAAATGGATTTCAAAACATAGATAATTAGGATTCCGTAGAGAATATCACCAACAGAAAACGGAATATTTCCTATTGACGAACGTGAAATTTTAGAAATAAATACATATAATCCATTGCTGTAAAACCGTTCTACAAACTCAGGAAAAAATGGCATGATTTGCAAAATCAGAATCTGAATCAGGAAGAATATTGGAAGGAAATATTTGCGTTGCACGGTTTTACTTTTGGCATAAAAATAACAATTAAAATAGTAGTGCGCATTCTTTTTTTGTAAATTTGTTTTTCAATAAAAGGAAGAATGACACAAATTACTTTAAATATTCCTGACAACGAATTGACTTTCTTTATGAAATTAATAGAAAAGTTTAATTATGAAACGGTAATTAATGAATTTTCTATAACACAAGAAATGAAAAATTTGTTGGACGAAAGGAGAGCAACTTCAAAAACGGAAGATTTTGTTCCTTGGAATGATGCTAAAAAACAACTGCGTTTTAAATCTGAAAAATGATTTATAAAGTTGTAATCGAACCAAGAGCAATTTTTGACATACAAGATGCAATTGACTATTATGAATCCAAACAAACTGGATTGGGAGAATATTTTTACCAAGTAGTTGATGAACATATCGAAACTTTGACAAAAAGCCCTTTCTTTCAAATTCGATATAAAGATTATCACGGTTTTCCTATCCGTAAATTTCCTTTTATTCTTTTTTATTACTTAGATGAAAAACTGAAAACTATTTATGTAGTTTCTATTTTTAATAC
Source organism: Flavobacteriaceae bacterium (assembly GCA_947379965.1). Classification (GTDB taxonomy): domain Bacteria; phylum Bacteroidota; class Bacteroidia; order Flavobacteriales; family Flavobacteriaceae; genus Flavobacterium. Next base: position 1,868 of record CANCPC010000008.1, on the reverse strand, counting down.
CAATTTGAATCCTGTTAAATATCCAAAATAAAAAAAACATATAATGAGTCAAGAAATTAGAAATCTGGAACCCAAAGCGCTTTGGAATAAATTTGCTGATCTAAACGCGGTTCCTCGTCCTTCAAAAAAAGAAGATCGTGTTATCGAATTCATGATAAACTTCGGTAATTCATTAGGATTAGAAACTTTTGAAGACGAAATCCGTAACGTAATTATCCGTAAACCTGCAACCGCCGGAATGGAAAATCGCAAGCCAATTGTGCTTCAAGGACACTTGGATATGGTGCATCAAAAAAATTCGGATACGGTTTTCGATTTCGATACTCAAGGAATAGATATGTATGTCGACGGAGATTGGGTTCGCGCTCGCGGAACAACACTTGGTGCCGATAACGGTCTTGGAGTTGCCATGATTATGGCGATTTTAGAATCGAAGGAAATCAAGCATCCTGAGATTGAAGCTTTGTTTACAATAGATGAAGAAACCGGAATGACGGGTGCTTTGAACCTAAAAGGTGGAATTCTTAAAGGGGAGATTTTACTGAATATGGACACTGAAGAAGATGACGAAATCGACATTGGTTGTGCCGGAGGAATTGATGTTACTGCTACTCGTGAATATCACGAAGAGGAAACTCCGCAAGATTCTGTGGGTTATACAATTACTGTTAAAGGCTTAAATGGCGGACATTCAGGAATGGATATTCACAAAGGTTTAGGTAATGCCAATAAAATAATGAATCGTTTATTGTTTGATGCTTTCGAAAATTTTGGACTTCAAGTGTCTGAAATCAACGGTGGAAGTTTGCGCAATGCCATTCCTCGTGAAAGTGTTGCCAAAGTTATTGTTGCCGGAATGTATGACGAAGCGTATATTTTCGATTTGCAAGAGGTGATCAACGACATCAAAACCGAATTTAAAACTACCGAACCGAACTTGACAATCGAAATTGTAAAATGCGATTTGCCTAAAAAAGTAATGGATTTAGGCGTTCAAGAAGGAATTCTTCGTTCGATTTATGCCGCGCATAATGGTGTTTACAGAATGTCGGCCGATATGGAAAATTTGGTAGAAACTTCGAATAATGTAGCGCGAGTAATCATCAAAGATGGTGCAATTTCTATTGGATGTTTAACGCGTTCTTCGGTGGAAACATCGAAATTTGATTTGGCGAATGCCTTACGTTCCGCTTTTGAATTATGCGGTTGCGAAGTCAATTTAGCGGGTTCTTATCCGGGTTGGACACCCAATGTAAATTCAGAAATTTTAGATATATTGGTTAATATCTATGAGAAACAAAATAACGAAAAACCAAAAGTTGTGGCTTGTCACGCTGGTTTAGAATGTGGAATTCTAGGAATGAATTATCCAGATATGGACATGATTTCCTTTGGTCCAACCATTCAAGGAGCACATTCACCAGACGAAAGAGCTTCGATAGAATCGTCTCAAAAATTCTGGAAATTTGTTTTAGAAATTCTAGAAAATATTCCAGTGAAGAAGTAAACAGGTTTCAGTTGGCAGATTTCAGTTTGGAGTACATAGAAATAGGACAATTTACATAAATATAAAAAGCAGTTTAAAGATGATTCATTTCATTTTTAAACTGCTTTTTTTCTGCTACTTGAGATCTGTAATCTGTTACCTGTAATCTGAAAACTAGTCCCTTTTAGGAGTATTTTTCTTGTCTCTTTTTTCTTCTTTCTTTTCCTTGGCGGTTTTAAGAGGTTCTTTTTTTACGGTTTTTTTTGCGTCTTGACTTTTTGCCATGATAGGTATTTTTGAAGGTTATTTTCTAATTTAGATTAAAGTAAAGATACTATTTTTTTGTTTTTTAAAGTCCTAATTCTCTTTTTATTGTTTCACT
>CANCPC010000007.1 GCA_947379965.1 Flavobacteriaceae bacterium | reverse complement strand
TCTTATATCTGGGCTAAAAAAAGACGCTATGATCAACAAGAAAGTAAACAACGTTCAAGACGCACTGGTGGGAATCGAAAACGGAATGACCTTAATGCTTGGTGGTTTTGGTCTTTGTGGTATTCCTGAAAACTCCATTGCCGAACTCGTCAAAAAAGAAACCAACAACTTGACCTGTATTTCTAATAATGCTGGCGTCGATGATTTTGGGCTTGGTTTGCTGTTGCAAAAACATCAAATCAAAAAAATGATTTCTTCCTATGTGGGAGAAAATGCCGAATTCGAACGCCAAATGCTTTCTGGTGAACTCGATGTCGAGCTTATTCCGCAAGGTACTCTCGCCGAAAGATGTCGCGCGGCACAAGCAGGAATTCCCGCTTTTTTCACTCCTGCAGGTTTCGGAACCGAAGTCGCCATTGGCAAAGAATCCCGAGAATTCAACGGAAAAATGCACGTTCTGGAATTGGCTTTCAAAGCTGATTTTGCCATCGTAAAAGCTTGGAAAGGCGACACGGCAGGAAACCTCATCTTCAAAGGAACCGCAAGAAACTTTAATCCTTCTATGGCTGGTGCCGCAAAAATTACCATAGCCGAAGTCGAGGAATTAGTCGAAGCCGGAACACTCGATCCCAACCAAATTCACATTCCCGGAATATTCGTGCAACGCATTTTTCAAGGCGAGAAATACGAGAAAAGAATCGAGCAGAGAACGGTTAGGAAAAAATAATGTTCAGTAATCAGTTATTTAGTATACAGTTCGAAAATACTTAAATGACCTTCTATTCCTTATATGGTTCAAAATATAAAATTATGGCTTTAACAAAAGAAGACATTGCAAAACGAATCGCCCAAGAAGTTCAAAATAATTATTTTGTCAACCTCGGAATCGGCATTCCGACTTTAGTAGCTAATTATATCCCCAAAGGAATTGATGTGGAGTTTCAAAGCGAAAACGGCGTTCTAGGGATGGGACCCTTCCCTTTCGAAGGAGAAGAAGACGCAGATATTATCAATGCAGGAAAACAAACCATTACCACCTTAAAAGGCGCGTCTTTCTTTGACTCAGCGATGAGTTTCGGAATGATACGTGGGCAACACGTCGATTTGACGATTCTTGGTGCTATGGAAGTTGCCGAAAACGGCGATATTGCCAACTGGAAAATCCCAGGAAAAATGGTCAAAGGAATGGGCGGCGCAATGGATTTAGTTGCTTCTGCCGAAAATATAATCGTGGCCATGATGCACGTCAACAAAGCGGGAGAATCAAAAATATTAAAAAAATGTACTTTACCCTTAACAGGCGTTGGTTGCGTGAAAAAAGTCGTTACCGAATTAGCCGTTTTAGAAGTAACTCCAAAAGGCTTTAAACTCTTAGAACGCGCGCCAGGAGTTTCCGTAGAACACATCATCGCTTCCACCGAAGCCACTTTAATCATTGAAGGAGAAATCCCTGAAATGATTATTGATTAAAGTAAAACTTATAAATAGAAAGACCGTTTACTCATTAAGAATAAACGGTCTTTATTTTTATAATCTTTGTAAACTTTGCGAAAACTTTGTGCCTTTGCGGTTAATTTCTTTGCGGTTAAAAACTACAAATTCTCAAAGAAATCATTCCCTTTATCATCGGTAATAATAAAAGCTGGAAAATCTTTAATGGTGATTTTTCGAACGGCTTCCATACCTAATTCTTCAAAGTCAACAAGCTCAACAGAAAGTATATTTTCTTTAGCCAAAATAGCCGCTGGACCACCAATAGAACCCAAATAGAATCCGCCGTATTTTTTACAAGCATTCATCACATCTTTGGTTCTGTTTCCTTTGGCAAGCATAACCATACTTCCACCGTGTTTTTGAAATTCATCCACATAAATATCCATTCTACCGGCAGTTGTTGGTCCAAAACTTCCCGAAGCCATCCCGTCTGGTGTTTTTGCTGGACCTGCATAATAAATTGGGTGATTTTTAAAATATTCTGGCATGGGTTGACCAGCATCCAATATTTCTTTGATTCTGGCATGCGCACTATCACGAGCCACAATCAAAGTCCCGTTTAGTTTCAAACGCGTTTTAATTGGATATTGCGACAATTTTTTAAGAATATCAGCCATAGGTTGATTCAAATCAATTTCCACTGCTGGTTCTAAATGTGGTGCAGTTTCTGGCAAAAATTGTTTTGGATTTACTTCCAATTGCTCTACATAAATTCCGTCTTTGGTAATTTTACCTTTTATATTTCTATCTGCCGAACAAGAAACGCCCAATCCAACCGGACAAGAAGCTGCGTGGCGTGGCAAACGAATGACACGAACATCATGCGTAAAATATTTACCTCCAAATTGTGCTCCAATTTGACTTTCTTGACAAATTAATTGCACACGTTTTTCCCATTCTAAATCACGGAAAGCTTGACCAGCCATGTTTCCAGAAGTAGGTAAATTATCAAAATAACCTGCCGAGGCTTTTTTTACTGTAGCTAAATTAGCTTCGGCAGTAGTTCCTCCAATCACTAAAGCCAAGTGATATGGCGGACAAGCAGAAGTTCCTAAATCTCTAATTTTGGCACGAACGAAAGCATCCATTGATTTTTCATTCAATAAAGATTTCGTTTGTTGGTATAAATACGTTTTGTTGGCAGAACCGCCTCCTTTTGCCAAAAACAAAAACTCGTAAGTGGCTCCTTTTTTGGCATAAATATCAATCTGAGCCGGAAGATTTGAACCAGAGTTTTTTTCTTCGAACATGCTTATTGGCACAATTTGAGAATAACGTAGATTTTTTTCTTGGTAGGTATTAAAAATCCCTCTCGAAAGCCATTCGGCATCATCGACTCCTGTGTATACATTTTCGCCTTTTTTGGCCATTACAATCGCTGTTCCAGTATCTTGACAAGAAGGTAATTCGCCATCGATAGCCACAACTGCATTTTGCAATAAATTATAAGCCACAAAACGGTCGTTATCGGTAGCTTCAGGATCGTCTAGAATGGCTTTTAGTTTTGCTAAATGAGCCGTTCTCAGCATAAACGAAACGTCTTTCAATGCTTCTTGCGCCAATAATTCCAACCCTTTTGGGTCAACGGTCAAGATTTCTCTATCGCCAAGTTTTTCGGTTTTTACAAAATCAGAAGAGATTTTGCGGTATTGAGTATCGTCTTTTAAAATTGGATAAGGATCCTGGTATATAAAGTCCATTTTTTTGATTATTTTGTGGCGTAAAGTTAAGGAAAGTTGAGGGAATTCATCTCGATTTATATCAACTTATGTTTTAGAATTGTTTTAAATTAAGATGAGAATGCTAATAATATAGCCAACAGATTGAAATCCGTTGCTACAATATAATTCATTCCTATTCCAACGAATTGAAATCTATTGCTATAATATAATTCATTCCTACGCCAACGGATTAAAATCCGTTGCTACAATATGATTCGTTCCTATGGAACTATTAAATTTCGTAGAGCCATTGGCTCGGAACATTTGTAACAACGGATTTTAATCCGTTGGAAACAACACAATACAAAAAAGAGCCATCGGCTCGATTCATATTAATTCATCAAATATATACCTTTCATCAAAAGGAACTTCAAACTTATCCAAAAACTCTAAATATTCTTCTTTAAACTGCTGTTTTTTATGATGCTCTTCTTGATTGGCAATATATTTATAAACTGAATCTATTTGCGAATGACTATTCGAAAAGACGCCATAACCTTCTTGCCATTCAAACCTTGACAAAGTTAATCTGTTGTAATTAATATACTTTGATGATTTTGCTTTTACTGTTTTCATTAATTCCGAAATTGAAATCACTGGCTTAAGCCCCAAAAAACAATGAACATGATCTTCTACCCCATTTACTATGATAGTCTTACAACCCGTCTCATTTATCAAGTTACCAATTATTCCAAATAATTTTGATTTCCATTCATTCGCAATAACAGCTTCACGGTATTTTACTGCAAAAACAACCTGAATGTAAACTTGATGATAGGTATTTGCCATAATTAATTTTTTGTGATTCTATTCCAACCGATTGAAATCCGTTGCTATAATATGATTCGTTCCTATTCCAACGAATAAATCTATTGCTATTATAATTCATTCTTACGCCAACGGATTGAAATCCGTTACTACAATATGATTCGTTCCCATGGAACTATTACATTTCGTAGAGCCATCGGCTCGGTACATTTTGTAAGGCTGGACTTTAGTCCGGTTGTCAAAGCATAAAAATTAAAAAAACCAAGTCGCCACAAAAATCGCAGTAATCACGCAAATCAAGTCCACAAGAAGCATGGTACCTAAAGCGTACCGAGTATTTTTTATATTTACGGACCCAAAGTAAACCGCAATCACATAAAAAGTGCTTTCGGCGCTGCATTGAAAAATACTGCTCAATCTTCCCGTTAAGGAATCAGGTCCAAAAGTATTCATCGAATCGATCAAAAATCCTCTTGATCCTGCGGAACTAAAAGGACGAAGCAATGCTACTGGTAAAGCATCGGTAATTTCTTTACTTACTCCCATAGTCGAAAAAGCAAAAGCAATCCAGTTGCTAATAATTTCAAATAAACCGCTGTTTCTGAATAAAGAAATAGCCACCAACATTCCTAAAACATAAGGAAAAATGGTGACACCGGTTTTAACACCATTGTTGGCTCCTGCCACAAAAGCTTCGTAAACAGTCGTATTTGCAGCTGCGAATTTCTTCTCCTTCATAAAAGAAAAAAGTAAAGTAAAAACAATAATTCCTACCAATATTAACGCCGAAAGATTTGATGTAAAATAATTTTTCCCAATTATATCTAAATGGTTTACATACATCAACAAACCAACAATTGCAGCGATTAAAGACATTAATGTTAGTACTAAAGAAGCGCTTTTGAAATTTATTTTTTGTCTAATTCCAACTAAAAGAAAAGCAGCAATTGTACCAATAAATGAAGTAATAATACAAGGCAACATAACATCGGCTGGGTTACTAGCATTGGCGGCAGCACGATAGCCAATGATTGAAGTTGCTATTAAAGTAAGTCCCGAAGCATGAAGACACAAGAACATAATTTGGGCATCACTAGCCCTATCTTTATCCGGATTTAGTTCTTGTAAACTTTCCATGGCTTTTAATCCAAAAGGTGTCGCGGCAGAATCTAATCCTAAGAAATTCGCAGCAAAGTTTAAAGTCATATAGGATATCGATGGATGATTTTTGGGAATACTTGGAAACACTTTTACGAATACTGGACTCAATCCTTTGGCTAGTTTTTCAGAAGCGCCAGAAATAATTAAAAGCTCCATTAATCCGCAGAAAAAAGCCAAATAAGCAATCAATGGAATAATCAAATCCAGTAATGTGCTCTTACAAGTTGGCAATAAACCATCCGATTTTTGAACACCACTAAAAATTTTTACAACTTTATTTTTATACACATAAGTGGTATCCGCATTCAACGAATCACGATTGATTATCATGGTTTGGTTTGGAGCTTTCAGGATGCTATCTTTTATAAAAACAGGAGACTGATCGATATACTTTTCTGAAATCAGAATAGGATCATCTTTTTTCCCGTTTAAAACATTGTCAATTGTGTAACTATTGCCCGAAAACAAACTGAAAATCACAAATGCAATCGAAGAAATAAAAATCACCAACCAAAATCTACTTAATACCATAATCTGTTTTTTTGTAAAAGTAAAAAAATCAAACACAGATTCCACAGATTAATACAAATTAAATCTGTGAGAATCTGTGAAATCTGTGTTCCTTTATTTAAACGTGAATAATCTCATCATCAATCAATAAATCTTCTCGTCTTAATCGCAAGAAAATCTGCGCCACAGCAATAGTATCTTTTTCACAATAAGTTACAATCCTATCAATATCATTTTCAACATAAAAAACGTGACCAACTTGACTTCCGTCGATGTCGTCTTTAGGGGATGGAATTCCGAGTACTTTACACATTAGTTTCAAGGAAGTATAATGTTTGTAATCACCAAATTTCCACAATTCTAAAGTGTCTAAATGAGGAATTTCCCAAGGTTTTTTTCCAAATAAATTGAGTTTGTTGGGAATAGCAATAGTATTTATGATCATTCGGCGGGCAATAAACGGAATATCGAATTCCTTAGCGTTATGTCCGCACAAAACGTGTTGGGGCTGATTGAAATGATTATTTAAAAGGTTGATGAAATCGAGCAGAATTTTCTTTTCTTCACCAAAAAAGGATGTCACACGAAAATTTCGAATGTCGCCTTTAATCACAAAATAACCCACAGAAATGCATACAATTTTCCCAAACTCGGCCCAAATTCCCGCTCGCTCATAAAACTCTTCTGGCGTGAATTCATCCTTGCGCTGATATTGGGTTTTGTGATCCCAAAGCGCTTTCATTTCGTCATCTAAAGTATTGTAATCGGCTACTTCTGGAACCGTTTCTATATCGAGAAACAGAATATTATTGAGGTTGATTTTTTCGATCATAACTTAGACTTTAATTAGACTTCTTAGAGTTTTAGACTTGATTAGATTTGGCAAAGCTAAAATTTAAAAACCCTAAATCATCAAACTTAATTAGTCTTTTTGATGTCTAAGATAGTCTAAATATCTTACATTCTAAAAAGTCTAACCTAAAATAAACTTTGTTGATTTGTTGGATTTTCATGTTCGAGCAACCATTTTTTGCGCCATAATCCTCCAGCATAACCGGTGAGAGAACCGTCTGTTCCGATAACTCTGTGACACGGAACGACAATCCAAAGCGGGTTTTTTCCATTGGCGGAAGCCACGGCCCGAATCGCTTTTACATCCCCTAGTTTTTTGGATAAATTCAGATAACTGCAGGTTTTGCCGAAAGGAATTTCGAGTAATCCTTTCCATACTTTTTGTTGGAATTCGGTTCCAGATGGATTTAATTTGAAAGTGAAATCAGTTCTTTTTCCTTCGAAATAGTCGTTGAGTTGCGAAACAGCTTCTTGCAAAATAATTGGAATTGTTGTTGAAGTTTCGCCATCATCTGCAATGGAAATTACCGAAATACCGTTTTCATCGCCTGTAATTTTGGCGATTCCTAAGGGCGTTTTTATTTGGCAATTTTCCATATAGAATTAAATGAACCGCAAAGTACACAAAGTTTTTCGCAAAGTACGTAATGGAAATAGATATAAAAAAACCATCTCGGATGAAATGGTTTTGATTTTATAATCTTGAAGTGAGTCGTATTAACACAAAAGATTACTTCGTGCCTCGTAACTTATTTTAAATTCGAATACACATAAGCTTCAAGAGCTTTTAATTCTTCGTCAGTAAAAGTTTTTGTTATTGCGAAATTAGGTTTCATTAACTCGTATTTTGTTGGATCAACAATAGGTTGTCCTTCGCCTTTAAGGAAAGTAACCATGTTTCCTTTTTTGTCTTTGTAGATTTTGGCAATGTCTTGCAGGCTTGGTCCCACGAGTTTTACATCGGTTTTATGGCAAGCGACACAAGCTCCTTTTCCTTCGAAAATTGTCTTTCCTAAATCAACAGGTTTCTGAACTTCGGTTGTTGTTTCGGCTTTGCCAAAGGATTCTTGGCTCTCTTTTTTACAAGAGATTAGAACTAAAACGGAAACTAAAAATAGAATTTTTTTCATATTATTTATTTAATATAATGGATGCTTCTTTGGCAAAATAGGTCGAAATAAGACTTGCTCCTGCTCTTTTGATACACATTAATTGTTCCATCATAATTTTGTCATGATCGAGCCAACCTCTTTCGGCAGCGGCTTTTATCATAGCATATTCACCCGAAACATGAAAAACAGTTACGGGAACATTCACGGCATTTTTAACTTCGCGAACAATATCTAAATACGCAATTCCGGGTTTTACCATCACCATATCGGCACCTTCTTCAACATCCATTAAGGCTTCTTTGATGGCTTCGATGCGGTTGGCATAATCCATTTGGTAGGTTTTCTTGTCTTTGGGTACTTCTATATCGGCATCTTTTGGTGCGCTACCTAAAGCATCACGAAAAGGACCATAAAAAGCCGAAGCATATTTAGCCGAATAACTCATTATCCCCACATTTTGAAATCCAGCTGCATCTAATCCTTTGCGAAGGCGCAAAACGCGACCGTCCATCATGTCGGATGGAGCAACGAAATCGGCTCCCGCTTGTGCATGCGAAACAGCCATTTTTACCAAAGCATCGTTGGTAGCATCATTTTCTACATCGCCATTGGCAATGATTCCGTCATGGCCATAAATAGAATAAGGATCCAAAGCCACATCGGGCATAACAATCATTTCTGGGCAAGCGGCTTTAATAGCTTTGATGGCTCTTTGCATTAATCCATCAGGATTCCAGGCTTCTTTTCCGGTATTATCTTTTAGCGATTCGTCTACTTTTACGTAAATGTTTACAGCACGAATTCCTAAAGCGAAAATCTCTTTGACTTCTTCAACAGTTAAGTCAATCGAACGACGGCAGATTCCAACCATAGATGGAATTTCGACTTTTACATTTTCGCCTTCTGCTATGAACATTGGGAACATAAAATCACTCGGACTTAATGTTGTTTCACGAACTAGAGAACGAATGCTTTCGTTCACACGTAATCTTCTGCCTCTTTGTAATGGGAACATATTGATTTTGATTTTAGATTAACGATTGCTGATTTTTGATTTAAAACCGATTAGTAATCTCAAAAAATCTGACTCGAGCGATAGCGAACAGACGAAGAAAAATCACAAATCGTTAATCATCAATCTGCAATCCAATTTCTTGAGTTTTCTAATACTTCAACTAATTTTTCTTCTTCGCTTCCTTTTTCAGGATGATGGTCGTAAACCCACTGCACGTGTGGTGGCAAACTCATCAAAATACTTTCTATCCTACCATTGGTTTTTAAGCCAAAAAGTGTGCCTTTGTCGTGTACCAAATTAAATTCGACATAACGACCACGACGGATTTCTTGCCATGTTCTATTGGCATCTGAATAGTGTAAATTTTTTCTTTTTTCGACAATCGGAACATACGCTTCCAGAAAACTGTTGCCGACTTCGGTTACAAAGTTGAACCAATTTTCCATTGACATTTGCTCATTTGCTTTGCAATAATCGAAAAATAATCCGCCAATTCCACGCGCTTCATTGCGATGCGCATTCCAAAAATAAGCATCACATTGCTTTTTATATTTTGGATAAAAATCAGGATTATGTTTGTCGCAAGCGGTTTTACAGGTTTGGTGAAAGTGCGTTGCATCTTCCTCAAACAAATAATAAGGTGTTAGATCTTGACCGCCACCAAACCATTGCTGAATCACGTTTCCGTTTTCATCATACATTTCGAAATAGCGCCAATTCGCATGAACCGTTGGCACCATCGGACTTTTTGGATGCAAAACCAAACTCAATCCACAGGCAAAAAAATCAGCTTCGCCCACGTTGAATAATTTCTGCATGCTTTCGGGTAATTTTCCGTGCACTGCCGAAATATTAACTCCGCCTTTTTCGAAAACGGCTCCGTTTTCTATCACACGTGTTCGTCCGCCTCCACCTTCTGGCCGTTCCCAAATATCCTCACGGAACTTAGTTGCACCATCAGAAGCTTCCAATCCTGCACAGATTTGATCTTGGAGATTTTGTATGTATTGGTAAAATTTATTTTTCATCTATATGCTGCAACTATTTCTGCTTGTATTCCTTCACCGCATCAATAAATGCTTTGGCGTGATCTACAGGAATATTTGGTAAAATACCGTGACCTAAATTGGCAATATATTTGTCTTTTCCGAATTCGTCAATCATTTCGTGAACCATCTTCTTGATAACAGGAATTGGTGAAAGCAATCTTGACGGATCGAAATTTCCTTGCAAAGTGATGTTTCCACCAGACAAATAACGCGCATTTCTAGGCGTACAAGTCCAATCTACTCCCAATGCCGAAGCTCTACTTTTTCCCATTTCGCCAAGTGCAAACCAACATCCTTTTCCGAAAACAATTACTTGTGTTTCGTCTGCCAATGCTTCTACGATTTGGTTGATGTATTTCCATGAGAATTCTTGATAATCAACTGGTGAAAGCATTCCGCCCCAAGAATCGAAAATCTGAATGGCATCGCAACCTGCTTTTACTTTTTCTTTTAAATATAAAATAGTGGTATCGGTGATTTTTTGCAATAAAGTATGCGCTGCAATTGGGTCGGAAAAACAGAATCCTTTGGCAGTATCAAAACTTTTTGAACCTTTTCCTTCTACTGCATAACAGAAAATAGTCCAAGGTGAACCTGCGAAACCAATTAATGGCACCTCATCGTTCAACATTTCTTTGGTCAATTTTATGGCATCCATCACGTAACCCAAAGTTTCATTTACATCCGGAACATAAACTTGGTTTACTTGTTCCATGGTACGAATTGGATTTGGAATAATGGGTCCCAAATTGTCTTTCAATTCCACGTGAATTCCCATCGCTCTTGGCACAACCAAAATATCCGAGAATAAAATCGCTACGTCTGGACCAATTCTACGAATAGGTTGCACCGTAATTTCAGCAGCTAATTCTGGCGTTTCGCAACGAGTAAAAAAATCATATTTATCACGCAAAGCACGGAATTCTGGCAAATATCTTCCAGCTTGACGCATCATCCAAACTGGTGGACGCTCAACTGTTTCTCCTCTTAATGCTTTTAAAAATAGGTCGTTCTTTATCATTTTTTGATTATTTTTCATTATACCTGACAGGTTTTTAAAACCTGTCAGGTATGAAACTAATTATTTAAATTCTTCTATTACATCCTCAATCACATCTTCAACCGAAGGCTGATCTGCGACTATTATATTTTTTGTTGTTTTTTCTAAAGCTTCGGCTGTTGTGTTGCCAATGCAAAAGCAAATTTCGTTTTTTATTTTGTTATCCTTCAAAAAACTTTCAACAGCTGACGGACTAAAAAACAGAATTCCATCGACAGCAGTTTTTATTTTTTGTGGTGCCAAAGTAGTTTCATACACCTGAATTTCGTTGTATTTGACATTGGCAGCTTTTAAGGCTTTTGGCAAAGTTTCTTTTCGCAAATTTCCGCTAAAAAAAGTATAACTTTCATTGGAATAAATCAAGGTAATGATTTCTGCCAAATCCGAAGCATAATCAACGTAAACATCAACATTAAAACCGTTTTCTTCTAATAAGGATTTAGTTTTTATACCAACACAAAACACCTTTTTTGTTTTTAATGCGGAACAATTTGGGTGAAGTAAAACACTTTGAGCTGCATTTTGACTGGTAAAAATCAAATTGTCGTTGATTCCTTTTAAGTCAAAATCTGAGTTTTCGATTTTAATAAAATTAGCTTCGTTTACTGAAAAACCGGCATCCAATAAAGCTTCCTTTTGATTGCTCAAAAGTATTTTTGTAGATAGAATACTGATGGAATTTTGCATTATTTCTTCAAGATTTCTTTAATGCTTTTCATCAAAGCTACTCCGCCTTTTTCCAAAATTTCGTTGGCACAATCTTTTCCAAAATCAGTCCAATTATCTAATGAAATGGTTCTTTCTATTTCTAGCTTTTCTTTTCCGTCGATAGCCAATAAATTTCCAACAAAATGAATTTCGTTATTGTTTAGTTTTGCCAAAGCGCCTATTGGAGCCGTACAACCACCTTCGAGGGTTTTTAGAAATTGTCTTTCGATATAGGTGCAAATTTCGGTTTCCTTATGATTTAATTTGGCAACAGCCTCTTTGCAAAATTCATCGTTTTGCATCGCTACAATTACCATTGCGCCTTGTGCAGGAGCTGGAATCATCCAATCTAAATCGATAAAATCGGTGGGTTTTAAGTTAATGCGTTCGAGTCCGGCAGCAGCAAAAACAGCTCCGTTCCAATCGCTTTCGTTCAGTTTTTGTATTCGAGTATTCACGTTTCCGCGTAAATCGACTACATGATGATTGGGATATTTATGCAACCATTGCGCATGACGACGCAAACTTCCGGTGGCAATTGTTCCGTTTCCTTCAAGAAAATCAAGGTTTCCTTTATGAACTAAAATATCCAAAGTATTGGCTCTTTCGAGAACCGCCGCTTGAATAATTCCAATAGGCAAAGCCGTTGGCACGTCTTTCATCGAATGAACAGCAATGTCAACTTGCCCATTTATCATGGCGATATCGAGCGTTTTTGTAAAAATTCCTGTGATTCCGAGTTCGTAAAGGGGTTTGTCAAGCAGGATGTCCCCTTGTGATTTTACGGCAATAATTTCGGTTTTATAGCCTAAATCGTTTAATTTTTTTTGAACTGTATGGGCTTGCCAAAGGGCTAATTCGCTGTCACGAGTTCCAATTCTAATCACTTTTTGAACCATTCTTTGTAATTTTTTGAACCTCTAAAAAATTAAGGATCATTAAGTATATGTTTAGTGTTTACGATAAAGTAATTTTGTATTTTTCTTCGGCTTTTGAAGTTTTCTTAATTGGTGGAGTTGCAAAACCTATTTGAAATACTTTTTCAATAAAATCAATACTTTCATCTACCGAAGTGTTTTCGTCTTTGAGGTGATTGGCAAAATGATTGGTGATTTTTTGAATGATTCTAGAACTAATTAATTCGGCTTGCTCTTCGTCAAAATTAGATAATTTTTTTCGTTGAAAAGTCAATTCGCCAGCCACAATATCATTCAATTTTGCTTTTAATGCGTGAATTGTCGGAGCAAATTTTCGTCCATTCATCCAGATATTAAGTTCTAATTTCATGTCTTCGATAATCGCTTCGGCGGCAGGAATATGTTGTTTTCTTCTTTCCAAAGTATCATCGGTCATTTGTGATAAATGATCCATGTGAATTAAAGTTACGTATTCTAAATCTTGAACATTCAGGTGAACATTTTTTGGAATTGATAAATCTAAAATCAAAAGTGGTTTTTTTAGATTCAAGATTGCTTTGTCAATGGTTGGGTTTTGCGCTCCGGTTGCTACAACTAAAACATCTGCTTTTTGCAATTCATGATGCAAATCTGAATAATCTTTAACCACTAAATTCAATTTTCCTGCCAATATTTCGGCAGTACTTTTTGTTCTATTTATTAAAGTAATTTGCTCGTTTTTAGTATGTTTTACTAAATTTTCGCATGTATTTCGACCGATTTCTCCCGTACCAAAAAGCAAAATGTTTTTGTTACCAATATTATCGATATTCCTAATTATATATTGAACAGCAGCAAAAGAAACGGAAGTAGCGCCTGAGCTAATTTCGGTTTCGTTTTTAATTCTTTTACTGGTTTGGATTACCATATTAATCAATCGATCCATAAAAGCATTAATTAAACCCAATGCTCTAGATTCTTCGAAACTTGTTTTTATTTGTCCTATAATTTCGAAATCACCCAAAATTTGACTGTCTAAACCTGTTCCAACGCGAAACAAGTGATTGATTGCTTCTTGATTTTTAAATACAAATCCTACTTTCTGGAATTCTTCTACGGTACCGTTACTATTCTCACAAATCAGTTGGATTAACTGAAAAGGATGTTCGGCATAACCGTAAACCTCGGTGCGATTGCAAGTGGATGTAATTATTAAACTATCTAAACCACATTCTTTTGCTTGAAGTAGGGCATTCGCTTTTGATTTTGAGTCTAAACTGAATTTTCCTCTAACTCCGGCATCGGCTTTCTTGTAACTCAAACCAATGGAATAGAAGGTTTTATGTTTTGATAAGTTTAGATTTTCCATGTTTACTCTTTTTCTAAGAAGCGGAACAAATTTATGACTAGGATTTTGATTAAAGTAACGCTAAAAGTACTTTTTGTATCGCTATATGATTTTTTGTTCATAAATATTATTTTTACTCTAAAAATCACTATTTTTGTGATGGAATCAGGCTTTTCAATGACAAAATTATTAGAATTATGTAAATAGAAATCTGATTATTATCCTGTTTCTCAAAAAAAATATCGCAATGAGTTCTGAAGATGTTATAACAATTGAAGAAGATTTTACCCTACTTCGTTTCGAAAACGACAGTGAAGAAGTCTTTTACACCCAGCGTGAAGTTAAAAGTGGATTGATCCAATTTCATTTTGGATTAAAAGGAAAAGCGAAATTTATCTTTAACCAAGGAAATTATGCTTTGGATTTAAAAGAGGAAAAATCCTTATTGCTTTACAATCCGCAAAAAGAATTACCGCTAAATTTAGAAATCGCACCCAGTTCATGGGTAATTTCGGTTATTATTTCCATCCAAAAATTTCATAATTTATTTTCTTCCGAAGCCAACTACATCACTTTTTTGAGTGAAGATAATAAAGATAAAAAATATTATAAAGAAGGGGATATCAGTCCGTCGATGGCGATTGTTTTAAGTCAATTGTTTCATTATAACCTGCATCCATCCATAAAAAACCTCTATTATAAAGGTAAAGGATACGAATTATTGAGTTTGTATTTCAACCGAACCGAAGACCCCAATGCGGAACAATGTCCCTTTTTGATTGATGAAGAGAATGTGTTAAAAATTAAAAAAGCCAAAGAAATCATCCTCGCCAATATGTCGGAACCACCGGGATTACAAGAACTAGCCGATGAAGTTGGACTCACTATAAAAAAACTTAAAATGGGCTTCAAACAAATATATGGCGATACGGTTTACGGATTTCTATTTGACTATAAAATGGATTCTGCCCGAAAATTACTCGACAGTGGTTCCTATAATGTAAATGAAGTAGGTTTGAAAATTGGCTACAGCACAGGCAGCCATTTTATCGCTGCTTTCAAAAAGAAATTTGGAACCACTCCCAAAAAATACTTGATGGCCATTAATCCAAATATGTAAAAAAATAAAAGTTTAGCTACTTTAACCCCAAATAAATTTAGAGATTCCATTCTTCGGACTGACAAAAAAGCAAAATATGAAAGGTGTATTATTAGTTAATTTAGGTTCACCAGAAAGCCCAACGGCAAAAGATGTAAAACCTTATTTAGATGAATTTTTGATGGACAAATACGTGATTGACGTTCCGTTTTTGTTACGAGCATTGTTGGTTCGCGGTATTATTCTGCAAACAAGACCGAAGAAATCGGCTGCTGCTTATGCCAAAATTTGGTGGGACGAAGGTTCTCCACTTGTAGTTATTTCTAAAAGAATGCACGAAAAAGTGAAGCAAAAAGTTGAAATTCCAGTTTCATTAGCAATGCGATACGGAAATCCATCTCTGTTGTCGGGACTGCAAGAATTACATGATAAAGGCGTAACCGAAGTGCTACTTTTTCCTTTATATCCTCAACATGCCATGGCTTCTACAACGACGATTTTAGAATTGGCCGAAGAGCATCGAAAAAAGTATTTCCCAGATATGAAATTTACAATTGTTCCCGCGTTTTATAACAAACCTGATTATCTACAAAATCTTGCCGATTCAATAAAATCGCATCTAGAAGGGTATGATTACGATCATTTACTATTTTCCTATCACGGAATTCCTGAGCGACATATTCGCAAAACAGATATCACTAAATCACATTGTAAAATTGATGGCTCTTGCTGTAACACACCCTCCCCGGCGCATGAGTTTTGTTACCGTCACCAATGTTATGAAACCACAAAACAAGTTGTAAAGCTATTGGAAATCCAAGAAGGAAAATACAGCCAAACTTTTCAATCTCGATTGGCAGGCGATAAATGGCTTACACCCTACACCGATGTCGAAGTAAACAAAATGCCAGAGAAAGGAATCAAAAATTTGGCAGTGGTAACACCTGCGTTTGTATCGGATTGTTTAGAAACTTTGGAAGAAATAGCAATGGAAGCCAATCACCAATTTAAAGAAAACGGTGGCGAAAATTTTATGGCAATTCCTTGTTTAAACGACAGTGAGGAATGGTGTCAAACAGTTGCAAATTGGATAAAAGAATGGGCAAAATAAAAAGTCTAAAGTTTAAAATAAAAAAATGGACTACTACAACTACCTAAAATCGCTTCACCTTATCTTTGTAATCACTTGGTTTGCAGGACTTTTTTATATTGTTCGCCTTTTTGTTTATCAAATTGAAGCCAACGATAAACCATCGCCAGAAAAGGAAATACTGCAAAAACAATACAAAATAATGACCTACCGATTATGGTATATTATTACTTGGCCAAGTGCCATTTTAGCTAGTATATTTGCCTATTGGATGTTGTTTTTTACAGCCTTGGGAAATGCTTGGTTGCAGATGCCTTGGATGCAAGTAAAACTTGGCTTTGTTTTTGCGCTTTATTTATATCATTATAAATGTCATAGGATTTTCAAGGAATTGCAAAATGACGAAGTAAAATACTCCACCAATTATATGCGTTTGTGGAACGAAGGCGCTACAATTATCTTATTTGCCGTAGTGTTTTTGGTCATTCTAAAAAACGCAGTAAACTGGATTTATGGCGTAGGTGGGATTTTTATATTTTCAATATCCATAATGTTAGGGTTTAAAATGTACAAACGTATTCGGGAGAAAAACATTGATCAGTAAGCAGTTTTTTTATTAGATAGTGAAATAAACCAGTGAACGAATACGAATAGCTAACTGATTACTCAAAAACGGAACACGGAAAACTATGCTAAAAGGTTTCAAGATATCGATGCTTTCCTTGCAAATAAGGATATTCATTTCGATGATTCTATTGATAATTGTGGCTTCTATAGTGTTAGCTTCCATATCTATTTTTCAATTTAAAAACGAAGCTAAAGAATACCATCAAGAACGTTTAGATCGCAAGGAAGACGCCATAAAAGAGAACATTAATTATGTGCTTTCGAATACAACTTATCCGCTATCGCCAAATAATCTCTCGCTGATATTTAAAGATAAAATTCACGAATTATCGGATATTCATAATCTTGAAATCAATATTTATAGCTTGGACGGAAAGCTTTTAAAATCTTCGAAATCTAAGTTTTCGATTGATGCCGTTGCTCCGCCAATTCCGAAATACATCATAAAACTCGTTCAATCCTCTATCGAAAAAAGATATGTTGACATCAAAACCATCAACGGAAAAAAGAATCGTTCTTCCTATAGTTTAATCAAAGACGACAAGTTCAAGCCTTTGGGAATTTTAAATTTACCCTACGTGGAAGATGATAGTTATTACCAAACTGAATTGCAAAATTTCTTAATTCGATTGGCGCAAGTTTACTCTTTTATGCTTTTGGTTGCCTTTGCTGTTGCTTATTTTCTTTCGTCATATATTACCAAATCATTAAAGACCATTTCGGACAAGTTGAGCGAAACAAGTTTGAATCAAAAAAACGAAAAAATTATCATCGAAGCCAACAGCAATGAAATCAATCTTTTAATTAAAGCCTATAACGCTATGGTGGATGAACTCGAGGAAAGCGCCTTGAAATTAGCCCAAAGCGAACGCGAAGAAGCTTGGCAAGAAATGGCAAAACAAGTGGCGCATGAGATCAAAAACCCACTCACGCCTATGCGCTTGACCGTACAAAGTTTCCAACAAAAATTTGATGCAAATGACCCTAATTTAAAACAGAAAATAAACGATTATTCTGAAACCTTAATTCAGCAAATTGACACGATGAGTTCCGTTGCTTCTGCATTTTCGAATTTTGCATCAATGCCAGCGCAACAAAATGAAACTTTAAATGTGGTGGATGTGGTCGAACTGACGATGGATATTTTCAATGAAGAATATATTGTTTTTGTAGCCGAAGAAGCTGAAATTATATCGAAAATTGATCGAACACAATTAATTAGAATTATTACCAATTTGGTTAAAAACGCTATTCAATCTATTCCTGAAAACCAAGAAATCAAGTCTATTTTGGTTACTATAAAAAATGAAAATAATAATGTGTTAATTGCGGTTTCGGACAACGGAATAGGAATAGCCACTGAAGATTTTAATCGTGTTTTTGAACCAAAATTTACCACAAAATCCAGCGGAATGGGATTAGGTCTTGGTATCATCAAAAACATAATCGAAAATTATAAAGGAACAATTACATTTGAATCTAATAAAGGAAAAGGCACTACTTTTATGGTTTCGCTTCCTTTAATTAATCCATAAAAAATCATGGCACTAAAAAACATCCTCTTGGAACTAGAAAAGGGAATAGCAACCCTTTTTGTAAATCGCCCAGAAAAATTAAATGCCTTAAATAAAGAAACGATTCAGGAGTTGCATGATACGCTGAAATTGATTGATGAAAATCCCGAAATTCAAGTAATTGTTATCACCGGAATCGGAGAAAAAGCTTTTGTGGCTGGGGCCGATATTACCGAATTTGCTCATTTTTCGGAAGCGGAAGGAAAACAATTAGCGGCAAAAGGCCAACAAATATTATTCGATTATATCGAAAATATGAAAACGCCGGTAATTGCTGCAATCAATGGTTTTGCGCTTGGTGGTGGACTAGAATTGGCGATGGCATGTCATTTCAGAATCGCATCCGATAATGCCAAAATGGGTTTGCCAGAAACTTCGCTTGGCGTTATTCCAGGTTATGGCGGAACACAGCGTTTATCGCAATTGATTGGCAAAGGTCGCGCTATGGAAATGATTCTGACTGCAGGAATGATCGATGCCGAAACCGCCAAAACGTACGGATTAGTAAATCATGTTGTGCCACAAGCTGATTTATATGCCACTTATCAAACGATTGCCACCCGAATTATGCGCAATTCACCTGTTGCTATTTCTAAAGCAATTGAAGCTGTAAATGCTAATTTTGTTTCTGGCGTAAATGGATTTGATGTAGAAATAAATGCTTTTGGCGAATGCTTTGCCACCGAAGATTTCAAAGAAGGAACAACCGCTTTTTTGGAGAAAAGAAAAGCAGAGTTTAAAGGAAAATAAATTACTTTCAAAAAATCACAATTAAACAAAATCAATAATCTAATAAATATTTTATGTCCTTCCAGCCTGTATTTTCCCAATTTTGGGAACAAGTAAAAGAAAGTATCAAAAATCATACGTATGCCAAATTAACCTTAGCCAAAACCATTGGTGATACCGAATTGAAAAATATATATGTGCGTCCCGTTTTATTAGAAAATGATGTTTTTAGCCTTTCGGTAACTGCGAAATATAAAACAGAAGAAATAGAAAGTTTCCATTCATTAGAAGAAGCTTTTTTGGTTTTGGCTCCGTATATGAACAATCCATTCTTAACGGCGTTGTTGTTTACAACCGAGAATGATATCACTTTTAAACTCAATAAAAAGCGCGTAGGAAGCATTATTGAACAAGCGCCTACATTTAAGAATGCTTCGGATGTAATTTTAGAAATGAAGGAAAAAGGGATTTGATTGATGATTTTTGAATAACGATTTTTGATTTCAGATGTGAAAAACCATTAAAATCGACAAATTTTTATTTATTAACACGGAAATCTGAAATCAAAAATCGTTAATCTTCAATCTGAAATCCTATTTTTCCCCGTCCCATTCTGCGTAAAATTGCGAAAGGAAAACGCCCATAAAATGATGTCTTTCTTTAGCGATTTGCTTGCCGGTTTCGGTAGTCATTTTGTCTTTTAAAAGCAGAAGCTTTTCATAGAAATGATTGATTGTTGGCGCTTCGCTATTTTTATATTCTTCTTTGCTCATATGAAGATTTGGAGCAATTTTAGGATTGTATAAAGGTCTGTTTTTGAAACCTCCATAATTGAAGGCTCTAGCAATTCCAATGGCGCCAATTGCGTCTAATCGATCAGCATCTTGAACAATATCAAGCTCTTTTGATGAAAATTCTTTTGGAACATTCCCGCCTTTGAAGGAAATATTTTCGATAATATGAATTACATGTTGAATTGTTGATTCATCCACTTTTTCGCTTTCTAGAAATTCTCTGGCGATTTTTGGACCAATTGCCTCGTCGCCATCATGAAATTTACTATCCGCAATATCATGAAGCAAAGCACCTAATTTGACAACGGTACCATCACAAACTTCGTTGTCTGCAATTGCCACGGCGTTTTTAAACACTCTTTCTATGTGAAACCAATCATGTCCACCTTCGGCATTATCTAATTTTTTCTTTACAAAAAGAATCGTTTTGTTGATTGTATTTTCGTTGTTCATAGTAAATTAGATTTAAAAAAAATGTTGAATTTCAAAGTAATCTCTTCAAAATCCAACATTCAATAATTTAATATTTTATACAATTATATTCTCGCTGGCTCTACCCATTTGAAAACAAATGATTCTTGAGGAATCACCATTCTTTCGGAGATTTTTGCCATTCTTGCAGGTAATTTTATTAGATAATCTCTGGCTTTTTCGGCTTCGTCCGTCAAACCTGAAATCTTATCAATTTCCCATTTTTCGATTAATTTTTGCATAATATCTACATAATCATTGGCTGTGTAAACACCAATTCGTTGGGCAGAATCCGAAAAATGTTCGAAAGCAGAACTTATTTTTTGCCCCGATTCTCTCAAGAAATGCGCTGGCATCACAATTTTTTGTTTCATCATGTATTGAAATGCAAGCATCATTTCGCTAGGATCTACTTTGAAAATCTGATTCACAAATTCGCTGTAAGCATGATGATGGCGCATTTCGTCACCAGCAATCATTTTACACATTTTAGATAATTTATTATCACCATATTTTTTAGCCAATTGAGATACTCTGTTATGAGAAACATAAGTCGCTAATTCCTGAAAACTGGTGTAAACAAAGTTTTTATACGGATCTCTTCCGGTTCCAATGTCGAAACCATCATTGATAAGATGTTGTGTTGTCATTTCGATTTCACGCATATTGACACGACCTGATAAATAAAGGTATTTATTAAGCAAATCACCGTGACGATTTTCTTCACCGGTCCATTGGCGAATCCAATTTGACCATCCGTTTCTTTCCAAATTATCAACTCCCTCTACTTCAATCAACCAGGATTCATAGGTTGGTAAAGCTTCTTCGGTAATGGTATCGCCCACCATGGCAACCCAGAAATCATATGGTAAATCTTTAGCTATTTCACGCAATTCTCTAACTTCTTCGAAAAAAGTATCGCTTTCTGAATTAGGTAAAAAATCGGACGGTTGCCAAATCTTTTCAACTGGGATTAAAAATTGATCCACATAACCATTAACGTTTTTCTCTAAAAGTTGCATGACTTCTAGTCGAATGTTTTTTATAGACATTGTAATTTATTTTAATTTTATTCCGCTAACTATTTCTTTTTCAGCGATTTTCATTATTTCATCAAATGATAACTCTTTTACACAAAGCGGTTTATGAACCGTAAAGGTAAGATGATTTCCCAAACCAAGTGGAAAAAAACCAAAACTAACCATTTTCCATGAATTATTTATACTTATTGGAACAACATAAGCCGTTGGCGCATATTTACATAAGATTTTTAATCCGCTTTGGGCAAATTCTTTTGGAACACCCGTTTTGCTTCGTGTTCCTTCCGGAAAAATAACTGCAGATCGTCTGTGTTTTTCAATATATTCAGACAATCCTTTTATAGCCGGAATGGCTTGTTTTGGATCTTTTCGATCTATAAGAACGGAACCTCCATGACGTAAATTATAAGAAACGCTTGGGATTCCTTTTCCTAATTCTTTTTTGCTCACAAACTTGCAATGATAACGACGCAAATACCAAATCATGGCAACAATGTCGTATAAACTTTGATGATTGGAAACAAAAATCAAAGGAACATTTTCAGGAATTAATTCTCTGTTTTCGAAAGTATACGTTGTTCCCAATAAATTAGTACATCTCAATAATATAAAATTCATATAATCAACACTTGCTTTATGGGCTTGATAGCCGAAAACATTGAGACAAACCCACTGAATTGGATGAAAAACAACCAACATAAGTCCGAAGCACAAATAATAAATAACGGATATAGGATACGAAATTAGCTTATGCATCTTAAAAAATTTAGCCGCAAAAATAAGAAATATATTTTTAGTGGGATTTTAATACCAAACAATAATACCATTTAGGGTTTAATTGTACCTTTGCATTCGAAAATAATTATTGTTTCCATACTAAAAAATGAACTTCACTTATCCAAAAAACGAAAAGCTAAAAAGTAAAATCACCATAGATTTACTTTTTTCCAAAGGTAAATCCGTGTCAAAATATCCTTTGAGACTGGTTTATGTAGAAAGTGATTATGGCATTGCGGAAGATTCTAGACAAAAAATAAAAATGGGAGTTTCTGTTTCCAAGAAAAACTTCAAACACGCTGTAGATCGTAATTATTTTAAGCGAGTTCTTCGCGAAACCTATCGTTTAAACAAACATTTGCTCTTAGACAATCTAGACAAACCGTATGCTATGATGCTTTTTTATCAAACCCAAGACCGATTGTCTTACGAAGAAATCAACACCAAAACGATTCAGTTGTTTGAAAAATTTGTTCTCCAAATCAAAAGTCAAGAATAGCAGTTTTTAAATTCAAAATGTTGTTATTGGGGAATTAGTATTAAATTAGTAGTCTGTAATTAAGCCCATCCAAAATCATGAAATCCATTTTCAAAAAGAAATATATAATTCCCGTTGTCGCTTCGGCATTTTTGTTTGTAGGCGTTAGTTTCAAAGACAACTTTTTTGAGATTGCAAAACAAATAGAAATATTCACCACGCTATTCAAAGAGCTGAATATGAATTATGTCGATGAAACCAATCCCGGCGAATTAATGGATAAAGCCATCAAAGGAATGCTCGCCAGCCTAGATCCGTACACCGTTTATTTTAACGAGCAGGATGTGGTGAAATTCAAAATAAACAACACCGGCGAATATACCGGAATTGGCGCCTTAATTACTCGAAAAGACGATAAAATAGTACTTCGTGAAATTTATAAAAACTTTCCTGCCGATAAAGCCGGTCTTAAAGCGGGAGACGAAATAATTCAAATAGGCGATGTGCTTTTGTCGGATTTCAAAGACGATGCTTCACAGCTCTTAAAAGGCGGCAAAAACACCAAAATCGACATTAAATACATTCGCCAAGGCAAAACAAATACGGCGCAAATCGTTTTGGACGAAGTCGAAATTAAATCGGTTCCGTTTTTTGGAAAAATAGACGACAAAACGGGTTATATTGTTTTGGCGCATTTTAACAATAAAGCATCATTGGAAACCAAGGAAGCTTTGGAACAATTAAAAAGAGAAGGAGCCGAGAGAATTGTGCTGGATTTAAGAGGAAATCCCGGTGGACTTTTGAACGAAGCCGTGAATATTTGCAATTTATTCGTTCCAAAAAATGAAACCATAGTAACCACAAAATCCAAAATCGAGAAACATAACAGTACTTATAAAACCTCGAGAGAACCTATCGATACAGAGATTCCACTTGTGATTCTTGTCAACGGAAAAAGTGCTTCGGCATCGGAAATTGTTTCTGGCGCTTTGCAGGATTTAGATCGAGCGGTGGTAATTGGAAGCCGAAGTTTTGGAAAAGGATTGGTGCAAAGACCAGTAGAATTAACGTATGGAACGCAGTTAAAAGTGACTATTTCGCGTTATTACACGCCTTCGGGAAGATGTATTCAGGCTTTGGATTATGCCCATAAAGACAAAAACGGAATTGCCACGAGAAACGAAGCGAAGAATTATAACGCTTTCAAAACCCGAAAAGGAAGAACGGTTTATGACGGTGGTGGAATTCAACCGGATATCGAACTAGAACAAACCAAGTCAAGTCCAATCACGGATGCTTTGGAGAAAAACGATGGAATTTTTAATTATGTAACTGCTTATTATTATAAAAATCCCAATTTAGGGAATACAATTCCAACGTTTTCCGATGCTGATTTTTTAGATTTTAAACAGTTTTTAAAAGCGCAGAAATTCTCTTTTGACACTGAAACCGAATTGGCTTTGAAAAATACTTTGGTTGTAGCCAAAAAAGAAAAAATAGACGAAAGTATTCAAGTAGAATACCAACAATTACTAACTGCGCTTCAAAAAAGCGAAGACAATTTATTGGATAAAAATAAGGCAGAAATCAAAAAATTAATCGTTGACGAAATCATAAAACGTTACCAATATCAAGAAGGATTGTACCAATATTACATTAAAAACAATACCGAAATCAAGAAAGCAGTAGACGTTTTAAATTCAAGTTCGGAGTATAAAACGATTCTGAAAATGTAATGAGAATTACTCTCTTTTCATTTCAATATGCGGAATATCATCTTCTAAATACATTTCGCTAGTTTGAATAAATCCGTGGCTTTCGTAGAATTTTTTAAGATATAATTGGGCGCCAATGGTGATTTGGCTTTCGCCAAAATGCAACTTAATTCCCGAAATTGCTTCTCGCATTAAGTCATGACCCCATTTTCTCTCGCGATAATTAGCATCGACAACCACTCGCCCAATTGAGGCATTATCAAATGAAATTCCGGCTTTGAAAAGTCTTGAATAAGCAACAATTTTGCCTTCGAATTCGCCTAAAAGATGCAAAGCTAATTTGTCTTTTCCATCAATGTCTAGGTAAACGCAATTTTGTTCGACCACAAAAATTTCGCTTCTTAATTTTAAAATATCATATAATTGGTTCGTCGACAAGTCTTCAAAAGACTTTATTTTCCATTGTAATTCCATATTATTTTAAGATACTTATTGATTTTATAATCGATTCTAATTCATACATTAGATCGCGTTTTTCTCTTGATGGCGAATAGCAAAATCCCTCTAAAACTAGGATTCTATTGTGTTGCTCATCAACAATTGCGTAATTAATAAACGGTCCCGACATAAAATCGTTTTTTAATTCCCAGGTTCCTTTGGTTTCATACGATTCTTTTCCGTCTAATTTTATTTTCGAAAAATAAGGCGAATAGCCTTCTTCGGTAATCATTCGAGAATCAGGTCCTGTTCCTTGGATGTATAATCCACCAACAGAATCACGCATTCTGATAATATTCCGTATTAAACTAGAGTCTTTTTTTATAGATTTTATGGGAACTTGATAAATTATCAAACTGCTATTGCCGCTGATAATTTCTTTTTTCAACCAAATGAAATTCCTTTTTCCGAGTACATACGTAAAACTAGAAGGCACTTTTAAAGAAATATGGAATTTATTGGTGATGACTTTGGTATTCAGTAAGGAAAGATTATTGATTCTTTGATCTTCGGTGATTTCCGTATTTTTTATGATTTGAATTATTTTTGGAGCATTTTTTTCAATGATTTCAACAATATCAGCACTTGTATTTCCGGAAATATGAAATACATTTTGAGGCGATGCGTATTGATTTTTTACAATCTGAAATTTATTGACGTCCTCTTTTTTTACAACGATAATAGTGCGACTATCGGTCATAAAACCTTCCATCAGTTTGATTGGATATTGATTTATGGTAAAAAGAGGTTCTTCTTGTGGCAATCCTACAACCGGTGATGCAAACTTATTTCGAATGCTATCACCCACCTCGCCATTCCATAACTGATCGTCAATAATAACCGAAATAGTATTGATTTTACCTGTCGCTTTTCTGGGTAAATTATCACTTTTTTTAGCACAAGAAAAAAAAGTAAAAGCGACTAAAAGAAATATAAAATGGGTTTTATTCATTGATTCGGTATTCTATAAGGCTATTAATTAACAAATTAAGAGATAAAAATAGAATCAAAAAAAATATTTAATGAATATTCTTTAATTGAATATTTCTAAAATCAATCGGAGAACCTTCATAATTCAAAGAAATTCTTCCTTTTCTTGAAGTTACTTCAACACATTCATTCACCAACTTCCCGTTTAAGTATTGGGTACATTTCCCGTCAATGGATCGAATAACAATTTTATTCCATTGTCCATAAGGATTCTCATTTGCTTCAAATTTAGGCGAAACTACACTTGCGCCAGCCTCAACTAACTTTCCGTTTACTTTTGCCGTTATATTGTCTAAAAATATGAAATCGCCAGTGGTATTCTCTTTGATTTGAAATTGAATTCCTCTAGGCCAAATGTGATCGAAGGAATTGGAAGGAATATTATACATCACACCGCTATTTTTTATGGCATCATTTCTATGATATTTTTCTTCTATATTCCACTTGAACTCTAAACTGAGTTCAAAATTTTCATAGCTTTTCTTGGTTGCAATATAGCCTAAATTGTCTCCATACATTCTAACCAAACCCTCCGTAAACTCATATGCTTTTGAAGGATCAGTTCTTTCGTTACTGCTTTTTAAATAGGCATACCAATCCGTTGCAGAAAAATTATTGGATTTAATAGCACATGAATTTAGGAATAAAAAGGAAACAAAAGCAAGAGTGATTTTTTTAAACATTTTCCGTTTTATTAGAGACAAAATCTATCCGTTAATTTTTAACTTCATTCCAGGTTTCAACTCTTCTCCTTGAATATCGTTCCATTTTTTAATGTCAGAAATACTTACTCCTGGATATTTTTTGGCAATACTGAACAAAGAATCTCCTTTTTTTACATAGTAATTTGATGTATTCTTTTTCGTAGTAGAAGCTAAATTATCATTTTTCTTGAAAGTGCTAGCAGAAGGTATGTTTACAATTGGAACTTCATTTTTAGCAACAATTAAAGAAACTCCTAAAGCAATATTTTGATCTTTCAAATTATTCCATTGTTTCAAATCTTCTAACGAAATTCCGAATTTTTTGGAGATTTTACCAAGGTTATCCCCTTTCAAAACTACGTATTGAATATTCTCTAATTTTGGAGCTGGTATATTTTCTTCTTTAGTTTCCAACTCTTTATTAGCCACTTGCAACGAAGCACCTAATTTGATATTTAAATCAGAAAGATGATTCCAAGTTTTAATTTCCTCAACCGAAACATTATATTTTTTAGCGATATTCCCTAAATTATCTCCTTTTTGAACAACATAAAAAGAAGCTGTATCAGTAGCTATAGTATCTGCTTTAACTGGTTTTTTTGCTACCTCACTTTTCACTGTTTTAGCTTCTGCAACAGCTACTTTCTGATTATCCGGAACAATTTCAATTTGTTTTCTAGCAACTTTAGGTTCTTTCTTAATCGTTTTGACAATGCTTTCGTTGGTTACGATTTTTAGATTTTTTCCAAAAGAAACTGTATTCTTTTTGAGTCCATTCCATTTTTTTAAATCGGCAACGGTAACATCATATTTATCGGCAATTTCAGTAAGATTATCACCGCGTTTTACCTTGTAATATTTGGTTTTAGGAAGTGTAATTCTTTGCGTTGTAAAATTAATTGTGTCTTTTACAGCAATTGCTCTAATAACCTGAAATGGTTTCTCGCGAAGGTCTTTTTCGCGTTGAACATACGCATAAATTCGATTTTCATTTGAAGCAAAAACAGCCACTTTCTCTTTTGGCAACCTTAAAAAATGACTCTGATTTTCATAAAAAGGAACCACATCAAGTTTATAGGATGGATTTAGTAATTGCAATTGCGCAACAGGAATATCAAGCAAATCGGAAATTTGTTTGAACGACATTTGCTTTTTAATCATTATTGTATCCGTCGAAAAATGATTTACAACTGCTTTGTCAGGTCTAATTCCGTGCTCATTATGGTATTCGAAAATGTACATGGTTGCTAAGAAAGCAGGAACATATGCTTGGGTTTCTTTAGGAAGATTTTTTCGGATATTCCAATAGTTTTGCTGCCCATCCGAACGTCTAATCGCTTTTGCAACATTTCCAGGACCCGAATTATAAGAGGCTAAAACCAAATCCCAATCGCCAAAAATACCATACATTTTTTTCAAATAAGTGGCTGCAGCATCGGTCGATTTTAAAGGGTCACTTCGTTCATCAACATAGGAATCAATACTTAAATTATACTGTTTTCCGGTTTGATACATAAACTGCCAAAGTCCCGTTGCGCCCACTTTCGAAACCGCTTTTGGATTTAAAGCAGATTCAATTACCGCCAAGTATTTGATCTCTAAAGGAACATTTTGTTTGTCTAAAGCTTCTTCGAATATTGGAAAATAAAAATCGGAAAGTGCTAATAAACGGGCGAAAGATTTTTTTCTGTTTTTTAGAAAAGACTTAATAATATTTTCCAAACCTTCGTTGTATTCAATGTTGAAAGGGGATTTTGCATCCATTTCAACCAACCTTGCCTTCAATAATTCTGTTGGCAATTCATAATCAACTTTTTGGTCAATATTGATAGTCTTTATATCATTTTCTAAGTCATTATATAAATCTATGTTTGACAATTCTTTTGTCCACAAACTATCCACACAAGAAGCCATATCGTCCTTTACAAAAGATTTCTTGATTGAATCTAAAAAGGATAATTTGACTTCAGATGTTGTAACATTCTGTGAAAACAAATGAATTGACACCAACAGAAAAAGGGATAAAAGGGAGTTTTTTGTAATCATAATTTTTAATCAATAGGCTATATTTCAATTGATTATAAAGCCTTTTTTACAAACATATTAACTTACAACTAAAATTTTCAGTAAATAATGTTAAAATTGCTGTATTAATCTAAAATTGCTGCAATTCCAGGTAATATTCTACCTTCTAACATTTCAAGCATGGCTCCACCTCCTGTAGAAACGTAACTTACCTTATCTTCAAAACCAAATTGTTTTACCGCTGCTACTGAGTCTCCTCCACCTACAAGTGAGAAAGCACCATTTGCAGTTGCTTCGGCAATAAAGTTACCTAATTGTATTGTTCCGTTTGCAAAACTTTCCATTTCGAAAACGCCTAATGGTCCGTTCCAAAGTATGGTTTTTGATTCTAAAATTACTTTTTTGAAATTTTCCAAAGATTTTGGACCTGCATCTAATCCTTCCCAACCGTCAGGAATTTCTCTTACATCAACAATTTGTTTGTTAGCCGTATTCGAGAAATCATCCGCAGCAACAACATCAACAGGAATATGAATTTGAACTCCTTTTTCTTTGGCCAATCTTAATATTTCTAATGCTAATTCTTGTTTGTCATCTTCACAAATAGAATTACCTACTTTTCCGCCCAGCGCTTTCACGAAAGTAAAAGTCATTCCGCCGCCAATAATCATATGATCTACTTTGTCTAAAATATTTTCGATAACCGTAATTTTAGAAGAAACTTTTGATCCTCCAAGAACTGCAGTAACTGGCTTTTGAGAATCTTTTAATACTCTGTTTAAGCTTTCGATTTCTTTTGCCAATAATAATCCGAAACATTTTTCATTTGGAAAAAACTGCGCGATTATCGTTGTTGAAGCATGTGCTCTGTGTGCTGTTCCAAAAGCGTCGTTCACATAAACATCACCAAGTGAAGCTAATTCTTTTGCAAAAGCAACATCTCCAGCTTCTTCTTCATCGTGAAAACGTAAATTTTCTAACAATAAGACACTTCCTGGTTGAAGATTTTCTGAAGCATTTTTAGCTTCTTCACCTACACAATTGGAAGCAAATTGAACCGTTACTCCAAGAATTTCTGAAACTTTATTGATGATATGTTTCAATGAATATTTTTCCTCAACGCCTTTTGGACGACCTAAATGCGACATCAAAATTACACTTCCTCCATCGGCAATAATTTTATCAATTGTAGGTTTTGCAGCATCGATACGGGTAGCATCGGTTACATTAAAATTTTCATCTAAAGGCACATTAAAATCTACGCGGATTATAGCTTTTTTGTTTTTGAAATCGAAGTCGTTTATAGTTTTCATAAAAGTATTTTTTGTTATTTTGATAGAAAAGCAAAGATAGAACTTTTAGGTTAGCTATAAATTGAAAATCCTCAAAAAAAGGCAACATTCAATAACGAAATCGTTGTAAATTAATATAACTTGATGTTTTTCTGTTTTTTATGCTTCTGGAAAAGATGTTTTAAGAATAATTTTGAAAGCTAAATTTCGAAAATCGTGCTTTTTCTTCTATATTTGCCTTATGCAGTTTTCAGAAATTTTAGGCCAAGAATACATCAAAAATCATTTGACAAGAAGTGCCGATTTGGGCAGAATTCCTCACGCACAATTATTTATTGGTCCTGAAGGAAGCGGAACTTTACCTATGGCAATTGCTTATGCTCAATACATTTTGTGTAGCAATCAAAACGGCGAAAATATAGGAGAAAATGAAAGTTGCAATCTTAAATTTCAGAAAATTTCGCATCCCGATTTGCATTTCGTTTATCCAACGGTAAGCACCGAAGATGTAAAAACAAAACCCAAAAGCATTGATTTCATTGCCGAATGGAGAATGTTTATTGAACAAAATCCTTACGGTAGTTTATTCGATTGGTATTTTGTTTTAGGAGTTCAAAATAAGCAGGGTTTAATTCGTGTAGAAGATGCAAGTGATATTTTAAAAACTTTGTCTTTAAAATCCTACGAAGGAGGATATAAAATCCTAATTATTTGGATGGCTGACAAAATGAACGTTGAGGCTTCTAATAAATTGCTAAAATTATTAGAAGAACCTCCAGAAAAAACGATTTTTATTTTAATCTCTGAAAACGAAGAAGATATTATTCAAACGATTCGTTCGCGTTGCCAAGTATTGCATTTCAATGGATTAAGCGAACATATAATTACCGAAGCTTTGGTTTCGCTTGAAAATATTGAAACAAAAATAGCGGCAAAAATAGCGCATCAAGCACAAGGAAATTACAATAAAGCATTGCATTTTTTAAAAGAGGACAACGACGAGTTTCCTTTTGAGCAATGGTTTGTGGTTTGGGTTCGTGCCGCTTTTAAAGCCAAAGGAAATCCTGAAGTAATTGCTGATTTAATTCAATGGAGTGAACAAATTGCTACTTTAGGAAGAGAAACTCAAAAAAAATTCCTTCAGTTTTGTATCGATCTTTTTCGTCAGGCATTAATGTACAATTACGAAAGTCCAAGTTTAGTTTATTTAGAACCAACGGTAGAGAATTTTTCTATTGCAAAATTTGCACCTTTTGTAAACGGTAACAACATTCATGAAATATTTCAAGAATTATCCGATGCGATATATCATATAGAACGCAACGGAAATGCGAAAATAATCTTGACCGATTTATCTATAAAACTTACTCGTTTAATCCACAAAAAATAAGATTATGAACAACGCTGCATCTATTTTACTTTTGGTTTTTTTGGCCATTACCTTTATACAATCCGGTTATGATAAATTGTTTTATTGGAAAGATAATCTCAGTTGGTTAAAAGAACATTTTGCCAAAACTCAACTCAAAAATCTTGTAGATTTGGCTTTGTTAAATATCCTAATTTTAGAATTAATTTCGGGTATTTTATGCATTGTTGGTGGCATTCAATTATTGGTAAACAACGGAAGAACCTTCGGATTATATGGAGCCGTATTTTCTTGTATTACTTTATTAATGTTGCTTTTTGGACAACGATTAGCGAAGGATTATGATGGCGCAAGAACCATTGTCATTTATTTTATTCCTGCAGTTTTAGCGGTTTATTGGTTGAATTAGAGACTATTTGGATTTTAAAAATTTACCATGTAAGGCATTTAAGGTCATTCAAGGTTGGATGGAAAAGTTTTTAAACACTGAAACAATTTTATGATTTTACTAAGAAAATTCAATTTGTACTTCAACAACTTAAATAACCTTAAATGCCTTATATGGTTAAAATCACATAAAAAATGACTTCAAAACATCCTTCTGAATCTTTGACCATATTAACAGATTTGGTTTTACCAAGTGAAACCAACGCTTTGAATAATCTTTTTGGCGGCGAATTATTAGCGCGAATGGATCGTGCGGCGAGTATTTCGGCAGGAAGACATTCTCGACAAATTTCGGTAACGGTATCGGTAAATCATGTTGCTTTTAATAAAGCTATTCCCCTGGGAAGTGTTGTTATTGTTGAAGCAAAAGTATCAAGAGCCTTCAATACTTCGATGGAAATTTATCTTGATGTTTGGATCGAAGATAGAAAATCTGGCGAAAGAATCAAATCTAACGAAGCCATTTATACATTCGTTGCCGTTGATGAAACTGGAAAACCAGTTCAAGTTCCCGAAATAATTCCTGAAACAAAACTCGAAATTAACCGTTATAAAGATGCATTGAGACGTAAACAATTGAGTTTGCTTTTGGCTGGAAAAATGAAACCAAACGATGCAACGGAACTGAAAGCTTTGTTTGTTTAAAACTATGTTTGTAACGTTTAAAATTCCCCTTGCTACTTCCAAAAAAAGAAGTATTTTTACAAAAAGATAAGCACAAAAATAAATGAAAGAAAAGATGAGTTCAGAGAAAGAAGCTAAATTAAAAGCGCTACAACTTACACTTGATAAGCTTGATAAAACCTACGGAAAAGGTACGGTTATGAAAATGGGAGACAAAGCAATCGAAGAAGTAGAAACTATTTCTTCTGGATCTTTGGGAATTGATTTAGCCTTAGGAGTTGGCGGTTACCCTAAAGGAAGAGTGATCGAAATTTACGGTCCGGAATCTTCAGGAAAAACAACATTGACATTGCACGCCATTGCCGAAGCTCAAAAAGCTGGTGGAATTGCAGCTTTTATAGATGCCGAACACGCTTTCGATAGAAATTATGCCGAAAAATTAGGCGTTGATATCGAAAACTTAATCATATCTCAACCAGACAATGGGGAACAAGCATTGGAAATTGCCGAGAATTTAATTCGTTCTGGCGCCATAGATATTGTTGTAATTGACTCGGTTGCGGCTTTAACGCCAAAAAGTGAAATTGAAGGTGAAATGGGTGATTCTAAAATGGGATTGCACGCTCGTTTGATGTCACAAGCACTGAGAAAACTAACTGGAACGATTAGCAAAACAAACTGTACTGTTTTCTTCATCAATCAGTTGAGAGAGAAAATTGGTGTAATGTTCGGAAGTCCTGAAACTACAACTGGTGGAAATGCATTGAAGTTTTACGCCTCAGTTCGTTTAGATATTCGTCGTTCTACTCAAATAAAAGATGGAGATAATGTACTTGGGAATAGAACCAAAGTTAAAGTGGTGAAAAACAAAGTGGCACCGCCATTTAAAGTAGCTGAATTTGACATAATGTATGGTGAAGGAATTTCGAAAACAGGTGAAATCTTAGATTTGGCCGTAGAATTTGAAATCATAAAAAAAGCAGGGTCTTGGTTTAGTTATGGTGAAACCAAATTAGGGCAAGGCCGTGATGCAGTAAAAGCTTTAATCAAAGATAATCCAGAACTAGCGGACGAATTAGAAGCCAAAATCAAGGCTTTGATAAAAGAGCAAAATGCTTAAAATTTGAATACAAAAAAAGAGTTCACCATGGTGAACTCTTTTTTTGTATTCAAATTTGTCATTTCGACGATGGAGAAATAACAAATTACTTAACTACTTTTAGATTCAAATAGTTCTAATTGATCGTGAATTATTTTCCAAACTTGCTCTTTTAGATAATTTTTATCGGCCATCGTCTTTTCATTTGTTTCAACAAATGAATGAATTTTTACTCTCAAAAGTCCTGGGCTTCCGCTAAAAAAAGTATAGGAAAAACGTTTTTTATTATCCGCAAAACTAATCGGAACAATTGGTAATTGATGATCGATTGCAAGGCGGAAAGCACCATCTTTAAAGAAATCTAAAACTACAGATTCATCATCAGGAACGCCACCTTCAGGAAAAATACAAATACTAAGTCCTTGATTGATTCGTTTTTGGGCTCTTTCGAAAACGCGGTGTTTACTTCTAGAACTTGATCTATCTACCAAAATACAAGTGCGTTTATAGAAAAATCCAAACAGTGGAATTTTAGATAATTCTTGTTTCCCTACAAAAACGAATGGTTTTTTGATCGTTACAAGCATTAACATAATGTCAATCATCGAGGTGTGATTAGCTACAATCATATAGTTTTGGTTGGGATCTAGCGCTTGCTCTCTCTCGATTTTATAATAAAAACCCATTCCGATAAGAATGAATTTCGACCAAATTCGTGCCATTTTAAAAAAGTAAGGGTAACCGCTTTCTGTCAAAATGGAAGCTACCAAAAAAGGAAACATAATAAGGATGGGGATGGCCATTACAATGTAAAACCATACGCGCCAAATCAACCAAAAAATAATTTTTATTCCTCTCATAGCTTTCAAATTTACTTTTTTAAGTGAAATATTGTATTTTATTTTATTAAAATTCTTAAATAATCTGATTTCTCCATTGCCGAAATGACAAAAATAATAGCTCAAAACAAAGTAATACCGTGCTAATTATTATAAAAGCATTAAATTTGAAAACTTTTTAAGTATAAAAACACAATGGCAAAAATACTCACTGGCGTTCAAAGTACAGGAACACCACATTTAGGAAATTTACTTGGCGCAATCATTCCTGCAATCGAATTATCGAATAATCCTGAAAACGAATCGTTTCTATTCATTGCCGATTTGCATTCGATTACCCAAATAAAAGACGGAAAAACATTAAGAGAAAACACGTATAGCACAGCAGCAGCTTGGCTTGCTTGTGGTCTAGATGTGAATAAAGTAGTTTTTTACCGCCAATCTGATGTGCCACAAACAGCGGAATTGTCTTGGTATTTAAGTTGTTTTTTTCCTTTCCAAAGATTGACATTAGCTCATTCCTTCAAAGACAAAGCCGATAGATTAGAAGACGTAAATGCTGGATTGTTTTCGTATCCAATGCTTATGGCTGCGGATATATTGTTGTACGACGCCGAATTTGTTCCTGTTGGAAAAGACCAATTGCAACATGTCGAAATTACTCGCGATGTGGCCTCTCGTTTCAATCACCAAATGGGAGAAACTTTTGTACTTCCTGAAGCCAAAATTCAGAAAGATACCATGTTTATTCCGGGAACTAATGGTGGAAAAATGAGTAAATCGGCTAATAATTTCATCAATATATTCTTGGATGATAAAGCCTTGCGCAAGCAAATAATGGGAATTGAAACGGATAGCACACCGCTCGAAGATCCAAAAAATCCAGAAACTTGTAACGCTTTTGCACTTTATAAATTATTGGCAAACGAAAGCCAAATCGAAATTATGACTGCTAATTATTTAGGCGGAAATTATGGTTATGGTCACGCCAAACAAGCTCTTTTTGAACTAATTATTGAAAGATTTAAAACCGAAAGAGAGAAATACAATTATTACATGAACAATCTTCCCGAAGTAGATGCTTTATTGAAAACAGGTGCCCAAAAAGCGGGAGTTGTTGCTAATGGAGTTTTAGGAAGAGTTAGAGAAAAACTGGGATTTGAGTAAAAAATAAAAATTTACCAGATAAGGTACATAAGGTCTTTTAAGATTGTAGTAAAAATAGAAAAAACTTTTATACTTTTGTTAAATGACCCTATTTGCGTTATGTAGCTAAAAATCAAATCGCCTCAAAAAATTTCCCTGGCAAGGGTCTAATAACTCCTTTAAGTTCCATATTCAAGAGCATTCCTGAGATTTTATAAATGGGAAAATCGCATCTCAAAGCAATAATATCCATCAATTCTTTTCCCGTTTTTAGGAGAAAATCATATACTTTTTGCTCGTCGGGTTCGAGGGTTACAAACAATTGTTTTTGCACAGGTTTTGCGTCATTGCGAGATTTCGAAGCATTCCCAATATCCCAATTCAGGATATAAACCAAATCGGCGGCGCTGGTTAGCAAATTTGCTTTTTGCGTTTTTATTAAATTATTACAACCTTGGCTATATTTGTCCGTTGTTCTACCCGGAACTGCAAAAACATCGCGATTGTAATCGTTGGCAATGTTGGCCGTAATTAATGAACCTCCTCTATCGGCTGATTCAATGACAATCGTAGCTTCAGAAATACCTGCCACAATGCGATTTCTTCGAACAAAATTCTCTTTCTCAGGATTTGAGGTACTCCAAAATTCAGTCATAAAACCACCATTTTGCTCTACTTTAGCTACATATTTCTTGTGTGTTTTGGGATAAATTTGGTTTAATCCGTGAGCCACAACTCCTATTGTTTGAAGGTTGTGTTCTATCGCTAATTGATGGGCAAAAATATCGACACCATAAGCAAAACCACTCACAATTACGGGATCAAGCGGGGCCAAATCTTCGATTAATTTTCGGCAAAATTCCATTCCATAGGAGGTGATTTGTCGCGTACCCACAATGCTAATTATTTTTTTGTTTTGTAGATCAATATTTCCCGAACTAAACAATAAAACAGGTCCGTCGATGCAATGTTTCAATCGATCTGGATAATTTTCATCTTGAAAATAAGTAATATCAATTCCGTTTGATTTTATAAACAGAAGTTCTTTTTCAGCCTTTTCGAAAACCGATTTATTTTTTAAATTTCGCAATAATCCAGAACCAAAGCCATCAATACCAACTAATTTGGAGTGTTTTGTTTCGAAAACTGCCGATGCAGTTCCGCAATGATTGATCAACTTTTTGGCCATAATATCGCCGACACCATCAACTTGTTGCAATGCCAATAGATGAAATAAATCCTGCTCTTTCATAGGAACCGTTTGAGTTTGAAATGTATAAAATATAAAGTGAATTGTTAATAAAAATTGTGAATAAAATTTTGATAACTATTTTCATTGTATAACTTTGTAACTATGAACATAGAAACATACATCTCTCAGCTATTATACCGTTATCAATGTGTAACCGTTCCGGGTTTCGGTGCTTTTTTGACAGAAATTCAATCGGCTCAACTTATTGAAAACTCCAATTCATTTTTTCCTCCTAAGAAAATGATATCTTTCAATGCTTATCTAAAAAACAATGATGGATTATTGGCCAATCATATTGCACAAGCTGAAAAAACATCTTATGAATTTGCTATTAGCGCCATTCAATATGAAGTTTTCAATTGGAAAAAGGAACTTCAAGAAAATGGGATTTTTTCTATAAAAAATGTAGGTAAGTTTGCGCTTAACGCTGATAAAAATTTAATTTTTACCCCCAACGATCAAACTAATTATTTAACAAATTCTTTTGGATTAAGTGCTTTTGTTTCTCCAATGGTCAAAAGAGAAATTTTCAAACAAAAAATCGAAGCTCTTGAAGAAAATATCGAAGAAGAAACAGTAATTACTTTACTTCCAGAGAGCAGAAATTCAAGCAAATATTTGAAATATGCAGCTATTTTTGTTTTAGGATTAGGTCTAACAGGAACGATAGGTAACCAATTGTATAAACAACAAATCGCTGAGGAAACAATTCTTGTTCAAAAATCGGTTCAGAAAAAAGTTCAAAACAAAATTCAAGAGGCCACTTTTTTTATTGAAAGTCCAATTCCTGCGGTAACCTTGAGTGTCAAAACCGGAACGCTTAGCGTAAAAGAAGAAAAAATGTCCTATCATATTATGGCGGGTGCTTTTAGAGAAGAAAAAAATGCTCAAAGGGTATTTAAAAGATTATCTAATCTAGGTTTTAAAGCGCGACGAATTCCACAAAACAAATACGGATTATTCCCGGTTCTTTACGGAAGTTATGCTACTTTTCCTGAGGCAGAAAAAGTAAAACAAGAAATTCGAAAAACAATAAATCCTGATGCTTGGATCTTAGTTGAATCTTTATAAAACCAAACCCATTCCTTTAAGAATGGGTTTTTTATTTAATACCATTTACTGCCGTTATATATTTAAACTAGCCTTAAACATTCGCAACTCTTCCCAAGTGAACTTGTCGCCGTATTTTTCTTTTAATGGCGAAATAGATTCTTCCTTATAACCATAAAAAGCTTCTGTCAACTCCTTAATTTTATCCTCCGGCAAAACTTCATTGATGCTGATAGTTTGTGTAATAATTAATTTGGTTAAATGTCCTAAAATAGTTTCCTCTGTAAATTTTCTAATTGCTGCTATTTCCTTGATGGTGTTCTTTTCAAGCCACAATTCATAGGTTTCTTGAACGGTTGATTTCTTAGGTTCTTTGGTGGTCTTTTTAGTTTTAGTATATCTTTCTATGTCAACTTCGTCCTCGATTAAAGTTACGTTTATGGTTTTGAAATCGTCTTGAATACTTTTTAATTTATTGATTTTGTAGTGTTTAATTTCCTCTGAGGAGAGTTTTTCTTTAGAAATTGTTTCCCCATTGACTACAGTTTTTATCAATAATTGGGCTTTCAATAATTGTAAAACGGCTTTAATTTGGAGTTCTTCGAGGACTATTAATTCATCGTGAAAAGCTTTTACTTTTTTGATGCGCTTAACTTCTTCTATTTTCCAAAGGATTTCGTGAACCAAATTATCCAATGGCTGATGGAAATAGTTGAAAGCTGCTTCAAACCTTTGATAAATATGATTGAGATCTGCGATCTCCTGACTGAAAAGTTTATTCAATTGCTGAACAAATTTTGTGGATGGATCCAAAAGTGATTCGATGGCTTCGGTTTGTTTACGTGCCAAAATAAGATGTTTCGATTTCTCAGACCCATCTCCTTTTGAGTCATAACTGAATTTATGATTGCGCCATTCCTGGGCTAATTCACTCCAGTCGAATGAATTAATGAGATAATTATGGATAAAATTTTTAGTTTCAAAATGTAAGGTACTTGCCAAGAAGGATTCGGTTGCTTTATTTAGTGAATAATCCATTACATCTTGAGCATTCGAAATACCATTCATTCGAAGCGGAGAAAGTAAAATTAGGCCATTTAAAGATCGTAACCTCGACAATGCTACATATGCTTGTCCTGGCAGAAAAACTTGCGAAACATCGAGTGCGGCTTTTTCAAAAGTAAGTCCTTGACTTTTATGAACGGTAATGGCCCATGCCAATTTTATAGGATAATGAACAAAAGTTCCTAAAACTTCCTCTTCTATTTCTTTGGTATTTTCATCCACCTTGTAGCGAATATTTTGCCATTCGTATTTTTCAACTTCTATCGTTTTATTTTCATCTGGAAAATGAACAAGGATTTCCTTAGCCGAAAGCGATTTGATAATTCCCATTTTCCCGTTGAAATAATTCTTATCAAACGATAAATCATTTTTAACAAACATTACTTGTGCGCCTACTTTTAGTTTTAAATTCTCCTCGACAGGATATATTTTGTCTGGGAAATCATCAACTATATCGGGCTTATAAGTTACTAAAGTACCTTCTAAATCTTCTAATGCTTGTGCATTCATTGCATCAGCTTTGGCATTATGTGTTGTTAAAGTGATAAAGCCTTTATTGTCTTTCAAATCAAAATTAGGCTTAACATATTGATTCAATGCTTGAATGTCGTCTTCCGAAATTTGATTGTTTCGAAGATTATTCAAAATTGAAATAAAGGCTTCATCCGTTTGACGAAAAATCTTGGATAATTCAATGTATAAAGGTGGATTTTGCTGAATTACGTGAGAATGAAAAAAGAATTTTCCCTTATAATATTTACGCAAAGTTCTCCATTCATCGTCCCGAATCACGGGGGGTAATTGTAATAAATCACCAATAAACAATACTTGAACACCACCAAATGCAGTATTTTTTTTTCGAACGGATTGCATCATAAAATCCATTGCATCCAATAAATCAGCCCGAAGCATACTTACTTCGTCAATAATTAGTAATTCCATATTTCGAATAACTGATTTCTTTAAACCACTCATTTTGAAATGCCTGCGTAAAGTGGCTTTGGTTTCAAATTTTGTGTTTTCCGAAAAAAAAGGCGATGAATTATCTGGAATAAAACCTCCAAAAGGCAACTGAAACATAGAATGAATAGTAACTCCGCCAGCATTTAGTGCAGCAATACCTGTTGGCGCAACCACAACAGTATTCTTATATGTAGTTTGAATAATTTCTCTAAGAAGTGTCGTTTTTCCTGTTCCTGCTTTTCCGGTTAGAAAAATAGAACGTTGTGTTTGATTAATGAATTGTAAGGTGTAAACGGCGGCTTCTGATATTGTTTGCATTTGGCGTATAAATTAAAATCTAAAAATAGAGTTTTTTAAATTGAAATAATAAAAAATGTCACGCGATTGCGTGACATTTTTAAACTAAAATTCTAACAAATTATTTTTTTACTTCTTCTTTTTTGGCTGGAGCTTTATATTTATCGTTTAATAATTTTACGATATCTTTTGTAATGTTGTATTTATCTTCAGCATACAAAATACTTGCAGCATCACCTGTACCATAAATATAAGTATATCCTTTTTCTTTACCGTACGATTTAATAAACTTTTTAACTCCACTTACCAATGAGTCCATTTCTACACTACTTTCTTGTTGTAATTGTTGAGAAAGTGCTTGTTGAGCTTGACCTAATTGTTGCTCTCTTCTTTGCAATTCGGCACCTTTTTGT
The DNA here is from genome assembly GCA_947379965.1 of Flavobacteriaceae bacterium. Taxonomy (GTDB): domain Bacteria; phylum Bacteroidota; class Bacteroidia; order Flavobacteriales; family Flavobacteriaceae; genus Flavobacterium. The sequence continues at coordinate 13,411 of CANCPC010000007.1, read as the reverse complement.
TGCGCCCAAGCTTGTCCGTTTGCTTGTGCTTGACTTTGAAAATTAGCAGCATCTTGTTTGAAACGATTAATTTCAGCTTCTAGTTGTCTTCCTTTTTCTTCTGATTTAGCTTTGTATTTAGCTTCAAGATCTTTTGCTTCTGTATATTCTTTCATCAAAAGAGAAGTGTCTACATATGCTGTTTTTACCTCCTTTACCTCTGCTGTTTTATTACATGAAACAATTGAAACCGAAAGTGCGATAATTAAGAATGCTTTTTTCATTTTTAAATTTTTCTAATTTATAAGTATTAGTCACAAAAATATAAAAAAATAAATAGCATTTTCAAAAAGTTTAATAATTGAAAACTATTTACTTAATAAGGTTTTCTTATGGTAATTTTTTTGTTTATAAGTTCAAACTATTGAAAACGGATTTAATAGCGTTTAAATAAACGACGTTGGGCGAAATTAAGAACAATATTATTAAGAGAGGTAAAAAATACGCTTAAATGCGTTTAAAATGGGTTTTACTTGTTTTTTAGAATATAAATATGTGAAGAATATTCCAAATTCTTCTTTGCAAGCAAATTCGATGTCAATCCGATGAAAAATGCTTTCACAAAATTCATTTTTCCTGATTTATATTTTTCTGATAATAAGCTTACATAAAAAGAATCAAATTTCATTGGAAGTACTTTTTCTAATTTCATTTGTTCTTTTTCGAAAAGTAATTTAATTGCAGTTTTAGAAAAATGCCAAAAGTGAATGGGTACATCGTAAGCAGCCCAAAATTTTCCGTAATGTTTTGCATCAAATGATTTAAAATTTGGTACCGCAATAATTAATGTTCCAGTCGGTTTCAGCAAACGTTTCAATTCTTTAATTTGCTTGTTTAAATCTGGAACATGTTCTAAAACGTGCCACATCGAAATCACGTCAAAATATTGATCTTCTAATTCTGTTGTTAACTCTACAATTGAGACTCCTTTGTTTAAAGCAATAGATTTTGCTCTTTCGCTTGGCTCTATTCCTATCGTTTGCCAACCATCATTTTTTGCAACCAACAAAAATTCTCCAGTTCCAGCTCCAATATCAAGAATTTTACCTTTATTGGGTTGAAAAGAGTTTATTAAATTAAGCTTATTTTTTAAAGCAATGCTTTTTATAAAATGATATAATTTTTCAAACAAAGATCGTTTGTTATCTGTGTGAGAAATGTAATCTTCGCTTTCGTAATACTTCCCTAAGTTTGCTAGACTTGGTTGAGGAAACGTTATTAACATATCCAAAGCATCATCTTGATACAAATCGAAAGTTTCTTTAGAAACCGAATAATCTTTTACAGTAAGAAAATGTTTTTTATTTGAAATGTCCATTTATTTTATTCTTTTTTTAAAATCACCAATAACACTAGGGCTTGGCAAAGTAGTTTCACGTGGAACACAATTGTTTTAGATTGTCGATTAACGATTTTTGATTTCAGATTTAAATCAAAAAACATTAAACAAATAATTGAATTATGAAATTCTAACGTCCCATGTAAATTAACAATACTGAAACATCACTTGGCGAAACACCGCTAATTCTTGAAGCTTGAGAAATAGTAACAGGTCGAATTTTGCTTAATTTTTGTCTGGCTTCAATCGACATTGATTTAATTTTATTGTAATCGAAATTCTCTGGAATTTTTGCGTCTTCTAATCGTGTTAACTTATTAGCATTATTTCTTTCCTTTTCGATATATCCTGAATACTTTACTTGTATTTCAGCTTGTTCTAAAATTTCTTGATCTAAACTATTTTCTGAAACATATGCAGCTACTTTTTCAAATTTTACTATATCCTCCAATTCTATCTGTGGCCGAGAAAAAACTTTAAACATTTTGTCTCCTTGAGTTATCAAAGCAGTACCTTTTGATTCTAAAATAGGATTTGCTTCCCCTATTGTAACACTAGTCTCTTTAAAAAAGGCAACCATCTTTTCAGATTCATTCAATTTGTGTTCCATTCTACGAAGTCGTTTTTCAGAAGCTAACCCAATTTCATATGACATGGGTGTCAATCTGAAATCAGCATTATCTTGACGCAATAAAGTTCTGTATTCTGCACGAGAAGTAAACATTCTATAGGGCTCTTCGGTTCCTTTTGTAATTAAGTCATCGATTAAAACGCCTATATATGCTTCGTCTCTTTTTAAAACAAATGGTGCTTGTTCTTGAACTTTTAATGCTGCGTTAATTCCAGCCATTAATCCTTGAGACGCCGCTTCTTCATATCCAGTGGTTCCATTTATTTGTCCAGCGAAATACAAACCTTCAACTAATTTAGTTTCTAAAGTATGTTTTAATTGCGTTGGCGGAAAATAATCATATTCGATAGCATAACCTGGACGAAAAAATTTAACTTTTTCGAAACCTACAACAGAACTTAACGCTTTAAATTGTATGTCTTCAGGAAGCGAAGTAGAAAAACCATTTACATACACTTCACATGTTTTCCAGCCTTCTGGTTCCACGAATAATTGATGTCTTTCTTTATCAGCAAAACGATTAATTTTATCTTCAATTGAGGGACAATATCTTGGACCAAGACTTTTAATTCTTCCATTAAACATTGGAGAACGATCAAAACCTTCTCTTAAAATATCATGAACTTCCAGAGAAGTATAAGTCATATGACAAGATCTTTGATGAATCAAAGGTTTAGTTTCATCGGAATAAGAGAATTTATCGGGTTTGATATCTCCTTTTTCTTCATTCATTTTAGAATAATCCAAAGAACGTCCATCAACTCTTGGAGGTGTTCCAGTCTTCATTCTTCCAGATTGAAAACCTGCTTGAACTAAATCTTCGGTAATCCCATAAGCAGCACTTTCTCCAGCTCTACCTCCACCAAATTGTTTTTCACCAATATGAATCAATCCATTCAAGAAAGTTCCATTTGTCAAAACAACCGACTTCGATTTAATTTCAATTCCAAGTGAAGTTCGAATTCCCTTAATTTTACCGTTTTCGATAATCAATCCTTTTACCATTTCTTGATAAAAGTCTAGATTAGGTGTTCCTTCAAGCATCAAACGCCATTCTTCGGAAAAACGCATTCGATCACTTTGAACTCTTGGCGACCACATTGCAGGGCCTTTCGATTTGTTCAACATCTTAAATTGAATTGCAGTATTATCCGAAACGATTCCTGAATAACCGCCAAGCGCATCAATCTCACGAACTATTTGTCCTTTTGCAATTCCACCCATAGCAGGGTTACAAGACATTTGAGCAATATTTTGCAAACTCATGGTAACCAATAAAGTTGCGGAGCCAAGATTAGCGGCAGCAGCGGCGGCTTCGCAGCCAGCATGACCTGCCCCAACAACAATTACATCATATTCTTCTAGAAACATCCGGTTTTATTTATTTGTTGATTTAGAATTAGTTTCTAAATTAATGTTTTTAAAGTTTGTTCCACGTGAAACATTAATTAAAATATCACAAAGTTAGAACTACTGTTCCACGTGAAACAAAGATAATTTTTCATCTTCTTTACCTCTCATTATAACTTCGTCTTTTTCTGATTTATCTTTGTAACCACAGTAATGCAATATTCCGTGAACCAAAACTCGTTTCAATTCTTCGTTAAAAGAAACTTTGAAATCAGAAGCGTTGTCTATAACTCTTTCAATGGAAATAAAAATATCTCCATGTATTTCGTTCCCTATACTATAATCAAAACTGATAATGTCCGTTAAAGTGTCATGTCCTAAATGTTCATAATTGATTTTGTATAAATAATCATCATCACAGAAGATATAATTAATCTCACCTTCTTTTTTGCTTTCAGATGTAATTACATTTGAAATCCATTTAGAAATAGCCTCTTCATTATCGAGATTAAACTCGGTTTCGTAGTTAAAATAGATCATTTTTTATTAAAATATACTTGTACTTTTTGATTGAAATTTGAATGCAAAGGTAGGGATTGTCTATTTAATATCTCAACGCTATTTAAATAATCCAAAAGACCTTTAGGTAGTGTATTTGTAGGATTAGAAAAATCCTTTTTATTTGTTTCAGATTGACGCTTATTGTCTTGTCCTTGCTGCTGTAAAGCGGTATTTAATTTTAACAATTCTTGTTTGACATTAATAATTTTTTGTAAGGTTTCGTTTTTAAAACCTTTATTCAAAAGCTGCTTTTCGATTTGATTCATTTGCTCTAAAACATTCTTGCCATTACCACCAAAACCTTGCTTCTCTAATTCATTTTGAAGTGCATCGCGCAATTGTTTTTGTTCCTTATAAATTTGCAAAATAGCTTTAGCATTACCTTCTCCCTCCGGTCCTTCTTGACCTGATTTTCCATCACTAGCACTTTTTTTACCATTCTTACCACTATCGCCGTCTTTCCCATCTCCATCTTTTTTTCCTTTTTCCATTCCTTCTTTAACCTTGTCTCCTAGTCCTTGTTGCTTTTTAATAATGTCGGATAATTGCATGCCTTCTCCTTGGCCTGGTTTAGGCTTACCAGGACCCATACTAGACATTGACATTTGCAAATTATTTAAAACTTCAGCCAATAAATTAGCCAAAGTATTTGAAGAGGAGACAATGTATTGCTGATGGGAAACCCCTTTTTGAAGTTGAGCATCTGCTAGATTATCAAGAGATTTGTCTAAATTATATTGAGCCCATCCTATTTCTTTAGTAATATTGTCCCCAATTTTGGGATTACGCAAAGACATAGCAAACAAACTGTCGTCAATATGTTTAAACTGTAATTTCAAATCCTGTTGTGTTTTAAGATTTTTATTAAACGCAGGCGATGCAATAGAAGAAATCTTAAACTTAGCCATTATTTCTTCTTGCGAAAATGAAAATGTAAGAAGATTGTCTAGAACCTGACGTAACATAGCAATATCTTCTGACAATTGTTCCTTTTCACCTTGATCCATAATTTGCTCCATGTTTTGAGCCATTTGTTTCATCTTTTTAGCTGCACTTTTTTGTTTGGATTGAGCCTTAGTCTTATTCTCTTTTTGAAGTTCTTGAGAAGAATTTTTTAAATCTTCATCAATACTTTTTTGTTGAAGAGCATCATTGGGAATATCTAATGGTTTTTTAAGTTCTTTATTGTCTTTAGACAAAGCTTTTAACTCGTCTTGAATTTTATCGAATTCTTTATTAATTTCATCTTGATGCTCTGTATTGTTTTCTTTATCTTTTTTAGATAAATCATTTTGTTTGTCCGAAAGTTTATTCAGTTTGGTTCTTATTTGTTCCGCCTTTTTTTGAACATAATACTTCTTCGTTAGCTCAACAAGTTGTTCCAAACTCTTTGTTTGATTTTTAGCGTTTTGCTTAAACTTATCCATTTTTTCAGTCAATTCTTCTTGCTTAATTCGATCATTTAAGTCTTTAAGTTCCTCTAATAATTTATTATTTTTTTCCAAATCCTTATCAACATTGTCAATTCGTTTTTCAAGATCTTCTTTGAAATGATCGTTTTTGTCAGTTTTGATTTTATCAAGATTATCTTTCATTTTTTCTGTAAATTCCTTCATTATTTTATCTTGTAGATCTTGACGTTTAATAAAATCATTGATTTTTTGTTGATCTTTAAATTCAAAATTGTCTTTCTCTTTTGCAGATTTTTGAATTTTCTCTAAATCAGAAATTTGCTTATCTTGATTTTTTAATGACTTTACAAGACTATTAATATTGTTATTTTGTTGTTGAAAATCATAATCTTGTTTTTCTGAATCAGTTGAAATATGATTTGAGAAAACAGAGGATTTTGAAGATTTAAAATTATGAATAGCATCATTGTCAAAAACCTCAAAATAATATTCATATGATACTCCTTGTACAACGGGAAGCAAACTAGGAAAAGAAAAAACGAATTGGTCATTAAGAGTTGACTTTATAGCAATTGTTCCACGTTTTGCAGCTTCTAGCTTGTTTTTTGGATAATATACAACTTGAAGCTTAGACAATCCGTAATCGTCAGAAATACGACCTAAAACATAGGTGTTATCAATCTTTAAACTATCAGGAGCATTATTAACAACGATTGATGGAAATTGATCTTTGATAATTGAAAGTTGATAACCCAACTTTTCATAGTTTTTTATCTTAAAATTAGAAGTAATAATTTGATATTCTGTGTTTTGTACAATTTGTTTTGAAAAAGAAAACACATTATTCGTTTTAGAAAAAGAAGAAATAAAACCCAAATCTTTCCAACCAATACTTTGTGTGGCCAAAGCAGTAATTTTCCAGGTAATATGAGTTCCTTCGGGAATAATTGCATTCCCATTTCCTTTGATAATCTCCGGTTTTCTATTTAAATAATTTGGAAAATTAAGAGTCATTTCAAAATTAGCTATAGAAGGGACGGCCAGAACGTTCAATTGATAATCTTGTGAGGAAATAGCATTAGCCTCTAAGTGAAACAAGATAGTAGATAAAGGTTTTTCGAATTTAAATTGAAATTCTCCTGGTTTAATTGATTCCATAAAATAACTTTCATTACCTATGAAAATCAAAACTTTCTCTGGAATAACTTTTCCTTCGGTTTTAATTCTAAAAACAAAATCCTGATTTTGCTCCGTTGTTAAATTGGGATTTAACACCATAAATTGAAAAGGTGCTGGAGGTAAAAATTGTTGCTGAAAATGAACTATTCTATTCAAACTTTGAGAGATTATTTTACTGTTTCCTGAAATATAAAAAAGAGCAAAAAACAAAATAGGAATTAACGCTAATGGTAAATATTTGCTATTTGAATTAAAATTAATAGCGTTAGTAAAAGGAATTGGTTGTAAAGAATTGGCTTTTTGTTCGATAGATGCCAATAACAATTCCGAATGATTCTTATCATTAGTTAATTGAAGAAAATTAGTCAATTTATCATTTACATCAGAAAAATGATTTCCAATAATAGAAGATGCCTCTTTATAATCAATACCCTTCTTAAATTTAAATAATTGGAAAACTGGAAATAAAATAAATCTTAAAAAAAGGAAAATTTCAACACTTACAAAAATCCAAAACAAAAACGTTCTTCCTAAGGGTTTAAGCCAAAGAAAGTATTCTATAAAAAGCGTGAACAAAAAATATAATAACCCAAAACCGACGAAGAATATTATTCCTCGAATCAGTTCGTTGATATAAAACTTCTTGATAAAAAGTTCCAGCTTTTGATAAATAACTTTTGAAGATTCCAATATGAATACGTGTTTTTACAACCGATAAAAGTAATAAAATTTAACCATTAGCAATTGGTAAAAAACTATTAAGATTTTAAAATAAATTATAATCCCTTTTGCTATTAGTATTTGGCTTTTAGCTAAAACCTAAAATTGTATATTTGCATCAAAAATTAAAAAATGTCAAAGCAAGTTCGAGTGCGTTTTGCACCAAGTCCTACGGGACCTTTACATATTGGAGGAGTTCGTACTGCCCTGTTTAATTATTTGTTTGCCAAAAAAAATAACGGTGTTTTCTTTCTTAGAATTGAAGATACCGATCAAAATCGTTTTGTTCCAGGTGCAGAAGAATACATTATGGAATCTTTAGAATGGTTAGGAATTGCCCCGGATGAAACCATTGGTAAGAATGAAAAATTTGGACCTTATAAACAATCTGAAAGAAAGCATTTATATAAAGAATATGCTGATTTATTGATTAATTCAGGAAATGCCTATTATGCTTTTGACACTAGTGAAGAATTAGATTCGCATAGAAAACAAGAGGAAGAGCAGGGAAAAACATTTATTTATAACTGGCATAATCGTGAAAAACTTGATACTTCTTTGGTTCTTTCTAAAGAAGAAACAACCAAAAGAATTGAAGATGGTGAAGATTATGTAATTCGATTTAAAACTCCAATTAATGAAACTTTACTTATTAAAGACATGATTCGTGGAGAAGTTAAGTTTGAAACAAATCTATTAGATGATAAAGTTTTATTCAAAAGCGATGGAATGCCAACCTATCATTTGGCGAATATTGTAGATGACCATTTAATGGAAACTACCCATGTAATTCGTGGCGAAGAATGGTTGCCATCGATGCCATTACATGTATTGTTGTACCGAGCTTTTGATTGGGAAGCACCTGAATTTGCCCATTTACCTTTAATATTGAAACCTATTGGAAACGGAAAATTATCAAAACGTGATGGAGATAAATTAGGTTTTCCTGTTTTTCCATTAAATTGGACAGATCCAAAAACAGGAGAAATCTCATCCGGTTATAGAGAAAAAGGATTCTTTGCAGAAACAGTAATAAACTTTTTAGCATTATTAGGATGGAATGATGGAACCGAAAAAGAACTGTTCTCATTAGAAGAATTAGCAAACTCATTTGATTTGAACAGAGTTCATAAAGCCGGAGCTAAATTCGATCCAGAAAAAAACAAATGGTTCAACCACCAATATTTAATACAAAAGAGGGATGCTGATTTAGCGAAAAGCTTCTCTCCTATTATTACAGAAAAAGGAATCGATTTCTATAATATAATGAAATTGGAAAAAATAGTTTCTTTAATAAAAGAACGCGCAAATTTTGTAAATGAGTTTTGGGATTTATGTGATTACTTTTTTGTAGCACCAAAATCGTATGACGAAAAAGCTGCTAAAAATTGGAAAGAAGAAACTCCTGAATTAATGCAAGAATTAATTCCTGTTTTAATTGAAATAACTGATTTTAGTGCTGAAAATATTGAAATTATTGTTAAAGATTGGATGATAAAAAACGAAATCGGAATGGGAAAAATAATGCAACCTTTTCGATTAAGTATTGTTGGTGCCATGAAAGGGCCACACTTATTTGACATCGTGGAACTAATTGGTAAAGTAGAAACCATAAAAAGAATTGAGAAAGCAATAGTTAGCCTCTAATTATTTAAAATTTTTATACTTTTAGAAGTTTAGAAACTTTTTTATAAATATATAATCAAATTACAGTTTAAAATTCCGGGATTTCCTTTGAAATTTTGACCTAAATTTTTTGAATTTAAATTTCCAAGCATATTATTAATACCATATTGATAGGAAGCATTTAAACGAAAATGTGTTACTCCTAATGTGATACCAACTGTTGGATAAAAATTAAATTTTGAAATGTCTTCGATATCCTTAACTAACAATGATGTACCCGAAATGATCTTATTTTCATACGAATAATTAGTTACAAGTTTGCCATTGACTTGAACTATTGGTCCAAACTCAACTGAAAGATGATTTTCTATAAATTTATAGCTAAATAATATAGAAAGTTGGGCTGAAGATAATTTACAATTTACATCTACATTCGACAAAAAACCGCTATTTGTGGCAACTAAAAAATTATTTTCACTAAACTGAATACCGTAAACCATGTCCCAATCGTTATAATAATTTCCTCGCATAGAAAGTCCCGCATTCCATCCAGTAGCAGATTTAGATTTAAAATTTTTTGTGTTTAATAGAAATTGATTTTGACCCAAGGTAATTCCAATTCTATTTGAATCTCGGTAACCATATTGAGAAAAAACACCAGTAAAAAACAAAATAAACACAGATGTGAAATAAATCTTTTTCATAAAAAAATGTATTTAAAAAATACAAACGTAAAGAAATATTATTTATGAGCAATTAATATAATGAAAAAGAGGCTTAATTGCCTCTTTTCTTTTTTGATAACCAATGGACAAGAATAGGAATTACCTTGCCTAGAATCGTTTCAAATGAATTAGATAGAATAGATTTATAAGAGCCAACTACTTCGTCAACTATGTTTTGTGGCGATAACTCTTCTTTTACTTTGTGAACATTCCAAATTAACTTTTGCAAACAAAGATCTTTTTCCAGTTTCAAAATTTTTAATTCCAATTCTATTTGATCATAGGATGAGTATTTTTTAGTTTCCATAAATTAGTCGTTAAAAAAGATTTCTGAAAATTTCTTCAAAATTGGCCCTTCGACAATTTTTTCTTTAGCTAAAAATATAAGTATAATTATACCTAAATAAATTCCCCCAACAATAAGAAATCCCAAAGCATAATTATCTAAATATTGACTAATAGCAAAAGCTGCGGCAATAGAACAAAACAATATAACCATTAAAAAAAATATAAAAATCAAAGTGAATTTTACGATCAACGTAGTAGATTTCATTAGCAGTTTGAAACCTTTTAATTTATAATAAGCAATAGTACTTTCAACAAAAGCCTTTGCTTCATCCTGAATGTTTTCGGTATGTTCTTTAAGTTCTTCAAATGCCATAAATGTATGTTGTTAAGAATTTGTTTTTGATGTTGAAGAAGTTTTATTTTTGAGTGTAGCATTTTGGTTTTTCAATTCTGCTAATTTTTCTTCCAAAATTGAAATAATATCCTCAGCTTTTTTATTCATGTTTGATACCAAATCTTCATAGGTGTCTTCTAAATCATTTTTGGCATTTGAAAGTTTATGCTTCAAATCATTTTTAGCATCATCAAAACCATCCTTAAATTTTTCTCTTGTTTTGGAGCCCTTATCCGGAGCAAACAAGATTCCTATTCCAACTCCAATTAAAACTCCTGACAAAACAGCTAAAAATGTATTTCCTGAGTTATTTGACATTATTTTAGTATTTAAATTAATAATGAATTAAAGTTACATCTTTTATCAATACGTTAATGTTAATTAGCCGTTAAAGTAAGTACAGATTAAAAAGATACTCGATTAGAACCTTTTGATTAAATTAAAAAAAACAAAACAACTTTAGGTTTGAAAATGCCAAAAAAACGTCTTAAAATCAATTTATAGAGGTTGTTTTTTATAACGATTAATTATTAAAATAAAATATTGTATCAATTTTTACAATACTAAAAAAGCGCCATATAAAAGCGCTTTTAAATAAATAGTATTTATGGACAAAATTTTAAAGTGCTACACTTTTTAATGACTCCAAAACTTTTTTGTTTTTTTCAATATTTTCTAAATCGGAAAGTTGAGTTTTGAAATTGTTTAAATTAGTCAAATCCATTTTTAAATTTTCAATAGCAAAAAACCGAACGGAAGCCAATTGGCTTTTTAATGACATTACGTATAATTTTATTAAAGAGTCTTCTTCAATATCTTTTGATTGAACCTTATCTGAATAATTCAAAATCAAATTCGAGAACAATAATGAATTATTGTCGTTTTTAATATTTTTGATAATCGTCTGAACAACCAAACTATAATTATCGATGCTTTTTATGTTTTCGATAATAGGTTTTAGAATAATTTTGGCTGCATTTTCGTCTTTTTCCTTCACATATTTATTGATTTCTTTTTGAGTATTCATCAATAAATTTTCTTCTTTTTTACCTTTTTCTTCCCAAGCATCTTTAAGTCCAACCGTTTTGTTAAAAACAAGTTTAGAAGCTGTTGAATCCTTATCGACATTGAAATAACCCAAACGTTGAAACTGTAATTTTTCACCCGATTTAACGGTTGATAAACTAGGTTCAACAAATCCTTTTACAATTTGTAAAGAATTAGCATTCATAAAATCAAGGAAGTTTTTCTCTTTGTGACTATCCGGTGCTTCATCAATAAATAAGCGATCATACAGGCGAACTTCGGCTTCTAAAGCGTGCTCTATAGAAACCCAATGCAGGGTTCCTGCCACTTTTCTTTGACTGGCTTCACTCCCACTTCCGCTTCGTGAATCTTCGTCATAAGAAACATGAATTTCGGTAATATTTCCTGATGAGTCTTTTACAACACTTTCACCTTTAATGATATAAGCATTTTTCAAGCGAACTTCTTTTCCAATAGATAAACGGAAAAACTTCGCTGGAGCTTCTTCTAAAAAGTCTTCTCTTTCAATATATAATTCTTTAGAAAATGGCACTTTTCTATAACCAGCGCTTTCATCTTCTTGATTATTTTCGGCGTCAAGCCACTCTTCTTTTTCTTGCGGATAATTAGAAATTACGACTTTTATTGGATCTAAAACTGCCATAACTCTTGGTGCAGTTTTGTTTAAATCTTCGCGTAAACAAAACTCCAAAAGCGAAACATCTATTACGTTTTCACGTTTGGCAACACCAATAATTTCACAAAATTTACGAATAGAATTAGCCGTATAACCTCTTCTTCTCAACCCCGAAATGGTTGGCATCCTTGGGTCGTCCCAACCGTTAACTATATTTTCTTGAACCAATTGCAATAGTTTTCGCTTGCTCATTACAGTGTAATTCAAGTTCAAACGTGCAAATTCAAATTGGCTTGGTTTTACTTTCTTATCATCATAAATTTGGTCTAAAAACCAATTGTATAATTCTTTGTGCATCACAAATTCTAAAGTACAAATAGAATGCGAAATTTGCTCAATATAATCACTTTCGCCGTGAGCGAAATCATACATTGGATAGATTTTCCAATTGTCACCTGTTCTATGATGATGACGGTGTAAAATACGGTACATCAACGGATCACGCATCAACATATTGGTAGAAGTCATATCAATTTTGGCACGTAAAACATGGCTTCCTTCTGGAAAATCACCATTTTTCATTGCTTCAAACAAAGTCAAATTTTCTTCAACTGAACGATTTCTATAGGGTCCGTCAACACCTGGTTGCGTTGGGGTTCCTTTTTGAGCCGCCATATCTTCCGAAGATTGACTGTCTATATAGGCTTTCCCGTTTTTAATCATCAAAACCGCCCAATCATAAAGCTGCTGAAAATAATCAGAAGCGTACCGTTCTTCGGCCCATTCAAAACCTAACCATTGCAAATCTTCTTTGATGGCATCTACATATTCTTGCTCTTCTTTGGCAGGATTTGTATCGTCAAAACGCAAATTTACTGGTGCATTGTAACGTAATCCCAAACCAAAGTTCAAACAAATAGATTTGGCATGGCCAATGTGTAAATAACCATTTGGCTCTGGCGGAAAACGAAAACGTAATTTATCTTGAGGAAAACCGCTTGTTAAGCTGTCTTCTATGATTTGTTCTATAAAATGAAGTGATTTCTCTTCGGTTGACATAATTTTCTAAATTGAAATGCAAAGATAAAAATTTAGATGAGAGATAATAGACTTTAGGATAATAGACTTTGAATTAAATTTATTAGTACTTTTGTATAAATAGCAAACGTTATGAGACAATTAACTGTTACAATTCCAGACGATTTTTACGAGACTTTTATTCGTTTTTTCAAGCATATTCCTGAGGTTTCTATAAATGAAAAAACGGAAAATGAAGTTCCGTTATGGCAACAAGAAATGGTTTTGGAACGTATGAAAAACGCAAAACCTGAGGATTATAGAAGTTGGGAGGATGTAAAGAAAGATTTAGATAAAAAATGGAATTTCAATGGATAAATATGCTGTTGAAATGCTTTTTTGGGCAGAACAAGATTTGAATGAAATAGCAATTTATTATAAAAATTTATCAAATTAATTAGGAGATA
>CANCPC010000006.1 GCA_947379965.1 Flavobacteriaceae bacterium | reverse complement strand
AAGCGGAATTAATAGTCCGTTTATTTCGCTTTTTAGCTTTATAATAAATTAATTAATGAAGTGTGTAGAAATTCTAAAACTTTCCAAAAATCTATCTCAAAGCTAATTTTCAAGTAATAAATAAGAGTAATTATTTGGATTTTATAATTTAGAAACATTAAATTTCCAAAATCTATTACGTATTCCAAAATTTTAAAATTTTAAAATGACCAACATACAATTCATTTCTAATAATGTTGCCACAGCACCTATAAACATTCAAAATACGGTTCAATTATTGCAAGAAGACTGCACAATTCCTTTTATTTCTCGCTATCGAAAAGACAAAACAGGAAATCTTGACGAAGTTTTAATCGAGCAAATTGCCAAATTTCAAAAAGAGTATGAAGTTATTGTAAAAAGAAAAGAAACCATTTTAAAATCAATAGAAGAACAAAATTCATTAACTCCAGATTTAGAAAAAAAAATCAAGCATAGTTTCGACTTACAGGAATTAGAGGATTTTTATTTACCCTTTAAAAAGAAGAAAAAAACCCGTGCCGATGTAGCTCGTGAAAACGGCTTAGAACCCTTAGCAAAAATCATTATGGCCCAAAATAATGATGATATCGATTTTATATCAACAAAATATTTAAATGATAAAGTTCTAAACGAAGACGAAGCTTTGCAAGGTGCCCGCGATATTATTGCTGAATGGATCAACGAGAATATTTATGTTCGCAAACAGCTTCGAAGACTTTATGAACGTAAAGCAATCATCACAACCAAAGTTGTAAAAAATAAAAAAGAAGATCAAGAAGCACAAAAATTTAACCAATATTTCGATTGGTCTGAACCTTTAACAAAAGCACCATCTCACCGATTATTAGCGATGATTCGCGCTGAAAACGAAGGATTTATTAAGTTTAAAGTCGAAGTTGATATTGATGAAGCGTATGATATTATTGATGAATTAGTTTTAAAAAGTCAAAATGCCACAACACCCCACATTCAATTAGCAATAGAAGACAGTTATAAAAGATTGCTAAATCCGACAATTTCAAATGAATCGCTGCAAGAAGCCAAAGCTAAGGCTGATGCCAATTCTATTCAGGTATTTGCTAAGAATTTAGGACAATTATTGTTGGCACCGCCTTTGGGCGAAAAAAGAATTCTAGCGATTGATCCTGGATTTCGTTCCGGTTGCAAGGTGGTTTGTCTAGACGAAAAAGGAGATTTATTATATAATGAAAATATTTATCCTCATGCACCACAAAACGAAACAGCAATGGCAATGAAAAAAATTAGGTCGATGGTGAATGCCTATCAAATTGACGCAATTTCTATTGGTAACGGAACAGCTTCGAGGGAAACAGAATTCTTCATAAAAAAAATTGCTTTCGACAAACCGGTCCAAGTTTTCATAGTTTCAGAAGCCGGAGCTTCGGTGTATTCGGCTTCGAAAATTGCAAGAGATGAATTTCCTAATTTTGATGTTACGGTTCGTGGTTCGGTTTCTATCGGAAGAAGACTTTCAGATCCGTTGGCCGAACTGGTAAAAATTGACCCAAAATCCATTGGCGTAGGCCAATACCAGCATGATGTTGACCAAGTTAAATTAAAAGAAGAATTAGATACTACGGTGATTCGTTGCGTTAATTCTGTTGGGATTAACATCAATACGGCGAGCAAGCATTTGCTAAGTTATGTGAGCGGAATAGGAGAGAAGCTTGCCGAAAACATCGTACAATATCGCTCGGAATATGGACCTTTTGAAGATAGAAAACAGTTGAAAAAAGTACCGCGTTTAGGAGATAAAGCTTTTCAACAAGGAGCTGCATTTATCCGAATTTCGAACGGAAAAAATCCATTAGACAATTCAGCTGTACATCCCGAAGCCTATGAAATTGTAGAGAAAATGGCAAAAGATTTGAAATTTTCACTTATTGATTTAATTGGAAATAAAGAGAAAATTACACTCATAAAACCTGAAAATTATATTACACCTGAAATAGGAATTTTAGGAATAAAAGATATTATCAAGGAACTAGAAAAACCTGGTTTAGATCCACGAAAATCAGCCAAAGTTTTCGAATTTGATCCCAATGTAAAAACAATTAAAGATTTAAGAACCGGAATGGTTTTGCCAGGAATTGTCAATAACATTACCAATTTTGGATGCTTTGTCGATCTTGGAATCAAGGAAAGTGGCTTAGTTCACATTTCGCAACTCAAAGCTGGTTTTGTAAGTGATGTAAATGAGGTAGTCAGACTTCACCAACACGTTCAGGTAAAAGTCACTGAGGTTGATGAAGATAGAAAGAGAATTCAGTTAACGATGGTTATTTAAACAAAAATTCCAAACCCAAGATAAAATAATTTGAGTTTGGAATTTTTTTACCGTTGAAAATTAAAGAAATTTATTCTTTAGTTTCACCTTCTTTTTTATCAGCTGGTTTTTGATCTTCTTTGGCTGCGTTTTTGAATTCTTTGATTCCGCTACCTAAACCTTTCATTAATTCTGGAATTTTTTTACCTCCAAAAAGTAATAAAACAACTGCTAATATAACCAGGATTTCCGTGACACCTAATCTTCCCATAATTGAAAATAATTTATTGCCGAAGCAAATTTGTAATAAAACTGGTAGCAAAGGTATGTAGAAAAACGGTATCTAAATTAATTTCAAGATAATTATTTAGTTCTAAAAGCGTTAAAACTTTCGTAATTTTTTGTTTTATTCTCATTTCTTTCAATAAAAAGTGAACGTAATTTCAAGTCATTAATCATTATATTTGTACTATAAACTTTATTCAATGTCTGAAAATAGGCTTAAAAGAAAAAAACTCATTGCTAAACTATTCACAAAAAACCGATTGGTTATTTTGAACGAGGATACTTTTGAAGAAATTTTTTCTTTCAAATTAAACGTAATGAATGTTTTTATATCTGTTACTATTGGTGCTATATTGATAATTATTTTTACGACTTACATCATTGCTTTTACTCCTTTGCGTGAGTTTATTCCGGGTTATTCTTCTTCCAAATTAAAAAAAGATGCTACCGAATTGGCCTTAAAATCCGATTCATTGTCTACTGCCTTAAAAAAAAATGAAGCGTATATAAAATCGATTCAAAGAGTGTTAACAGGGGATTTAGATTATGCAAAATTTAATAAAGATTCTATTCTTGTAGAAACTGACGAAGCACCTTCAAAAGTTGATTTATCTGCTTCAAAAGAAGAATTAGATTTAAGAAAAGATGTCGCAAAAGAAGACAAAAATGATCAAAATAGCCAATCTAAAAAGAAGGCGAAAAAACACTAAAACACAACTTGTAAATGTCTTTAAAACCTTTTTTTGCTAAAATTTTTGCCAAAAAAATCTATCGAAAAACGCAACTTTGGGCGAATAATCCAATAGAAACGCAAAGCAAAGTTTTCGAAGACTTAATCCGTCAAGCGAAAAACACCAAGTTTGGTATTGATCATCATTTTGACCAAATAAAAACTACAGAAGATTTCGTCAAACACGTTCCCATTCGCGATTATGAAGAGTTGAAATTCTACATTGAAAAAGTAGTGAAAGGCGAGGAGAACATTCTTTGGAAAGGTAAACCCATTTATTTTGCGAAAACTTCAGGTACAACTTCGGGGGCAAAATATATTCCTATTACCAAAGAATCAATGCCTTTTCATATTGAAGCCGCTCGAAATGCTATTTTGAATTATATTCACGAAACCGGTCAAGCTGATTTTGTAGACGGAAAAATGATATTTCTCCAAGGAAGTCCAGTTTTGGAAGAAAAAAATCGAATAAAACTAGGAAGACTCTCTGGAATTGTAGCGCATTTTGTTCCTAAATATTTACAAAAAAACCGAATGCCCTCATGGGAAACCAACTGCATCGAGGATTGGGAAACAAAGGTAAATGCAATTGTAGAAGAAACTTTTGACCAAAACATGACGGTGATTTCTGGAATTCCGTCGTGGGTACAAATGTATTTTGAAAAATTGCATCAAAAAGGAGGGAAGCCTGTGGGAGAAATTTTCAAAAACTTCAATTTATTTATTTACGGCGGTGTAAATTATGAACCTTATCGCTCTAAATTCGAAAATCTCATTGGACGAAAAGTAGACAGCATTGAATTATTTCCCGCTTCGGAAGGATTTTTTGCGTACCAAGATTCCCAAAAAGAAAAAGGAATGTTACTATTGTTGAATTCGGGAATTTTTTATGAATTTATTAAAAGTGATGAATTTTACACCGAAAATCCAAAAAGACACACCATTGGCGAAGTCGAATTAGGTATTAATTATGTGTTGATAATTTCCACCAATGCTGGACTTTGGAGTTACAACATTGGCGACACCATTCAGTTTACAAGCCTGAAACCGTATCGAATTATTGTTTCGGGAAGGATTAAACATTATATTTCTGCCTTTGGCGAACATGTAATTGGTAAAGAAGTCGAGAGCGCTTTGCAAGAAGCTATATTTGGTTCTAATATAAGTATTAACGAATTTACCGTAGCCCCACAAATTAATCCAAATCAAGGTTTGCCGTATCACGAATGGTGTATTGAATTTGAAAACGAACCAGAAGACATTGAAACTTTTTCTAATGCTTTAGACAATGCCATGCGAAAACAAAACATGTATTACGACGATTTGATTGAAGGAAATGTGTTGAGAAAAGTGGTTGTAACCAATGTGGTCAAAAACGGGTTTCAAGATTATATGAAATCAATTGGAAAACTAGGAGGACAAAACAAAATACCGAGGCTCAGCAATGATAGAAAAATTGTTGATTTATTGAACAAGAAATAAAAGGCTTATCTTTGGTTATAAAAAAATATGATAAAAGAATGAACATCACAATTTGCCATTTATTCATCAGTGGTTTTATAATCCTAGTTCTAAACTTTTAACATGCCTATTATGTATCTGATAATCCACTTCAAACAGGAAGTGTTTTAACTTTTGTAGGTTTAATAAAAACTAGTGTAAAACCAAATTATAGGGTTACGGTTTGAGACCATATTTTAAAATAAAATAAAAATGTTTGCACCTAAAACATATAGATAAAAGAGGTGTTTATACAGAGTATTTATAAAATAATTATGAAAAGAATTTTAATTACTGGTGCTGCAGGTTTTTTAGGTTCTCATCTTTGCGACCGTTTTATCAAAGAAGGTTATTTTGTTATTGGGATGGACAATCTCATTACAGGAGATTTAAAAAACATAGAGCATTTATTCAAGCTTGAAAACTTTGAATTTTACCATCATGATATTACTAAATTTGTCCATGTTCCGGGAATTCTAGATTATATTCTTCATTTTGCTTCTCCTGCAAGTCCGATAGATTATTTAAAAATTCCTATTCAAACCTTGAAAGTTGGGTCTTTAGGAACACATAATCTTCTGGGGTTGGCAAGGGTAAAAAAAGCTAGAATCCTTATTGCATCTACTTCGGAGGTTTACGGAGACCCTTTGGTTCATCCTCAAACAGAAGAATATTATGGAAACGTAAATACAATTGGACCAAGAGGTGTTTATGATGAAGCCAAACGTTTTCAGGAATCCATTACTATGGCATATCATACTTTTCACGGTGTTGAAACTAGAATTGTTAGAATATTTAATACTTACGGACCAAGAATGAGGCTCAATGACGGAAGAGTTATTCCGGCTTTTATAGGTCAAGCATTGCGAGGTGAAGATTTAACTATTTTTGGTGACGGAATGCAAACCCGTTCTTTTTGTTATGTAGATGATCAAGTAGAGGGTATTTACAGATTATTGCATTCTGATTATGTTTTACCTGTAAATATTGGAAATCCAGATGAAATTACCATCAAGGATTTTGCTGACGAAATCATTAAACTTACAGGAACCAACCAGAAAGTGGTGTATCATCCTCTACCTATTAATGATCCATTACAAAGACAACCAGACACATCAAAAGCAAAGGAATTATTAGGCTGGGAAGCAAAAATTTCTCGAGAAGTTGGGATGAAATTAACATATGACTATTTCAAATCCCTGTCAAACGAAGAGCTATTGAAAGAGGAACACAAAGACTTTTCAAAGTATATAAACTAGTGAAAACAAAAACAGGAAGATATTCAGGTTATATACAACCCTTCACCTATTTGATAGATTTAGCCATCATCAATGTTTTGGCGATATATATTATGTCATTTCATGCAAATGAAATTTACTATTCTATTTTTATAAGTTTTGCTTGGTTTGTTATTGCTGCAAATATTAGTTTTTATGAAGTCTATCGATATACAAAAGTTATTTCAATAATAAATAGAGCATTAAAACAAGGAATTTTATTTACCTTATTTTGTTTGGCATTAGAATATTTTTATTCCGAAACTTCAAATCAAAAGGCAGTCACTTTGTTTGTTGTTTTAGCTTTATTTCTAATTTTAGCCGTCAAGCTTTTTATTTATTATTTTTTAAGAAAGTTTAGGGTTTTATTCGGGGGAAATTCTAGAACGGTGGTGCTTTTAGGAAACAACACAAACATTAATCCGTTGAAGAATTTTTTTACCGAAAATCCTGATTATGGATATAAATTAATAAAAGTATTTACCCTTAAAGATCATAAAAAAGAAAGAATTGCCGAATGTCTAAACTTTGCTTTAGAAAAAAAAATAGATGAAATATATTGTGCAATGGAGGACTTGACGGATAGTCAAACAAATGATATAATTAATTTTGCAGATAATAATTTAAAAACATTAAAATTCATTCCTAGCGAAAAGCAGATTTTTACCAGAAGCGTTAAATTTGAATATTATGATTATATTCCTGTTATATCTCTAAGAAATATTTTGCAGGACGAAACTTTAAATAAAATCATCAAACGGGCTTTCGACATTGTTTTTTCATCCATAGTAATTATAGGAATATTATCATGGCTTACACCAATTATGGCTTTAGTAATAAAATGGGAATCAAAAGGCCCATTGTTTTTTATCCAAAAAAGAAACGGATTAAATTATAAAGAATTTGATTGTTACAAATTCAGATCAATGAAAGTAAATGACAAAGCCGATTTAGACTTATCCTCAAAAAACGATATTCGAATAACCAAAGTTGGTAAATTTATACGGAGTACAAGTATTGATGAACTGCCGCAATTTTTCAACGTTTTGTTAGGAGATATGTCAGTAGTTGGACCAAGACCTCACATGGTGAGCGTTGCTAATTTATACGCCTTAAAAGTAGATAAATTTATGGCGCGTCATTTTATTAAACCAGGAATTACAGGTCTTGCTCAAACAAAAGGCTTTAGAGGCGAAGTTGAGACCGATGAGGATATTATCAATAGAGTGAAATATGACATCTTTTATATGGAAAACTGGTCTATTTTATTAGATATTAAAATCATATTTAATACGATTTTTAACACTTTAAAAGGGGACGAAAAGGCATATTAATATGGAAAAACATTTGATATCCATAATTTCGCCCGCTTTCAATTCCGAAAAATATATTGCCCAAACACTACAATCTATTCTAGATCAAACCTATAATAATTGGGAATTGATTATTGTTGATGATTGTTCTAATGACAAAACAGTTTCTATTATTACCGATTTTGCCCAATTAGATTCAAGGATTCAACTTTTTCAACTCGAAAAAAATTCAGGAACAGGAATTGCAAGAAATTATGCCTTAAGCAAAGCAAAAGGCAGTTATATTGCTTTTTTAGACACCGATGATTTATGGAAACCACAGAAACTTGAAAAACAGATTGATTTTTTATTAAAAAACAATTTACCTTTTACATTTTCCTTCTATGAATGTATAGATGAAGCAGGAAACACATTGAATAAAAAAGTAGAAGCACCGATTAATCTTTCTTATAGACAGTTATTTTTTTGCAATTATGTTGGTAATTTAACAGGTATTTATGAAGTGAATTACTTTGGTAAAATCAATATTTCTTCAATCAGGAAACGCCAAGATTGGATGTTATGGCTTACAATTCTCAAAAAGATAAAAACAGCTCAAGCGATTCCGGAAAGTTTGGCTTATTATCGAATAAGAGAAAACTCAATATCAGCCTCAAAACTCGATTTGTTAAAACATAATTTTGCAGTTTACAGGACTTTTCATAGGTTTAATTTGGCTGTTTCTTTAGCGTGTATGATTGTATTTTTATTCACCCAATTAGTTCTAAAACCTCTATACATAAAGACAATTAAAGCAGACAATTAAACTGTTTTAATTTTCCGCGGTTGCTCCTTTCTAAAGTATCTTTTCGATTAAATAAAAAAAGTAATCCTTTTTCTAAATAAAGAGCAATTGCTTCTTCAATTTTCTTTATTTGTGCCAAATCCAACTCGGTTTCGCTCACATATTCAATCTCAAATGTATCTATTTTAGTCTGCTTGATTACAAATTCTTTTACATTTCCGTCATCTTCAATAATGCTCTTAGTCACATAATAAAAAGTCAAACCGGGAGATTTTTTTCCGCTTGGCAAAAGAGCAATATCATTCGTCCGGCCAATTAATTTTTTTAGAATTGGTTTTTTTAACGTACTTTTTTCATCCAAAATTCCTATATCACCTATATCATATCTAATAAAAGGATGTGCTTTATTATACAAGGAAGTAATCACAATTCGGCCTTCTTTTCCATAAGGCAAAACATTATTTTCTTCGTCTACAATTTCTACGAATAATGTTTCAGAATTGATTTGATATTCGCCTTCCCGATTTTCGAAAGCGATTAAATCCAGTTCCGACGCACCGTATTCATTCACAATAGGTATTCCAAACTGTTTTTCCAATAGAATTTTATCGTCTTCAAAAAGCATTTCTGATGTAACAACACAAACTTTCAAAGAAGGGCAAATTGTTTTTAGAACAATATTTTTCTTCTTTAAAAATTTAGCAAACAATACTATAGAACTCGTATATCCGTTGATATAATCAAATTTTTTAGTCTTGAATTTTTGTAAAAACCCTTCTAAAACCACATCCGATAAATCAAAAATCGGAAATCGAAACCGATTACTAAGAAAATCTTTAAAGCGCTCTTTTTTATTACCTATAAAATTTAATGGAATTCCGTAAAAACGAGCTTGATAGGAACTGTTAAAATTAATATTAAACCAGCCAAACCGATACACATTTGATGCCCAAGTCAAGGCATGCGAGAACTTATCTTTAGCAAATACAAAGGGATCTCCGCTAGAACCCGAAGTTTTATTGATATAAGTATTTTTTGAAGTATACCCTTTTGATAGCCTTTCTGACAATGGTTTCTGGAGATTTTTTTTGTTTAAAATAGGCAATTCAATCCAATTTCCGAAAGATTTTAAACCTGTTATCTCTTGATAAAAAGTATTGTTTTGCAAATGAAAGTTTACAATTTCAGTTATTTTATGTTCAAGAAAAACTTCGTATTCTTTTTCTGAAAGGGTTATTATTTTTCGCAATTCTGCTTGGGCTTTCTTTATTGGAAAACCATTTATTTGAAGTGTAAAATCGAAAAGTGGGAACATATTGCTAATATATTTACCAAAAATAATATTTACGAACATACTATTTACCAAGAATCAATAACTTTTTGAGAATTAATTATTTTTTAAGTTCAAAAGCAATTATTTTTGTGATTCAAATCAAATTAATTACACAATGACAATCTTACTATTGGGTTCGGGAGGAAGAGAACACGCTTTTGCTTGGAAAATGATTCAAAGTCCGCTTTGCAACAAACTTTTTGTAGCGCCGGGAAATGCTGGAACGGCTTCAATAGCCCATAATATTGCTATTAGTCCAACGGATTTTGATGCATTAAAAGCATTTGTCCTTCAAGAAAAAGTAGAAATGGTTGTTGTAGGTCCTGAAGATCCACTAGTAAAAGGAATTTTTGATTTTTTTAAAAATGACAAAAGTTTAAAAGATATTCCAGTTATTGGACCATCAAAACTTGGAGCCCAACTCGAAGGTAGCAAAGAATTTGCAAAAGAATTCTTGATGAAGCATAATATTCCAACGGCAGCTTATGATAGTTTTACTGCCGAAACTGTCGAAAAAGGATGTGCTTTTCTAGAAACTTTGCAACCTCCTTATGTTTTAAAAGCGGATGGGTTGGCTGCAGGAAAAGGAGTTTTGATTATTCATGATTTGGCCGAAGCCAAGGATGAATTAAGAAATATGTTGGTTCACCAAAAATTTGGTGCTGCAAGTTCTAAAGTGGTAATTGAAGAATTTCTTGACGGAATCGAATTGAGTTGTTTTGTTTTGACCGATGGGAAAAGCTATAAAATATTGCCTACAGCCAAAGATTATAAACGAATTGGAGAAGGAGATACCGGATTAAATACTGGTGGAATGGGAGCGGTTTCTCCAGTTCCATATGTAGATGCTGTTTTGATGGAAAAAATTGAATCCCGCATTGTAAAACCTACAATTGAAGGTTTTCAGAAAGACGGAATCCAATACAAAGGCTTTGTTTTTATAGGTTTAATCAACGTAAACAACGAACCTATAGTGATTGAATATAATGTGAGAATGGGTGATCCTGAAACCGAAGTGGTTGTTCCAAGGTTGAAAACGGATTTAGTAGAGTTGTTTTTGGCTACAGCCAATGAAAAACTAGATCAAATTACCCTTGAAGTTGACGAAAGAAGTGCCACTACAATCATGGTTGTTTCTGGCGGGTATCCAGAAGATTTTGAGAAAGGAAAAGTTATTACAGGATTAGAAAACATTTCTGATTCAATAGTTTTTCACGCAGGAACAAAACTAGATAACGAATATGTTTATACTAATGGAGGCAGAGTTTTGGCAGTGACTTCTTATGGGAATGATTTTCAAGAGGCCATAAAAAAATCTTATCAAAACATAGAAAAACTAAATTTTGATAAGATGTATTTTAGAAAAGATATTGGCTTCGACTTACTTTAAGAAAGAATGAGCCGTTGTATCTTGGTTTTCTTCACCATTATTTTCCTGTATTATCAATTGTTTACACCAATAAACTATGGCCAGAGCACAGATAATCATAAAAATCCAGTTGATTGCATTTGCTGCAAACCAATGTTTAAGCTCTAATGCTCTTAGAAAATTATGTAGTGCAAAAAAAATGTTTTCAAATAACCATTGAATTCCTTCAAAAAATGCTTTCATCTCATTAATTTTATTTGTTGATTGTATTCTATGTAAATCACTACTGTATTTAAATATTAATGAAATAAGCGTATAGGTCTCGTTTCATCTTTAAACAAGTATTATATTTACATTCACAAAAGTATAAAATATCCGTATGATTACAAGTGTTTTTAAAAAATATACACCAATAAATTTTATTTTTGTTGTTATTTTATTACTCGGTTTCTTTTTAATTTTTCAATTTCAAGATTTGGCTTGGACAAATTCAGTATTATTAATTTTAAAAAAAACCGGAATATTTTTCTTATTGCTTGGGTCTGTTTTTTTAACTGATTTTATTGAAAAGAAAAACGGAATGAACAAAAACAGCGTTTATAGCATGTTTTTCTTTTTTTTATTGATCCTTTTTTTCCCTTCTGTGCTAAGTCATACCAAATTGATTATCTCTAATTTATTTGTTCTGTTAGCTCTTCGAAGATTAGTTTCCTTGCATTCTCAGAAGGCTTCTAAAGAAAAAATATTTGATGCTTCATTGTGGATATTTTTTGCATCATTATTTTATTTTTGGAGTATTTTGTTTATAATATTGGTCTTTATTTCGATAATTTTTCATGTTTCTAGAGATTATAGAAACTGGGTGTTACCTTTTATTGCTTTCTTTGTTACGGTTATTATCGCCATTTTTTTATCGATGATCGTAAATGACAACGCCTTTGGGTTGTTAAATAAAAATCAATTTATAAATTTTAATATCGATTATTTTACCAATAAATATCAAAATGTTGCATTTTCGATTTATACCACAATAGCCTTGTTTTTTGTGGTTTCGATGTTTATTTCAATGTCAAATAGACCTCAAGTGCTTCATTCCTCTTTTAAAAAAATTATTGGATTCTTTTTTATTGGTGTTTTGATTTTTGTTATTTCTTCTAATAAAAGCAATGATTTATTGCTATTTACAATGGCACCATTATCGATTATGGCTACAAGTCACATCGAAATAAAACAACGACAATTTAAACAGGAATTAGTTTTATTCGTACTTATCGTTTGCAGTATGTTTTCTTTTTTCTCCCAATTATAATTTATTTCCGAAAGCTAAATCTCCTGCATCTCCCAATCCAGGAAAAATATATTTTTTATCATTCAATTTTTCGTCTAGATCAGCAATCCATAGATGGCAGTAATCTGGAAGATGCTCTTCAAGATACGCTACTCCTTCGGGCGCAGCAATGATCACTGCAATATGAATTTCTTTTGGCAAACCTTTTTGAATCAATTTATTAAATACTGCAAGAATCGATTGTCCAGTTGCTAGCATAGAATCTACAAGAATTAACGTCTTATTTTCAATTGCCGCAACAGCTTGATATTCAACTAAAATTTCAAAATAATCATCATTATTAGGGTGATATCTATAGGCTGAAACAAAACCGTTTTCGGCATGGTCAAAATAATTTAAAAAGCCTAAATGTAGTGGTAAACCAGCTCGAAGGATAGAACATAAAACCAATTGATTTTCGATTTCAGTTGTCCTTTTGATAGCAAGAGGAGTTTGAATTTCAATGTTTTTATACTGCAAATTTTTACTTATTTCATATGCTATTATTTCGCCAATACGCTCAATGTTTCTTCGAAAACGCATGCTATCGTTATGAATGTTAATGTTTCTAATTTGTCCAAGAAAATGGTTAAGAATACTATTCTTTTCTGATAAATAATGTTTTTTCATGTTTTAAAATTTCATATAAACTTCCAAAAAATTATAGTAGTCAATAAAAGTATAAAAAGTATCTTTGCATTTTAATATATAAAGATATGTTTTCTAAATTAGCTTATACTGTTTTCGAACAAAGTATTCAAGATTATCATTTATTTGATAATGTAGATCAACCTATAAACAATCCTTACCCGAAGGATAAAATTGAGCATTTATTGTATCTTAAAAACTGGATTGACACTGTTCAATGGCATTTTGAAGATATTATTCGGGATCCTAATATTGATCCTGTTGCAGCATTAACTTTGAAAAGAAAAATCGACGCTTCTAATCAAGAACGCACTGATATGGTAGAATATATAGATGGTTATTTCCTTCAAAAGTATGCTCATGTAGTAGTAAAAGAAAATGCAAAAATCAATTCTGAAAGTCCAGCTTGGGCTTTTGATAGATTATCTATTTTAGCTTTAAAAATTCATCATATGAATGAAGAAGCTAATCGTAATGAGGCTTCACAAGATCATAGGGATAACTGTCAAGCTAAATTAAATGTACTATTAGAACAAAGAACAGATCTCACAACCGCTATTGAAGATTTATTGAGAGACATTGAAAACGGTGATAAATATATGAAAGCGTACAAACAAATGAAAATGTACAATGATGATGATTTGAATCCGGTTTTGTACCAAAACAAGAAATAAATTTTCAAGTTAAAGTTGTCATATAAAATTAAATATATTGCCGTCATGAGACTCTCCGCAATGGGAGATGTCGCTATGACGGTTCCTGTTATAAGGGCTTTTGTTGCACAATATCCAAAGGTTAAGATAGTAGTCATTTCGGTTCCTTTTTTTAAACCGTTTTTTGATGACATCCCCAATGTTACATTCTTTCCTTTTGAAGTTAATAATCGTCACAAAGGTGTTCTTGGACTATTTAGATTATTTCAAGATTTGAAAGAATTAAAGATTGATGCGTTTGCGGATTTACATGATGTTTTGCGCTCTAAATTTCTTAGAACACTTTTTAAATCAGGAGGTCAATTAACGGCTTTTGTCGATAAAGGACGCTCGGAAAAAACAGCTTTGATTCGTCCGAATAATAAAATTTTAGAGCCAATTGAGACTATGTTCCAAAGACATGCAAAGGTGTTCGAAGAATTAGGATTTCCAATAGATTTATCAAGCCCAACCTTTCTACCCAAAAAAAAATTAGACGCTATAACTCTTGGTTTAACTGGAGAAAAAAGCCAAAAATGGATTGGAATTGCCCCTTTTGCCCAATATGATTCTAAAGTATATCCATTCGATTTAATGCAAGAAGTCATCTACCAACTAGCCCAAAACGAAGCCTATAAATTATTTTTATTTGGTGGTGGAAAAAAAGAAATTGAATTATTAGATTCGCTTTCCAATCAAGTTGAAAATGTCATCAATGTTGCAGGAAAAATAAATTTTAAGCAAGAATTACAACTTATAAGTAATCTCGATATTATGCTTTCTATGGATTCTGGAAACGCTCATATTGCAGCCATGCAAGGTATAAAAGTCATCACGCTGTGGGGAGCGACACATCCTTTTGCAGGATTTTCACCGTTTAATCAGCCGCTCGAAAATGCATTAGTTTCAGATAGAAATTTGTTTCCAAAATTACCCACTTCGGTGTATGGAAATAAAGAAGTAGAAGGTTATGAAAGTGCCATGCGAACGATTTTGCCAATAAATGTTGTTGAGAAAATTACGACTTCCCTAAAATAAAAAAACTTCCCTTTTCAGAGAAGTTTTCAGTATCATTTCAATTGTATTAAACATCATCATAATCTACCACAATTTCTGTAGATGTAGGATGCGCTTGACAAGTTAAGATTAATCCTTCGGCGATTTTGTCATTTAGGCGGATATAGAAGCTACTCGAGTTAACAAATATTGCAAGTCCTATATAGGTATAAATTGGAATTCGAAATTTTTATTAAAATAGTTAATTTCTATTAACACGTTTATTTAAGCTTTTAAAAGGATCCTCAGGAATATTATCTCCAAGTTGAAAAGTAACAGGAATTGTATATGATGATTTTATTGCGACACCATTTAAATAAGCAGGTTTATAAACGCTAGGCATGTCTTTGAGCATTTCTTCCATTTCATTAGCTATGCTTGGGTTAGGCGCTTTCACTTTTACATTAATAATTTTGGTATCAACATCTACTTGAAAACTACAATATATCCTAATATCACCAGTAAGGTTTGTTTTAGATCGCACACTTGTGTCAAAAGATTTAGAAATATAAGCACTAATTCTTTCATTAAAGCATTCCATTAACTCTTCAGAAGAATCAGATTTTTCGCAATGTTTATCATAACAAGGAGCGATGTACACATCAGGTTTGTCATTACACTGAATAACATTTACAGGATATGCATTTGATATAATGGTGTAGTTATAGCTTTCTAAAACATTAGTTGAATTTATATTTAGTTTTTCAATTGGAAAGTTTTTAAAAATCTCAACAAGATTACTATTCAGAATTTTGTTTTTTGAAGTTGTTTTACTATTTATCACTTTGCCTTTTTTATCAATACTAAAGTGGAGACGTATATTTTTGGTATTAAATGGAAAATCAATTTTTTTAAGTTGTTCATCTCCAATAAATTTTTTAAAGTGTAGCGCTAATTCACTGTTAGGATTTAAAGTGGAGTCTTTAGATTTTATTACATCAGCTACATATTTTTCATTATCAGAATCTATTTGTAACCCTACTGAACCCTTAAAATTTATTCGTGTAGGATTGCCATTTCGTAATGGAGGCGTTATTGCATTTGGCAATAAGGTTATTACACGATTTAGTTCTATTGTTAAACTATCTTTTGGGTTTTTAATTGGCTTTAGTTCAACAACTCCTTTTTCGTTTATAATAAATTCAGGTTTTAATATTATAGCTCCCAAAACCTTTGCTTTTTTTACAACTACAGGCGAAATATTATTAGCGATATGATCCTCTAGTAGCTTGTTGAAGCAGGATTTCATTTGAGAATAACTAGTGTTTGACTCACAACCTTCATAAACGGGATAGCAATCATAAATAATATTGGTACTGCAATTAAAAATCATTTTATCCCCGTCTCTTGAAAGAATTTGCAACATATAAATATTTAGTGGGCTTTTATCTCTGATATTAAGTTTACTAATATCAAAATTTAAAAATGCATCTGCAATAGATTTATTTAATTCTGAATATGGAGATATAACACGTATGGACACCGCTTTATCTTCTTTGCTTAATTTAAAGGCCAAATAAATATGATTTTGATTTTCGTCAAACTCATTAATCTTATAATTATCCAATAAGTTGGCATCAATTTTTCTTCTGAAATATTTCGATAAATCATTTGTTGGACTTGGCTTGGCAATGGAGTCAAACTCTTTTATTTTGTCAACGTAAAAAATTGGTTTGGTTTGCGAAAACCCAATAGTTGCGAATGTGATAAACAGCAAAAAAAGAAAGTGTTTCATGAATAAAGTAGTTATTAAGGCTGATTACAAATAATGGTGATTATTTTGTAAAATAAAACGGTAATATTAAATAAATAAATTTGTTTTATGATTATTAAATTTTAGAAAGTAAACCTTTTTAAACAAAAAAACTTCCCTTTTCAGAGAAGTTTTCAGTATCATTTCAATTGTATTAAACATCATCATAATCTACCACAATTTCTGTAGATGTAGGATGCGCTTGACAAGTTAAGATTAATCCTTCGGCGATTTCGCTATCGGATAGAATTGAGTTTTTAGTCATTTCGACTGTTCCTGATTTAACACGAGCCAAACAGCTGCTACAAATTCCGCCTTGGCAAGAATAAGGAGCGTCAATGCCTTGTTTTAAAGCCGCATCAAGAATAGTTTGTTTTTGTGACATTTCGAAAGTCGTTTCCTCATCATCAACCAAAACGGTGATTTTGGTATGACCTTCTAGCGATTTTTCGATTTTATTTTCGGCAGAAGAACTAGAGAATAATTCGAATTTAATATTCTTTTCGGCAACGTTATGTTCTTTTAAAACTGAAGAAACTATATTGATCATTTCTTCTGGACCACACAAATAAAATGTATCAAAAGACAATTCCTTATGTTTAGTATTCAAGATAAAATTCACCACCGATTTATCTATTCTTCCGAATAATTCCCCGTCAACTTTGGCTTGACTGAAAACATATTGAATAAATAATCGACCTGTATATTGAGAATGTAAGTCATGTAATTCTTGGTGAAAGATCTTTTCTTCAGGCGATTTGTTTCCGTAAACCAAAACAAAAGTACTTTTAGGTTCGCTTTTCAATACTGATTTCAAGATAGAAATTGCTGGTGTAATTCCGCTTCCAGCTACAAAAGCAGCGTAGTTTTTTTGGCGATTGGCCTGCGGTTCGAAAGTAAATTTTCCTTCTGGTTTTCCTACTTCGAGAACATCACCCGCTTTTAGTTTTGTATTGGCAAACTGCGAGAAAGCACCGTTTTTTACCGCTTTCACCGCAATGCATAATTCACCACTTTCTGGCGAAGAACTTATAGAATACGCGCGACGAATTTCTTTGCCGTCAAGCGTTAATTTCAAATTTATATATTGACCGGCTACAAAAGTATAATTCGGTTTTAATTCTTCGGGAACATTAAAAAGAACAGAAACCGCAGAAGGTGTTTCGCGGGTTATTTCTTTAATGACCAATTTCTTGAATGAAGGCATGAGATTATTTTTTGACAAAAATAAGCAATGACAAATAAACTGAACTTATATAATAGAAAATATTTTCAATAGTACTATTTTCAAACTTTAAGCAAATCAATAAAACTAAATCCACCAGGATTAAAAACCCTTCATCTAGTAAAGAAAACATTCATAATTTTGGCTTCGTTAGGTTGCATTACTCGCGGTTAATAAATGCATAGCTTACCATTATATGCGCAACGCCATTCGATTATTTATGCTAAAAACTAGGTTATTATGGCGCTAGTTTCTATTGATGATTTGCAAAATACGGATGAGGTTTATAATTTGATTTTGGTTTCAATTAATTCGAATCTTTAAATGAAATCCAAACTTAAAAGAAAACCTTTCGG
The DNA here is from genome assembly GCA_947379965.1 of Flavobacteriaceae bacterium. Taxonomy (GTDB): domain Bacteria; phylum Bacteroidota; class Bacteroidia; order Flavobacteriales; family Flavobacteriaceae; genus Flavobacterium. The sequence goes on along the minus strand of CANCPC010000006.1, from coordinate 35,644 downwards.
GAATTAGAAACGTTTTTGTAGTTTAAATTTTCATATTTAAAAAAGAAACGTAATTTTACCAGTCATTATACTAAAACTTTGTTTTGTAAGTTAAATGATTAAAACGGCTACCATTGAAAACCAATACGTATAAATACACATTTATTTTAGGATTCTTATTTTTCTTGATAGCATGTTCTACCAAGAAGGACACCTTTTTGGCTAGAAAATCCCACGCACTAAGCTCAGAATACAATATTTTATTTAATGGGCAAATAGCATTAGATAAAGGAATTAGTAATATTGAGTCTAAAAGCAAGGACAATTTTTGGATAAGATTACCAATAGAAAAAATGCAATTTGTCGATGACAATTCCGCATCTCCAAATTCTAAAAACGCGGATTTCGATCTTGCTGAAACTAAAGCTACAAAGGCAATTCAAAAACATTCGATGAATATTCAAGGAAGAGAACGAAATAGTCAAATGGATGAAGCTTATTTATTGTTAGGAAAAGCGAGATATTACGATCAAAGATTTGTCCCTGCAATCGACGCTTTTAATTATGTATTGTATAAATATTCTTCTGGAGACAAAATTCAAGAAGCTAAAATTTGGCGTGAAAAAACGAATATGCGATTGGGTAATGATGAACAAGTAATAAAAAACATTACAAGACTTTTAAAAGAGAAAAAACTAAAAGATCAAGTGATTGCTAATTCCAACGCATTATTATCAGAAGCATATTTAAATCTTGAACAAACAGATAGTGCTTTGGCAAAATTAAAAATAGCTGAAAAATTTACAAAAATAGATTCTGAAAGAGCGAGGTATCGTTTTATTTTAGGCCAACTTTATGAAGAATTAGGAAATAAAAACAGTGCAGTAAATAGTTATGAATCTGTAATTCAAATGAACAGGAAATCTAGTAGGGAATTTGTTATTCAGTCCTATGCAAAAAAAGCTGCATTATTCGATTATGAAAAAGGAGATGTAAATTTGTTTATAAAAACCTTTGATAAATTGATTGCCGATAGAGAAAACCGACCTTTTTTGGATGTAATTTACTATGAATTGGGAGTTTTTTATGACAAACGGAATGACCAAAAATTAGCTTCTAAATACTACAATTTATCTCTAAAAAGAAAATCAACTGACTCATATTTAGTAGGTTCTAATTATAGAAATATAGGAAATATGCATTTTAAAAATGCTGATTATGCTATTGCTGCAAAGTATTATGATAGCACACTAGTTAAGTTTGAAGCTAAAACAAGAGAATACATTCATATTAATAAAGTCCGAAAAGATTTAGACGAAGTTATAGAATATGAGCTTGTTGCCAAAAAAAATGACAGCATTTTGAATGTAGTTTCCTTATCTAAAGCAGACCAGTTATTGTATTTTGAAAAGTATATTGAAAAACTAAAAAAAGAAGATTTAGCTAAGAAAATTGCTGAAGATAAAGAAAAACAAAGACTCGAGAATATAGCAAGAAACAGTAAATCAAGTTCAACAGATACAGCCTTAGGGGCACAAACCGCAGGAAGAGCAATTAAGAAAACCACAACAGGACCACCCTCTATTGCAGACGCTTCAAATAGCGCAGCAGCAAATTCGTTCTATTTCTATAATCCTACAACACTAGCTTATGGTAAAGTAGAATTCAAAAAAAGGTGGGGAGATCGAGCTTTAAACGGAAATTGGAGACAACAACAATCCAATTCGATTAACCCAACCGCTAAAGACACAATAAACAAAAACAACCCAACAGAGGATACTAATTTAGCAGAAAGTAAAATACCCGAAAAATATTCCTCTAATTTTTATCTAAAACAACTCCCGAAGACCCAACTTGAAATAGATAGTATTGAAAAGGAACGAAATGTTGCGTATTATGAGCTTGGTGTTAATTATAAAGAAAAGTTCAAAGAATATAAATTAGCTAGTGATAAGCTAGAACAGTTATTACAGCATAATCCAGAAGAAAAACTGATTCTTCCTGCGAAGTATAATTTATATAAAATATACCAAATTAAGGATTTGAGTAAGGCCGAAGCAATGAAAGCTAATATTTTGAGCCAATATCCGAATTCGCGATATACTCAAATAATAAACAATTCAAATCCTGCTCAGCTAGAACAAAGCAGTTCCGAGTACGAATACAATAAATGGTATAAACTGTATCATGGAGAACAATTTGTTACTGTTTTGGTAGGAATAGACAAGATGATAAATCAATTTTCGGGGGATGAAATTGTCTCTAAATTCGAGTTATTAAAAGCAATTACAATTGGAAAACTTAAAGGATTAGAAGCATACAAAAAAGCGATGCAATATGTTGCAGATACGTATCCAAAAAGTGAGGAAGGAATAAAGGCAAAAGAAATTTTGACTACTGAAATTCCTTCAATAGATAAAATGGTTTTTGATGCTGTAGATAAAAAAAATTGGAAAGTATTGTTTAAAGTTGCTGATTTAGAAGTAAAAAGTACTGCAGATTTAGAAATTAAAATTAGCAAATTATTTAGCAATGAAATTTATAAAGAACTATCTTTCACTTGTGATATTTATTCAGACAAAGAAAGTTTTATAATAATTCAAGGGATAAATTCCGAAGATTATGCAAAAACGATTGCGAGTGTACTGAAAGATAAATATAAAATCACAGATCCAGCTATTATAATTTCAGATGGAAATTACAAAATAGTCCAAATCAAAAAAAATATAGTTGAATATTTAACTCAACAAAAAACAATTTTGACTACTAATCCGCAAAAAGTTCAAGAGGAATTGGATCCAAGTCAAGATCAAGATCCATCGATACAATTAGATCCAGCGAGTAAATATCCTCCAATTCAAAATCCTGAGGATAATGACAAAATGAATGTTCCACCTAATTTACCTAATAAACCCTAATTATGTTTGAAACAAAACCAAAGAAGTACACCGATCTTTTAGGAAAGACAAATAGAATTGTTGAGGGAACTATCATAAAAGGAAATATTATTTCGCTGGCCGATTTTAGACTCGACGGGGAACTAATTGGAAATTTTCAATCACAGGAGAAAATTGTAATTGGTCCAAAAGGAGTTGTAATAGGCGATATAGAATGTAAAAACGCAGATATAGAAGGGAAATTTGTTGGTAAAATCAAAGTTATTGAGTTGCTAAATGTGAAGGATGCCGCAATCATTCAAGGGGAAGTTATTGTAGGGAAGTTATCTGTAGAACCTGGAGCCGACTTTAGTGCAACTTGTGTTATGAATACCAATTTGACTAATTCAATAAAAAATGACGGAACACCAACAACCGAAAAAGCAGATCAATAAGTGGCTCGCTTTTATTAATATCCCAATACAAATGGGAGTTATCATTTTTTTATTTTCCTATTTAGGAAATACCTTGGATGGTAAATATCCAAACTCTTATCATGTATTTGTCAAAGCATTAACTTTAGTTGGTGTTGCAATTGCTTTTTACAATCTAAATAGACAACTTAAGGACATCAATGAATCTTCCTAAAAAACAATTAAATTTAAAAAAGTATCAGCCTATTATTGAAATTATTGTAAGTTCAATTTTGGTTTACAGTATACATAAATTGGTTTTCTTTGTAAATAAAGAAAATCCCAATTTTCAAAATTTTTATTTTCCAATTGAATTGATCTACGGATTTTTTTTATTAAGTTCCTTACTACTAATTCTTTTACTTCTTAAGGTTAAACAAAAGAATATAGATAATGTAGGCTATACTTTTTTGTTTGTCACGACTATTAACATGATAGCTTCTTATGCTGTTTTATACCCAATTATGCATTCGGAAAACATAAATAGAGGTGTTGAGAAAATCAACTTTTTTATCATTTTTGCCTTGTTTTTAACAATTGAGACACTTGTAACCATAAGAATATTAAACAATAAACAATAAATCAAAACAATAGCGTAGATTATGCAAATTTTTTTCATTTAATAATTTTGGCATATTAATTTAAAATGTACCTTTGCAGCCAATTTCAGAATGTAAAAATTTATATATAGAACAGATATGGTGATTTCAAACAAACCACTTAGATTTATAATAGCAATTTTAATAGCGTGTTTACCATTATTTGGCTTTGCAAACACACTGGCAGAAACTACGCCAACAAAAACTGAAACAACTATTGTTGAAAAAATAGCAGAAAAAAAAGCGCATCACGTTCTTGATGCTCACGAGTTTTCTTTGTTTGAAGACGAAGCTACAAATACCTATTATGGTTTTCCATTACCTATCATCTTATGGGATAACGGAGTTCAAATATTTTCTTCCTCAAAATTCAATCATGGAGAAGCGGTAGCTGAATCAAATGGGAATTATTATAAATTAGGACATAACGAAAAAATTTATAAAACAGATTCGGCCGGAACAATGACCGGTGATGAACATCATCCAACAAATCCACAGGTTTTAGATTTTTCTATAACTAAAAGTGTATTAACAATGATGGTAGTTGCTTTAATAATGTTTTTATTGTTTTCTGGATTAGCAAAATCCTATTCTAAAAACGGCGGAATTTCTGCTGGAGCAGGACGTTTTTTCGAGCCAATTGTTTTGTATGTTCGTGACGAAATTGCGATTCCAAATATTGGCGAGAAACATTACAAACGTTACATGAGTTTTTTATTAACCATATTTTTCTTTATTTGGTTCTTAAATATTTTTGGATTAACTCCACTAGGAATCAATGTTACCGGGAACATTGCTATTACAGCTGGTCTAGGAATAGTAACCTTTATTATCACAACCTTTACAGCAAATAAAAATTATTGGGGACATATTTTCTGGATGCCTGGAGTGCCAACACCAATGAAAATAATATTAGCACCAATCGAATTATTAGGGATATTCATCAAACCTTTTGCATTAATGATTCGTCTTTATGCAAATATGATAGCAGGGCACATAGTTGTAATGAGTTTGCTTGCTTTGATCTTTATTTTCAAAAATATTGGTATGGGAGCGTTTTCATTGATATTAACATTTATAATATCAATTATCGAAATATTAGTTGCAGCATTGCAAGCTTATATTTTCACCATGTTAGCCGCATTGTATTTTGGTTCTGCTGTTGAAGAGCACCATCACGAGGAAGCGCATTAATTAGTCAAACGTCATAAAGTCCAAAGTCATAAAGTCTAACAGTAGACAATAAGACATTAGACATTAAGACCTAACAAAGAATGTTTAATTAAATATATATACATTATGGAAGGAAATCTTCACCTTATTGGAGCTGGATTAGTAGTTATTGGAGCTGGTATTGGTATCGGTAGAATTGGTGGTTCAGCAATGGACGCAATTGCACGTCAACCAGAAGCTTCAGGAAAAATCCAAACTGCTATGCTTATAGCAGCAGCACTTATTGAAGGAATTGGATTTGCTGCTTTATTCGCAGTAAGCTAATTAAAAAAACCTAGACAAAAACTGTAACGGTTGGTTGCAGTTTTTGTTTTAATTTTAAAAATTACATTATTACAATATATTATACATAAATTAAGATGGAAAAATTGTGGGAAGATTTCGGATTTGGATTGTTCTTTTGGAACGCCATTATTTTCATAGGATTAATATTCTTATTGAAAAAATTTGCTTGGAAACCAATTCTTGATTCAGTTAACGAAAGAGAAGAAGGCATAAAAAACGCCTTACTTTCTGCAGATAATGCTAGAAAAGAAATGCAAAACCTTCAATCGGACAATCAACGTATTTTGCAAGAAGCAAGATTAGAGCGTGACTCCTTATTGAAAGATGCACGTGAAATCAAAGAAAAAATGGTTGCTGACGCAAAAATTGAAGCTCAAGCTCAAGGTCTAAAAATGATCGAACAAGCTAAAGCGGCAATTGAAAGCGAAAAAAATGCAGCTATGGCAGAATTAAAATTGCAGGTTTCTTCATTATCACTTGAAATTGCAGAGAAATTATTAAAAGACGAATTGTCTAACAAAGAAGCTCAAGTAAAATTGGTGGATAAATTGTTAGGTGATGCTAAATTAAACTAATATGGCAAGTACAAGAGCAGCAATTCGTTATGCAAAAGCCATTTTAGAAATAGCAGATTCTAAGAAAGTTGCTTCTGAAGTGAGTAATGATATGGCATTGATCGCCAAAACAATTAAAGGAAATTTAGAATTGAGTTCTTTTATAGAAAATCCGCTTATTAAAACGGATATTAAAAAGGACGTTGTTTCTGAAGTTTTTGAAGCTGTTAATCCAGTAACAAAAAGTCTTTTCCATTTATTATTGGAAAACAAAAGATTCGAAATTTTGGATGCTATTGCAATAGAATACAACCATTTGTTTGACATTATGAACGGTGTTGAAGTAGCGAAAGTTACAACAGCTATTCCTATGGATGCGGCTTTAGAAGCGAAAGTTTCAACTAAAATCGCAACATTTTCAAACAAAAAGATTACGATAGAAAACACTATAGACCCTTCCATCATTGGAGGTTTTATCTTAAGAATAGGCGACAAGCAATACAATGCTTCCATTGCCAACAGATTACAAGTATTAAAAAGAGAATTAAGTAACTAGTTATTTATAAATAATTATGGCGGAAATTAAACCTGCTGAAATTTCAGCAATATTAAAAAAGCAAGTAGAAGGTTTTGAATCTGGTGCTACATTAGAAGAAGTAGGTTCTGTACTTCAAGTTGGGGATGGAATTGCTCGTGTTTACGGACTTTCTAATGTTCAATATGGAGAACTTGTAGAATTTGAAAACGGATTGGAAGGTATCGTTTTGAATCTTGAAGAAGATAATGTGGGTGTGGTACTTTTAGGACCCTCAACAGGAATAAAAGAAGGTTCAACTGCAAAAAGAACACAACGTATTGCTTCCCTAAAAACAGGAGAAGGAATGGTAGGTCGTGTAGTAAACACTCTTGGTTTTCCTATTGATGGCAAAGGACCAATTACAGGCGAATTATTTGAAATGCCATTAGAAAGAAAAGCTCCTGGAGTTATCTTCCGTCAACCAGTTACAGAGCCATTACAAACAGGTATCAAAGCAGTAGATGCAATGATCCCAGTAGGTCGTGGACAACGTGAGCTTGTTATTGGTGACCGTCAAACAGGTAAATCTACCGTTTGTATTGACACCATTTTGAATCAAAAAGAATTTTACGATGCAGGAAAACCAGTATTCTGTATCTATGTTGCAATTGGGCAAAAAGCGTCAACTGTAGCAGGAATCGCAAAAATGTTGGAAGAAAAAGGAGCAATGGCTTACACCGTAATTGTGGCTGCTAATGCATCTGATCCAGCTCCAATGCAAGTTTATGCTCCAATGGCAGGTGCTGCAATTGGTGAATATTTTAGAGATTCAGGTCGTCCGGCTTTAATTGTTTATGATGATTTATCGAAACAAGCTGTTGCTTACCGTGAGGTTTCTCTTTTATTAAGAAGACCACCGGGACGTGAAGCCTATCCTGGAGACGTTTTTTACTTACACTCTCGTTTATTAGAAAGAGCTTGTAAAGTAATTGCTGATGATGGAATTGCAAAAAACATGAACGATTTACCAGATTCATTGAAAGGTATAGTAAAAGGGGGTGGTTCTTTGACTGCTTTACCAATTATCGAAACTCAAGCTGGTGACGTTTCTGCTTATATTCCAACTAACGTAATTTCGATCACTGATGGTCAGATTTTCTTAGATGGTGATTTGTTTAATTCAGGGGTTCGTCCAGCGATCAACGTAGGTATTTCGGTATCACGTGTTGGAGGTAACGCACAAATTAAATCAATGAAAAAAGTAGCAGGTACTTTAAAATTAGATCAAGCGCAATACCGAGAATTGGAAGCGTTTGCAAAATTTGGTTCTGACTTAGATGCAGTTACTCTAAACGTTATCGAAAAAGGAAAAAGAAACGTTGAGATTTTGAAACAAAATTTGAATGATCCTTATACTGTTGAAGACCAAACTGCTATTATTTACGCTGGTTCTAAAAACTTGTTGAGAAATGTTCCTGTTGAAAAAGTAAAAGAATTCGAGAAAGATTTCTTAGAATATTTAAACAACAAAAACAGACCTACTCTTGATGCTTTGAAAGCAGGTAAATTGACTGACGAAATTACCGATGTACTAGAATCAGTAGCTAAAGAACTTTCAGCAAAATATAACTAAAATTAGTCAAAGGTCTTAAAGCCGAAAGTCTAAAGTTAAATCTAACGATTTTATACTTTAACAGACTTTTGTCTTTATGACTTTATGACATTAGACTTTTATAAAATGGCAAATTTAAAGGAAATCCGTAATAGAATTACTTCCGTTTCGTCAACGATGCAGATCACTTCTGCGATGAAAATGGTTTCTGCAGCAAAGCTAAAGAAGGCACAAGATGCCATCACGGCAATGCGCCCTTATGCCGAAAAATTAACGGAATTGTTGCAAAACCTTTCATCAACTCTTGATGGAGATGTTGGAGGTGAGTTCACAACACAACGCGAGGTTAAAAAAGTATTAATGGTTGCTATAACTTCAAATAGAGGTTTGTGTGGTGCTTTTAATAGTAATGTAATTAAGGAAGTTAAAATTCGTTCTGAATATTACGCAGGAAAACAAGTGGATGTTTTTGCCATTGGTAAAAAAGGAAACGATATCTTGAGTAAAACGCTTTCTGTGGTAGACAATCAAAGTCACGTTTTTGATGATTTGACTTTCGATAATGTTACCAAAATCGCAGAAACGTTAACTCAAAAATTTGTGTCTGGTGAATATGACCGAATCGAATTGGTTTACAATCAATTTAAAAATGCTGCAACTCAAATTGTTCAAACGGAACAATTCTTGCCATTAGCACCTTTAAAATCAGATAAACCTGCATCTACAGGTGATTATCTTTTTGAACCATCTAAAGAAGAAATTGTATTGACTTTGATTCCAAAATCATTAAAAACACAATTGTACAAAGGAATTAGAGATTCATTTGCCTCAGAACACGGAGCGCGTATGACTGCAATGCACAAAGCAACAGACAACGCAACGGAGTTGAGAGACCAATTGAAATTGACTTATAACAAAGCACGTCAAGCTGCGATTACCAATGAGATCCTCGAGATTGTTGGTGGAGCGGAAGCTTTGAAAGGATAAGATTTTTTATTCTAAAAATATTGAAGAGCTACGAATTTCGTGGCTCTTTTTTTGCTTAAATTTATACCCTAATTTAAAAATTTCCCCTCAATATTGAAAACCATTGAACTTACTACAATAGACGAAATGCTGGCTCAATTTGAATTGATGAAGCACTTATATCCTAATTTCACATTAGAGAAATACACCTCTTTTCTTCAAGAAATGCTACCACATAATTATACACAAATAGCCGTTTTTGAAGGTGATGAATGTCTTGGGCTTAGTGGTTTATGGTTTGGTATCAAACTTTGGTCCGGTAAATATTTAGAAGCGGATAATTTTATCGTTCATCCCGATCATCGCTCTAAAGGAGTTGGAAAACTTTTAACCGATTTTATCAATCAAAAAGGAATCGATTTAGGCTGTACCATGATCGTTCTCGATGCTTTTACGGGTAATTTCACGGCACACCGTTTCTATTACAATCAAGGTTATTTTCCTAGAGGTTTTCATTTTATTAAAACTTTAAACGAAGAAGGCTTATCTTAATAATCTAAGTAGTTTGAATCAATAAAATCGATATTAAACCATAGAAATACTTATTTTTGTTTCGTAAAATAAAAACACACCTCCTTGGGATTATATAAAAAACTTTTCAAACAAACAGCAATATACGGACTCGCAACGGTTATGCCACGTATGTTCAGCTTTTTATTGGTGCCCCTTTACACGAATTTGCTTCCAAAAGAGGAATATGGAAAAGTCTCCATCATTTTTGCCTATATGATTTTCTTTAATGTAATCTTGGCTTACGGAATGGAAACAGCTTTTTTTAGATTTTACAACAATGAAACGGATAAAAAATCGGTTGTTGAAACCACCACAGTTTCTGTTTTTTGGACTACCATATTGTTCTTGTTTCCGGCTTTATTGTTTCGGAATGCGTTGGCTTCCTTTTCGGGAATCGATGTTCAATATATTACCTATACCCTTTGGATTTTGGTTCTTGATGCACTTGTAATTATTCCATTTTCGAAATTAAGAGCCTTTCAAAAACCAATGGTTTATGCCGTAATCAAAATAGGAAATGTAGTAGTTAACCTTAGCTTAAACATCTTCTTTTTAATTTATTTGCCAAAAATAGCGGCGTCAAACCCAAGCGGCTTTTTAAGCTCCTTATACGCCGAGAATTTCCAAATAGGGTATATTTTTGTAGCTAATATTGTTGCCAGTTTACTCACATTTGTAGTTTTGTCACCCGATTATTTTTCATTAAAATGGAATTTCGATTTCAGTTTGTGGAAACGAATGATAAAATATGGTTTGCCAATTATGGTTGCAGGAATTGCCTTTGCTATCAATGAACAATTTGATAAAATCTTGTTAGGAAAATTATTGCCAGCCAACATCGCCGATGCGCAAGTTGGAGTATATTCCGCCTGTTATAAACTGGGATTGTTCATGGTTTTATATAGAACTGCCTACACATTAGGAATTGAACCTTTCTTTTTTAGCCACGCATCCAATGAAAATGCACCTCAAACGTATGCCACAATAACCAAATATTTCGTGATTTTTGGTTCTTTTATTTTGCTAACAGTAATAGTTTTTGCCGATATTTTCAAATACCTCATGATTCGGGATTCTTCCTATTGGGAAGCCATGAAAGTGGTTCCACTAATCATATTGGCCAACTTTTTTCTGGGTATTTACACCAATCTTTCGGTTTGGTACAAATTGATCGATAAGACGCATATTGGAGCTTATATTTCGATTGTTGGAGCAATTGTAACATTAGTTTTAAATTTTAGTCTGATTCCGATCATGCAAGAAAAAGGAAATGGTGGATATATGGGATCAGCAATCGCCACGATAGCGGCTTACGGAACAATGATGTTGATTTCTTATATTTTGGGAAATAAATACTATCCAATTCCTTACGACATCAAAAAAATCAGCGCCTATTTGGGACTTTCCATTGGGTTTTCTATCGTGTCATTCTATTATTTCCGTGAAAACTATTTTGTCGGAATCCCATTATTGGTAATATTCTTGTACTTTATATATCACAACGAAAAAGAAACATTAAAACGAATAATTAAACGAAAATAAAAAGAGGTACGAGATTGCCACGTTCCTCACAATAAAAAAATAATGAACATTAACATCATCAATAAATCGCAACACGCCTTGCCTAATTATGAAACCATAGCTTCGGCTGGAATGGATTTGCGTGCTAATTTAACCCTATCAATCACCTTGCAACCTTTAGAAAGAGCCATTGTAAAAACGGGACTTTTCATCGAATTACCAATTGGTTATGAAGCGCAAGTACGTCCAAGAAGCGGCTTGGCAGCCAAAAAAGGAATCACCGTACTCAATTCGCCAGGAACAGTTGATGCCGATTATCGTGGAGAAATTGGTGTGATTTTAGTAAATTTATCCAATGAAGCTTTCGTTGTCGAAAACGGTGAACGCATCGCGCAACTTATCATCGCCAAACACGAAAGAGCCGAATGGATTGAAGTTCAGGAATTATCCGAAACATCACGTGGAGAAGGTGGTTTTGGAAGTACGGGGGTGAAGTAGGAAATTTGTAAATTTCAAAATTCGTTGTTCGTTATTCAACATTCAACCTTTTTTAATTTTGAATAAAGAACGTTGAATAACGAATTTTGAAGTTAAAAAGGTAACAATATGAAACAATTTGACTTACACGAAAGGCTTATCGATTTTGCGGTAATGATTATCGAAATCACCGATAATTTAAATAACAGTAAGGCCGGTAATCACTTATCAGGACAGATAGTACGTTCAGGAACTTCACCTTCTTTAATTTATAGTGAGGCACAAAGTGCAGAATCTAGAAACGATTTTATTCATAAAATGTCGATTGTGCTAAAAGAATTGAGAGAGACACATTCTTGTTTGAAAATAATTCAAAGAGCAAAATTGTATCAAAAAGAAGAAGAAATATTAGTTTTATCAATTAAGGAAAATAATGAATTAATTTCAATATTTGTAAAAAGTATAGAAACATCTAAATCAAAATTAAACACTAAATAATTATAAACTTTAAAATTCGTTGTTCAACATTAAACCATTTTTAATTTTGAATAACGAACATCGAATTTTGAAGTTTTTAAAAAACAATAAAAAATGAAAATAATAGTACCAATGGCTGGACGAGGATCCAGATTAAGACCACACACATTAACAATTCCTAAACCGTTAATTCCTATTGCTGGAAAACCAATCGTACACCGTTTGGTCGAGGATATTGCAGGGGTTTTAAATCAAGATATTGAAGAAATAGCTTTTATTATTCACGAAAGTTTTGGCAAAAAAGTAGAAGAAGATCTAATTGCCATTGCCGAAAAACTAGGTTCAAAAGGAACTATTTATTATCAAAATGAAGCGCTAGGAACTGGTCACGCCATTATGTGTGCCAAAGAATCTTTGAGTGGGCCAGCAGTTATTGCTTATGCCGACACATTAATTCGTGCCGATTTTGAATTAGATGCCACTGCTGATAGCGTTATTTGGGTAAAACAAGTCGATCAACCAGAAGCTTTTGGTGTAATCAATTTAAATGAAAAGAATGAAATAATCGAATTGGTCGAGAAACCAAAAGAATTTGTTTCGGATCTTGCTGTTATCGGAATTTACTATTTTAAAGATGTTGCCGTTCTAAAAGATGAATTGCAATTAGTGTTAGACAATAACATTATTCACGGTGGAGAATACCAAATTAATGACGGGATCAAACAAATGATGGCAAAAGGCATGAAATTTGTTCCGGGTGAAGTTGCAGAATGGATGGATTGCGGTAACAAAGATGTTACGGTTGAAACCAATTCTAGAATGCTTGGTTTCTTGTATAATGACGGAGAACATTTAGTAGGTTATGACGTGAAATTAGAAAATTCAACTATAATTCCGCCTTGTTATATTGGTGAAAATGTAGTTCTAATTAACTCAACCGTGGGACCCAATGTTTCTTTAGGAAACGGATGTCACGTGAGTGATAGCAAAATAAAAAACAGTTTGGTGCAAACCCATTCTCATATAAAAAATGCCAATTTAGACAACGCAATGATAGGTAATCACGCCAGTTTCGACGGTAAATTTACAAGCATTAGCATTGGCGATTATTCGGTATTGGAATAAAACCGGACTAAAGTCCAGGCTTACAAAATGTATCGAGCCAATGGCTCTCATACATACTTACAAGTTCCGTAGGAACGGGATGTATTGTAGCAACGGATTTTAATCCGTTGATTGTAGTAGTATAATTGAAAAGTATAAAATGAAAAAAACAATCTTGACATTTCTATTCTTGGTTTTGCTTTGCAATCCGGCGGTGCTTATGGCACAAACGGAACCCGAGCAAATCAAGCCTGAAACGGATAAATTTCAAGATTTTTTTTATGAATCCTTGATGCAAAAAGGCATCGAGAATTATGATAAAGCCATTATAGCTCTTGAACAATGTTTGAAAATTAAACCAAATGATGCCACGGTCTATTTCGAATTAGGAAAAAATCAGTTGGCATTGAAAGATTATAGAAATGCCTATAATTCATTCGAAAAAGCAACCCAAATTGAACCAAAAAACAAATGGTTTTGGGTTGGAATGTATGATGTGAGTTACCAAACCAAAGATTACAATCAAGCGATTGTCATTGTCAATAAGTTGATAGAATTTGACCAAGTTTACAAAGAGGATTTGGTTTCGCTTTATATGAATACGCAACAATTTGACAAAGCGCTCGTTCTTATCAATGAGTTGAATGACAAGATTGGAAAATCGGACAGAAGGGAATTATATAAAATTCAGATTTTATCCCAAGGGAAATATCAAAACGCAGAAATTGCTAATTTGATTGACCAAATCAATAAAAAACCAAAAGAAGAATCGAATTATATTGCTTTAATTCGGTTGTATTCTGAAAATGATGATGTCGAAAAAGCACTTGAAATTACCCAAAAACTTGAAGCAGAAATTCCGACTTCGGTATGGGCGCAAGTGGGATTATTCAAATTTTATTTGGATAAAAATGATGGTCCAAAAGCGATAAATTCGATGAATATGGTTTTGGCAAGTTCAAAAATGGATTCAAAAATAAAACATCGAATCCTGAATGAGTTCTTGATTTTTGTAGATACGAATCCGCAATACGAAATTGATTTAGAAAAAGCAATTTCTTATTTTGATACGGACAACTCTGTAGATGTTTCCAAAGAAATAGGGAAGTATTATCATAATAAAAAACAGTGGGAGAAAGCAGTAAAATATTATGAACAAGCTTTAAGGAAAAATTCGGGGCAAGATATAGAAGCTAATTTGCTTTTGTTTCAAGCTTATGTTGAAACAAAACAGTTTGATTTGCTTGCCAAAAAATCGAGTGCAATGATTGAAAGTTTTCCAACACAGCCTCAGTTTTATTATTTTTCGGGTTTGGCCAATAATCAATTAAAGCAATTTAAAAAAGCCAAAGAAATGCTCGAAATGGGCCTAGATTATTTGGTTAATGACGTCGTTTTGGAAATCAATTTCAACGTTCAACTCGGCGAAGCTTATAATGGTTTGGGAGATCAAAAGAAAAAAGAGATCTATTTTTCTAAAGCCGATTCGTTGTTAAAAAAGTAAAATAAAATGAAAAGAGTGTTATTCGTTCTGTTTTTTGGGTTTATCAGTTCGCTGACTTTCGTTTCTTGTAAATCGAAAGCTGCCTTAGTTGATACACTAAAACCAGAAAATCATGCAAAAACGAGCAATGTAATAGAAAATTACAACAATAATAAAGCTAATTTTTCTACATTAAACATAAAATCCAATGTTCAATATGTTGATGATAAGCAAACTCAGAATGTTACCGCCGAGATAAAAATTAAGAAGGACGAACAAATTTTGGTAAGCATTCGGTTTTTGGGAATTACAATGGCGAAAGCTTTGATTACGCCAACAGCAGTCAGTTACTATGAAAAGATAAGTGGCAGTTATTTTGAAGGTGACTTTAGCGTTTTGAGCCAATGGCTAGGTACGGATTTAGATTTCAATAAAATTCAAAATATGTTATTAGGTCGCACAATTGACGATTTGAAAAACGGAAAATTCACAGAAACATTAGCAGATCAAACCTATAAATTAGAAGATGTTTCGGGGGGTAATACTAAGAAATTTTTTTATTTAGATGCGGATAAGTTTTTTGTCAAAAAACAAGAAATTTCGCAAACTACCGAAGGAAGAATGATTCAAGTTACCTATGCAAATGAAGTTTTTTACAAGGAAGCAACTTTGCCTACGAGTGTCATTATAAACGCTTTTCAAAACAATAGAAAAAGCGAAATTAATCTAGAATACAATACAATTAGCTTTAACGAAGAACTTTCTTTTCCTTATAGCGTGCCAAATGGTTACAAAAGAATTTTAATTAAGTAAGTTTGCATAAATATATTTTTAAGATGCCAAAATTTCTCCTAAGCCTGATTTTTATAAGTATGACTTCACTTGTGTGGAGCCAGTCTAGCCAACAAGAAAAATTAGAAGAACGAAAAGCCCAAATTCAAAAAGAAATTAGGGAAAACGAAATATTATTACAGTCGGTCAGTAAAAAAGAAAAATCGGCTGTTACTGTATTTGCAATTCAGACCACTAAAATCAAACTTAAAGAAAAATTAATAAATACTACCGAAAGGCAAACCAAACTTTTGAGTAATGATATGTACATTAATCAAGTACAAATCAACAAGCTAAAAGAACAACTTGAAGTACTCAAAGAAGATTATTCTCGTATGATTGTGAAGTCATATAAAAGTCGATCGGAGCAAAGCAGAGCGATGTTTATATTGTCATCGCAGAATTTTTTGCAGGCCTACAAAAGAGCGCAATACATGAAGCAATACACTAATTATAGAAAGTTGCAGGGAGAAGAAATTAAATCAAAAACAAGTCAACTCATCGTTTATAACGATAAACTGAATGTTCAAAAAACAGCTAAACAAAAATTAGTTGAAGAAAATGAAAAAGAGCGGTTATCATTATTGAAGGAAAAACAGGAACAAGAAAAACTGGTAAAAACCATTAAAAAAGATAAAATTAAGATAGCTAGTGAAATAAAGAAAAAACAACAAGAAGCCCGAGCTATTGATAAAAAAATTGATCAATTAATTCGTGAAGCTATTGCCGAAGCTAATAGAAAAGCAGCGATGGAAAGAGCGATGGAAAAAGCAAAAGCTATGGCCAAAGCGGCTTCTAAAGTTGAGTCTAATGAGGAATTAAAAACTAGAGCAAAAGCGATTGTTTCTTCAGAAACTGCAGTTTCTTCTTCAAAAATAGTGCTTACAGCAGAATCAAAAATCCTTGCAGATAATTTCAAAGCTAACAGAGGGAAATTGCCTTGGCCCGTTGAAAAAGGTTTTGTATCCTCGGCCTATGGAGATCATCCAGATCCTGTTATAAGTTCTGTAACGGTTCACAATAGTGGTGTAGAAATTACAACTGATCAAGGAGCATCGGCAAGAGCTGTTTTTGGAGGTGTTGTGTCTAGTGTTTTGGTAACGTCTCCCGTTACAAAAGCAGTTGTGATTCAGCATGGAGATTATTTTACTGTTTATCAAAACTTAAGTTCCGTTTCTGTAAGTAAAGGGGATAAAGTGAGTATTAAACAAAGCATAGGAAAAATAAGAACTAGCGGCGATTCGGGAAAAACCGTCATGAAATTCATCATAATGCAAAATACGATTTATAATAATCCGTCAAGTTGGTTGTTTAATATGTAATACAATTCGTCCCCTATTTTATAGACTTAATTTAATGAGTATGCCTCTAATTATTTCAATATATGATATAATTAGAGGCATATTAGTAAAAAGAGGTTTCTCTTTATTGTTGTTGCTGATGTTCTTGTTCTAAATGCTTAATTTGTTCTTGTTGTTCAACGCTAACGGCTTGCAATTTTACATTATTTATTTCTTCAAATTGTCTTCCGTCTTCATAACCAATAGAAACACTTACTGAAAGGGTTTGTTTAGAAAGTCCTTTGAAAGTTCCTTTTACCAATGTACAATCCTCGAAATGTCTTCCCACTGAAAGTTTCACGTGATTGTCCATGGTCCAGATATTGTTAGTAGGATCTAAGCCTAACCAGCCTTGCGTTGGAGTATAAAACTCTACCCATGCGTGAGTAGCACCTTCTCCTCTTAATCCACTATCGTTAGGGCAAACATAGCCACTTACGTATCTTGAAGGGATTCCTGCTGTGCGCAATAGTTGAAGTAAAATATGAGCAAAATCTTGACAAACTCCTTTTTTAATTTCCAAAAGTTCGTCTAAGGTAGTTTCTATATTTGTAATTCCTTTAGTATAAGTAAAATTTTTAAACACATATTCATTGCATTGTTGAGCAATTTCTATAATAGACTTGTTTTTACAATCTATTTTTTTTAGAATACGCTCTATTTTATTTTGTTTGTCAATGACTTTTGGATAGCAATATCGAAGTAATTCAATACTTTTTTCTTTCTCTTTTTCCAAATCATTGACGGTGGTTGCATCTATTTCAGGAATTTTAAGTGAATGATTTACACGAACTATCATTCTTGATTCGATCGTCATTTCGGTATGAGCTTCTAAAGTATTAAAATTTCCTACTCTGTTTCCAAAGGCGTCTTTAGAAATTTCTACTATTGGATTATTACTTATAACAAGCTGATGTTGGAGCACATCTTGGCTTTCAAAATTATGTGGAAACAAACGAATTTCGTTGATGCTTTCTTTTATTGGCCAACTATATTGATATTTTGTAAGGTGTACTATTTTGAAAATTGCCATATATTTTAGGTATAAGAGAAAAATAATTTTGAAAAATCGGTCGAAAATTTGATTAATTCAGTTTTTGTATGATCCAGTAAATCTCTTAGTTCTTTATTTGTAAGATTTTGATAATCAGTAAATTCAACATAACTCTTTAGTCTTCCAAATTGATTGTGCAAAGTTCTTGCTTCACTAACATTGTTGTCTTTAATTAAATTATCCAAGTAAACTTCTATTAAGCTTAAAGTATAAATTACAGAATGTGCAAATTCTTCGTTGAAAATAACTTGCTGTGCCACTTTTCGATTATGTGGAATATTACTATAACTTTTCAGGTACAATTCGTATCCAGAAAGCGATAGTAAAAGTCTTCTCCAATACAACAAATCCTCTTTGCCGTCTAGGTTGTATTGAATAGGAGCATAGTAGGATTGGGTAAGAGTAATAGTTTGTAAACATCTTTCAATATGTTTGCCAATACTTGAAAACCACCAGCCTAAACCTCTTGGCATAGTTACATTAACAATACCGTTATACATTAATAATTTCTTATTGAGTTTAGAAATAATGATTGAAGCTTCGGATGTTTCTAGTTTTTTTGGTAAATCCGTAGCATTCATAAAGTGATACAAGGAGTTGATATGCTCCCAAAGTTCCTTAGTTATTTTATCCTGTGAGCCTCTGGCGTTTTCTCTAGCTTTAGTAACTAGGTTTTTTACTGAATTTTGATTTTGACTATCACACACAATGTATTTTAAAACATAAGTGCTGTCATATTGGGCCTGACTTATTTGTGTTGGTGATAAGCTCGTGTAATATTCTAATAAGGGTTTATAACCAAGGGAATCTTCCAATTCTTTGTCGAAAGAAAGGATATAAAAAGTGTTTAGGGTAAGAAGCATTCCATCTGTTCTTTCCATATATCGGTTGAGCCAAAACATTCCATCTGCAACCCGGCTGAGCATATTTACTTTCATTGTATTTGTCATTGTGAGGAGTTGCGAGGCACGTGGCAAAGCAATCTCATCCTCAAGTTATTCCAATTATTATTTCACTATCCAAGTGTCCTTGCTTCCACCACCTTGTGAGGAGTTAACTACTAGGGAACCTTCCGTAAGTGCTACTCTTGTGAGTCCACCAGGAACTATTTCTACTCCGTTTGGGCCACATAAAGCATAGGGTCTAAGATCAACATGTCGCAATTTTAATTCTCCATCAATAAGACAAGGAACGGTGCTAAGCTGAATAATAGGTTGTGCAATAAAATTACGTGGATTGGCTATAATGGCAATCTTGGCATCTTCTAATTCTTTTTCGGTAGCTTTATTTCCCATTACCATTCCGTATCCACCACTTCCATTAGTCTCCTTTATGACCATATTCTCCATATCGGCAAACACCAATTCGCGTTCCTCCACATTTTCCATTTGGTAAGTAGGCACATTTTTTAGAATGGGCTCTTCGTTTAGATAATAACGAATCATATCAGGAACGAAAGCATATACTGCTTTATCATCTGCAACACCATTTCCTACAGCATTTACTAAGGCCACATTTCCCATTTTGTAGGCACTTATAAGTCCTGGAACTCCTAATGTACTGTCTGGTTTAAAAACCAATGGGTCTAGATATTCATCGTCTAAACGTCTGTAAATCACATCTACTTGGCGAAGGCCAGCGGTAGTTTTCATGTATACTTTGTTGTTGTTGACGATTAAATCTCTTCCTTCAACAAGCGGAATGCCCATTTGCCTTGCTAAAAAGGTGTGTTCGTAATATGCCGAATTATATATTCCAGGAGTTAGTAAAACTACATTTGGATTAGAAATGTTTCTAGGCGATAATGAAACCAGTATATTATGAAAAATCATAGGATAATTGGCCACCATACTTACATCGTTTGAAGTAAACATTTCAGGAAAAATTTTTTTAGTTATTTCCCTGTTTTCGAGCATATAACTAACTCCACTTGGGCATCTAAGATTATCTTCAAGCACATAGAATTCGCCTTTTGCTCCTCGAATTAAATCGATTCCTGCAATGTGAACATGAATATTATGGGGTAATTTTATACCGTGTACTTCTTGAATATAATGCGGGCATGAAGCAATTAATGAAGCGGGAATAATACCTTCTTTTACAATGAGTTGCTCATTATAGATATCCTCTAAAAATAAATTGAGTGCTTTGAGTCTTTGCGCAATCCCGGATTCTACCTCATTCCAATCTTTTTGAGTGATTATTCTTGGGATAATATCAAAGGGAAAGATTCTTTCTATTCCTTCATTCTTGTCGCTATAAACGGTGAAAGTAATTCCCTGATTCATAAAAAAATCAGCGGCTTGCTTTTGTTTTTGTTTTAGGTTTTCGGGATTGTGGTTTTGTAGTGCTTGCAAAACTTGACGATACGTACTTCTAACTCCTTTTTCCGAAAACATTTCGTCCCAACCCTTGGGATTTAATTTAGGCATCCTCTTCATCATATCTTTCATTATTAAATATTCGATAATATTAAATTTTCATTATAAAAATAGCTATTTTAAGACAAATCTATTATATTATTTCTATCAAAAATTGATTTTAGGCTATTTTTTGATAAATTATCTCATATTCGCTATTTGAACAAATATTATTGAAGGATTTATTTTTTTTGTTTTCTTTTTTTTTAATTTCATAATCACAAAAACCGTTTTAATTAAAAAACACCCCTGTGAAAACAGGGGTGAATTAGTATGATTATAAAAAAAAATTAATTCAGTATTGTTATTAAGAGGGTAATTAACAATTAATTCAAATTATAGTTTATTCGATTTTTGGTCAATTTGATTTTCAATAAAACCAAAAACCAATAGAGATCCTTTAGAAGGGATAAAAGGAGTTATTTAAAACTAGTTTGAATTGCTTTCGTGAATCCAGAAGTCGACCATGTTCCGGAAACAATTATTCTTCTTATAGTATAAAGAGGAGCCGTAGAATCTCTTTTGGTAGCAAGAATATAAGCAAGTTGATAGCCATTATCTTTTACATGAGGAATTGCAGCGGTATTCCAAATACCGTCAGGATATGCAAAATCAGTTATAGGTTTACCAATAATTTCTTGTAGTTTCTTATTGGGTTTTGCAAGTTGGTTTTCCCAATCGGCATCTACATATTTTGTAACCATGTGATGATCCCAAGAATGTGCGCCAATTATGTTTCCGCTATCGGATAAAGTTTTAATTTGTTCTTTTGTCATATATCCCGGACGATTGATAGCAATGGTCATGATAAAAAATACGCCTTTAAAACCGTATTTCTTCATTTCGGCAGCGCCAATCGTTAATTGTTCTTCACGTGTATCATCAAAAGTTATCATAATGGGCTTAGAAGGTAATTTACCCCCATAAACTAAATATTCTTTGAGCTGGGCAGGTAAAATGGTGTGATATCCATTAACCGACAAAGCTTTCATTTGCTCTGCAAAAGCTGCTGGAGTTACTGAATAGACTTTCATATTTGGTCCGTCGCTAGGAAGGATATTCCGAATGCGATGGTAACACAATATAGGCACTTCGGGTTTTTTGAGTATTTCTTCCGAGCTGCCTTCTTTTTTTTTGGGCGTTTCTATTTTGATTTCTTTTTGGGCGAAAGCCACCTCTTTTTTTACCGCATTCGGTTTAGATTGGCAGCTAGCCAACAAAAATAAAGCCATGAATAGGGGCAAGATATTTTTCATGTTTCAAAGGGATTTCAATAAATTATTGATATTGGATATAGATGGGTTTTGGTGTAAATTTGACCAATTCCTCTGGCGTATACATCGTCCAGTTCTTTTTAATGTCGTTTTTATAGAACAGTTTAAAGCCCGTAAACTGAACCGGTTCTCTATAGATATAAGACAAATAAGTCGATTTCTTCAAGATTTTATCGCCAAAACCATCCATATTCATAATAACCTGAACTTCGGGAACTTTTTTTATGTTTTTGTAGCCAGTAACCATTCCTTGCGTGAACCGATGAACCACTAAAATTTTTGGAGTCAACTTATTTTTTCGAACCAAATCGGCCAAAATATCGATGGCATCATTAATATCATCCGATGTGAAAGTACCAATTTTAGAACCAGGAATTTCACCATGTTTTAAGGAGAATTCAGGATCAATTCCCAGGTGAACATTAGGTAATTTAAGGTAAGATTCTAGCGTGGAAACTTCATCTTTTACATTGCTATGGCCAACCTGAACATCTAAAAACACCAAGGCATTGATGGGTTTAGCCCATTTTAGAATGGTATCTATTTGTTTGAAAGGCATTCGCATACGGTGCAAATTGTCTTTTCCGGGTGCGCCTTGTGCTGTGATAGCAATATAATGCAAAGCTGGAATTGCTTTTACAGAGCTATCTGCAGCTTGCCATCTCGCTACCTCAGATTGTAATTTTTTGAGCATTTCTGCTCTAGGTAATTCGCCTAAAATCCCCATTCTTTTAGAGTATAGATTTCCGTAATAGGCAATAATTCGGTTGTAAGGCAAAATAGCTCCCGCCAATGGATATGGAGTTTTTACAGGCCATCTTCCTGTGGTATCGTTGTTGGCTAAAGCCAGCATTCTATTATTGTAATCCGTGGTGTCAATTGTTTCAGATTTTTTTTCTGGAACAGGTTTGGGTTTTATGATTCCGCTATTTTCTTTTTTGAGAATTGAACCAATAGATTTACTCTTGTTGCAACTGACAGAAGTAAGTAGAAACGAAAAAATAATTAATGAAGAAACGAAAGTTTGGGGTGACATTTTCATAAAAACAAGTTCTTTTATTATTTTGTAAATATAAAACATTTCACAATTAAGTATTTTTATTTTTATAAAAATAGATTGGATAAATTTCTTTCTTTACTTTGTTTTTTGGGGATTCAAAATTTAAACTTTTTTTAAAAGAAATACGCTAATTTTACGGTGTGAAATTGTATCGAATAAATAGATTTTCACAAAAATATTAACCTAAAAAATCAAAATGAAAGCAGTAGTATCAAAAGGGAAATTCATCGCACTTTTTTGCTTTGGATTAGTAGTATCAGGCGTAACTGTGGCACAAGAAACAAAGACTTCTACCGATAGAAAATGGTGGAAGGAAGCGGTCGTTTACCAAATTTATCCAAGAAGTTTCAAGGACACTGATGGTGATGGAGTAGGGGATTTAAAAGGAATCATTTCTAAGCTAGATTATATCAAAAGTTTAGGAATAGACGTGGTTTGGTTAAACCCAATTTATGGCTCTCCAAATGCAGATAATGGATATGACATCTCCGATTATCAATCGATTATGAAAGAATTTGGAACCATGGATGATTTTGATGCATTGCTTAAAGGGATGCATGAAAGAGGATTAAAATTAGTAATGGATTTAGTGGTAAACCATAGTTCCGATGAGCATAAATGGTTTCAAGAAAGCAGAAAATCAAGAGACAATCCATATAGAGATTATTATCACTGGTGGCCTGCCGAAAAAGGAAAACCAGCTTTTCGTCCAGGATCTTTTGAAGCCGATGGAAGCGGTTGGAGATATGACAAACAAACGGATTCGTACTACTTACATTATTTCAGTTACAAGCAACCCGATTTGAATTGGGAGAACCCAAAATTACGTCAAGAAATTTTCTCAATGATGAATTGGTGGTTCAAAAAAGGAATTGATGGTTTCCGTATGGATGTGATACCGTTTATTGCAAAAGACACTACTTTTCCTGTAATTACTCAGGAGGAATTAGACAAGAATTACCAAGGAAGATGGGACATTTATATGGCTAGTGGACCCTATTTACATGATTATTTGAAAGAAATGAATAAAGAAGTTTTGAGCAAATATGATTGTATGGCTCTAGCCGAAGGTGCCGGAATGACCTTGAAATCAGCGCATGATTTTGTAGATGCCGACAGAAAAGAATTAGACATGGGATATCATTTTGAAGGAACCAATTTGGGTTATGTTCCTGGTTATTTCAAAAAGATGGGTCCTTATTCCCTACTAGATTTCAAAAAAATCTATTCGGATTGGGATAATGTATATGCTAAAAAAGGTTGGGGAACTATTTATTTAGGGAATCATGACCAACCTAGAATGACTTCCCGTTGGGGAAATGACACGCCTAAATTCAGAGTTTTATCTTCTAAAATGCTAACTACCTTTTTGTTGAGTATGGGAGGCACACCCTATTATTATAATGGAGACGAAATAGGAATGATTAATGCCAAATTCAATAAAATTGAAGATTATAGAGACATTGAAACGCTTGCCGAATATGAAAAAGTAAAAATGGCTAGTGGTGATTTGAATGCCTTTATTGAAAATCAAAAAGTGGGGGGCGCTAGAGATAACGGAAGAACCCCATTTCAATGGGATGCCTCTAAAAACGGTGGATTTTCAACAGGTGAACCTTGGTTAAAAGTAAATGATAATCATACTTTTTTGAATGCGGAATCACAAGAAAAAGACGCCAATTCGAACTTGAATTATTTTAGAAAAATGACTAAATTAAGAAAATCAAATCTTGCTTTGGTCTATGGGAAATATTCACTTTTAGACCAAAATAACCCAAATGTGTATGCTTATACCAGAGAATTAGAGGGTAAAAAACTTTTGGTTTTATTGAACTTCTCTGCAAATAATGCTGCCGTAAAGACCGGATTAAACTTAAAAAAAGCAAAAGTCTTGATCAATAATTATACAATTGCTTCTAAAAGTGCTGAACTTAGGCCTTACGAAGCCGTTGTTTTAGAATTAAAATAATCATTCATACCTATGGAATGAATTGAAAAAGCCAGTCTATTAAAACATGCCCCAAATAGTGTCTAACTATTTGGGGCATGTTTATGATAATAATTTAAAAGTTATTTTGTAGTTATTACAATAACCCCACTAGAACCTTGAGCTCCGTAGATAGAGGCGTCTGCTCCTTTCAAAACGCTTATTTTTTTTATATTATTTGGTGAAAGATAATCTATGCTTGAAACAATACTTCCATCAACAACAAATAATGGATCTGAAATATTTCGGATCGAACTGATCCCTCTTATGGTTATTTTGTTATCGCTTGAAACAGTAACCCCAGCTAATTTCCCTCTTATCATGTCGAAAACAGTGTTATATATTGTCACGTTTTTGTCTTTTGAAGCATCTATCCCTTCTGAATTAACCACCTGATACTTCTGGTCTGATTTAGAATACACTACAGCAATCTTACTTCCTTTTTTTGTTCTTTTGACTTTATCGGCTTCTAAAAACATGAAATTTATTGTGGTTTCGTTATTAAATTTTGAGGAAAGCAACCCAAACTCATCAGAGTAAACATTCACTGTGCTCAATTTCGTAGGAATCAGAACTTCGAAGTTTCCTTCTTTATTGGTTTCAACATTGGAGTAAATAGAGTCTAAATATATTTTTGCCTTTGCAACAGGTTTGTTTTTAGAATCGACAACCTTTCCTTTTAGTTTATTTTGAGCAAAGCTTAGACAAACAAACAACATACAAAAAGCAAGAAATGTTTTTGATATTTTCATAATAGAGATAATTTATTTTAGATTAGGGAGTTAAATTACATAAAAAAAGAATAGTAAGGTAGGGTTATTTTTATAGTAGTTGTTCTATTTCAATAATAGCCTATTTTATTATAGGCTCAAGATCATTAAAACGTTAATAATTATTTAATAATCACGAATGTAAAATTTTACCTAAATCTTTAACCTTTAATTTTTTAAAAAATGAAAAACACTCAAAAAACCCTATTCGCATTTGCACTTACAATAGCTTTGTCAAGCTGTTCTAATAACGGAATTGGTTCATCAAGTGCAGGAAACACTTCCGCTTCCACCTCTTATGAAGTTGTAGCACCTTCCGCTTTACCTAGTACTATTTCTAGTTATATTACTTCGAAATATGCAGGATCTACAACTACTCAAGTAAATTTAAATTCAAACGGAACCTATGTTACTTATGTTAATCTACCTGCAGGAACAACGCTTAAATCAAGTGCCACTTCAAAAAGTTCAGGTCTTTTGGCTAAATTAGAATTCGACGCTAAAGGGAAACTACTTTCAGCGAAAACACAAACGGCTATTCTTATTGCTAATTTATTACCAGCAATAACAACTTATATTACTGCTAATTATGTAGGCGCTACCATTACATCGGCGCATTCAGAATCAGATGGAAGCTTTGACGTTTTTATTATTGCTGCAGATAAAACTAATATTAAATTGAGTTTTGATGTAGCGGGTACTTTTGTAGCAGCACATACATTTAAACCAGATGGTAATCACAAACACAAACATGATGTAAATCAAATTCCGGTTGCTATTGCTGATTTAGCGACTAATATTACAACTTATATATCGACTACTTATGTTGGTTCAACAATTACTTCGGCTCATAAAGAAAGCGATAATAGTTTTGATGTTTTCGTTACTACTGCTGAGGGTGCCAATTTAAATTTGAACTTTAGTGCATCTGGCGATTTTGTTTCGGTTAGTTCTAACGGGAATAATCATTCGAATAATGAAACCCCAGTTCTTTTTGCAGATTTATTGCCTGCTATAACAACTTATATTTCTACAAATTATGCAGGTGCTACAATTGCATCGGCACATAAAGATTGGAATGCTGGTTTCGAAGTACGAATTACTACAGCCACAGGAGTTCGATTAGAATTGAATTTTGATGCTACCGGAGTATTCGTTGTAGGATCGGATTCTAATAATAATCATCCGCCATTAAACGTTCCTTGTATTGTAAAAGATTTAATTGCAGGTATCAAAACATATATCAATACTAATTATCCTTCAGCTATAATTACAGGCGCAAATTTAGAATCGGACGGTAGTTATGATGTTTTTATTACTCCTGCCTCAGGACCTAAACTAAAACTGAATTTCACTTCAACAGGAGTTTTTGTTAGTGTTACAAATGCATAAGAGAATCCCATAAATTCAATAAAAAGACCATCTCTGATGGTCTTTTTTAATTTATTTCACATATAAATGTCGTATGATTTCAGAAATAAGTCCGGTCCAACCTGTTTGATGGTTAGCACCAAGACCTTTTCCTGTATCCCCATCAAAGTATTCAAAGAATAAATGATTTTCATTAAACTTGGTGTCTTTTTGGAACTTATCATATTCTCCATACATCGGGATTTTTTTATTGGAATCGGGAACAAAAATGGCTAGCAACCGTCTAGCAACTTCATCAGCCGCCGCTTTGATAGTCATCATATTACCCGAATTCGTTGGGTATTCTACTTCGTAACCAGGTCCATAGTAATTAGAAAATTTCTCTAATGAATCTAAAATCAAATAGTTCATTGGAAACCAAATAGGTCCTCTCCAGTTAGAGTTTCCTCCAAACATATCGCCAGTAGCTTCGGCAGGAGTGTAATCTACTTGAATGCTTCCTCCTTCATAGTTAAACTTATAGGGATGATCTTTATGGTATTTTGAAAGGGAACGAATGCCATAATCCGATAAAAATTCGGTTTCATCAAACATACGTTTCATAATCATTTTCATTCGGTGACCTCTCAATATGGCCAGCAAACGAGTTTCGCCTGTTCCGGGATTATCCCAGCTCGAAACTAAGCTTGCTAAATCAGGGCGATTGCTCAACACCCATTCTACGCGACGTTTAAAAGCGGGAAGTTTTTCTAATAGTTCTGGGGTTAATACTTCGACAGCAAACAAAGGAATTAATCCTACCATCGATCGTACTTTGAGTAGTTCAGCTTCTCCATTTTCTTTGTGAAGCATATCATAGTAAAACTGATCGTCTTCGTCCCAAAGGTTCAATTTGTCTCCCCCAATGGCTTGCATTGCACCAGCAATATGCAAATAATGCTCAAAAAATTTAGAAGCCATTTCTTGATATACTGGATTTTCTATGGCGATTTCACAGGCAATTCGCAACATATTTAAGCTGTACATAGCCATCCATCCTGTTCCATCCGCTTGTTCTAAGTGACCTCCCGTTGGCAAATCTGCCGAACGGTCGAAAACCCCAACATTATCCATTCCGAGGAATCCTCCACCAAAAATATTGTTACCTCCTTCGTCTTTTAAATTCACCCACCAAGTGAAATTGAGTAGTAGTTTATGAAAAATGCGTTCTAAGAATGCGGTATCTCCTTTTCCACCATTCATTTCTTTATCGATTTCATATACTTTCCAGGTTGCCCAAGCATGTACCGGAGGGTTTACATCCGAAAAGGACCATTCGTAAGCCGGAATTTGGCCATTAGGATGCATGTAATATTCTCTTAAAATAACCGATAGTTGTCTTTTTGCAAAATCTGGATCTAATCGTGCCAGTGGCAAAGTGTGAAAAGCCAAATCCCAAGCTGCAAACCATGGATATTCCCATTTGTCGGGCATCGATAGAATATTAGAAGTGTAAAGATGTTTCCAGGCGTTGTTTCTCCCTTTTTTTCTTACTTCGTCTGGTTTGGGCATCGAAGGATCTCCTTTAGTCCATTCGAAAACATTATAATAATACCATTGCTTTGTCCAAAGCATTCCGGCATAGGCTTGACGTTGAATTGATTTTAGATTTTCATCTTCGATTCCTTTTTGAAGTGAGGCATAAAATTCGTCGGCTTCAATTAATCGTTGTTCTAATAGGGTGTCAAAATCTTCAAAAGCATTTGTGGGTGTTTTATTGGTAAAACGGAGTCTAAATACTTTTTTACCACCCCCCGGAATAGTTTCAGTATATTTTGCCGAAGCTTTGGTCCCAATATGATTTGGATTTACGGCTTTTATATCATCGTTTACAATATAATCATTGATGCCGTCTTTTGTATAATTTGTTAGATTAGGTGAATTGTGTAATTTTTCGAAATTAGTTTCATTATCGCAAAATAAAAATTCATCCACATTTTCAGCATACAGTTTGAAACGGCCTACTACTTGATGATTTACCTCAATATGTGAATTGCTAATTCCGGTTAAAATGGGTTTGTATTTGTATTTTTCATACCCCCAGCACCAAGTATTGCGGAACCAAACTGTAGGCAAAACAGTAATAGGTGCAGCAATTTTTGATCTATTTTCAACAGTTACTTTTATATAAAGGTCTTGTTCATCTGCTTTTGCATATTCCATTGAAATATCAAAATAGGCATCTTTGTCAAAAATACCGGTGTCAAGTAATTCATATTCCGGTTCTAATCGAGAGCGTTTTTTGCTTTCGTCTACTAATTTAGTATAGGGAAAAACTCCTTGCGGATACTTATAAAGCATTTTTTGGTAGGAATGCGTAGGAGTGGAGTCTTGGTAAAAATAGATCTCTTTTACATCTTCCCCATGATTTGATTCCCCTGGGGTTAGACCAAAAAAGCGTTCTTTTAAAATATGATCGTTATGATTCCAAAAGGCAAAGGCAAAGCAAATGTGTTGTTTATTGTCTGATATTCCTCCAATACCTTCTTCACCCCATCGATAGGCTTTAGAACGCGCCATATCATGAGTGATATGATTCCAAGCATCTCCATTATTTGAGTAATCTTCTCGAACTGTTCCCCATTGACGTTCGGATAAGTAAGGGCCCCATTTTTTCCAACCCTTATTATCTTTTCTTAAATTTAAACGTAATCTTTCGGCATTTATATCTGACATATCAACTTTAATTCTAAATTTTCTGTAACGCAATTTATAGAAATGTGCTTTAATAACACCTAATTATTCTGTAAAAATGAACCAAATTTTATATTAAATACCCAATTTAGGCCCCTATTTTTATTTAAATTAGAATTTAAATTTTTTAAAGCAGGAATCTAATTATCCTTAAAGAATATACTCCAAGCTGTTTTTTCTTTGTCAAATAAAAAAAGGTTCCCTGATAGCGGGAACCTCTTGTATATTTAACATTAAATAAAAACAGTATTAATCGATTCAAATTTGAAATCAGGTTCGTTTACGATTAAAATCGTATTTAGTAAAGGGATTATATTTTTATGTAAATTTTGTTTTTATTTAAAAAATAACCAACAATCCAGCAAGTCAATAGTATAGAAACGGCAAAGCCTAATGATCCTAAATATCCTCCAAGCCAGGAAACAAATACATTGTCGGCGATCCATTCATAGGCGGAGCTATCTTTTATTTTTAATACATTTAGAGTGGTAACCAATAGCTCTGACATTAGATAGATAAACAATGGGTTTTTGCCTAATATTTCGAAAAAGTAAGTCCATTTAACTTTTTTCAAAATATCTAAAACATAAACTAACGCGGAAAGAATAATAAGATCAAGACCAATAGTAAGTAAAACAAAGGAGCTTGTCCAGAGTTTTTTATTGATAGGAAAACATTGATTCCAAGCTAATGCAACTACTATAAGTAGAGCGCCAAGGACAATCATCCGGGTAATCGTTTTATAATTTTGTCCACTTTTTTGAATATAGGTTCCGGCCATATAACCTGCAATTATATTTACAATCGCGGGTAATGTACTAAGTACACCTTCGGGATCAAAAGCAATTATGTTGCCATGGTACATATGGCTTTCGCCAATTAACCAAGCATCTAATTTTAAAACCGCATTGCCTGCTAGGCTATAATCTCCAAAGGCAAGTAGCGCTACTTGATACGTAATTAGAGCAATTATACTGAAGATTATTGCTCCTTTTGTCTTGAAAAATCGCAGAACAATTGAAGCAAAGAAATAACACAAAGCAATTCTTTGTAGCACACCAAATATTCGAGTATCGCTTAAATTTTTGAGACTACCATTTTCAAAAAATGGAAACCAATACATTAGAAATCCTAATAAAAATATAATTAAAGTTCGCTTGATAACTTTGGTAAAAAAAACCTTGTTAGACAAACTTTCATACTTAGGCATGCTAAAACTCATCGAGTTACCTACGATAAAAAGGAATGTTGGAAAAACCAAATCAGTTAAAGTAAAACCATGCCATTTGGCGTGCAATAAAGGTGCAAAAGTAGTTGCTTCTTTTCCAGGAGAATTTACGATTATCATTAGGGCTAAATCTAGTCCTCTAAAAACATCTAATGATAAATAACGATTTTTAAGTTGGTTCATACGGTTATTATTTATGAAAAAGGGATACTTTTCAATTATTTAATTTTTATTTCTATACCACTATTTTTTTTACCTTTCCTGACAAACGGCTTTTCTCGGCTGTAAATCCAATAATATGACTTTCGACAGAAACATCGATTGATGAGGAAAGTAAATTAGAATTTTGTTGCGATACTGCTTTTACCCAATCCGAAACTAAATTCCAATCGCCACCACCATGCGCATCACTACTAAGCTTCCAATCGGTTTTTTCTCCTGTTAGAAAATTGGTATAGGTAAATTGGGTCATATCTCCCACGATGTCACCGTGGCTTCCCATAATGCGAGTACGTCTGCCTTCATAGGAAGTAAAAGCTTCCATACTAAATGCTGCGGTAACACCATTAGAAAATTGAAGATTAGTAGTATAATGATCGGGTTGGTCATTTTCCATATCGTATACACAACGGCCATAATTTGTTGTTTTCAGACGGTCTAAAATAACTGCTCCATGTTGATTCGTATCATCAGGAAGATCAAAAACATACGTTCGTTGTCGGTCCCGATAATAAATTTTTAAAGCACTATAGGGACATTCTTTTTCAATGGCACAACCATCAATACAGCGAGGTGTTGCGCCACTAGGTTTGTTTTCTTTTTTAAACCATTTTAGATTACCAAAAGCGGTTATTTTTTCACAGGAACTTCCTATCATCCATCGCAATATATCAAGGTCATGACAGGATTTGGCTAGAATTATAGGGGTTGTTTCTTTGCTATTATGCCAGTTTCCGCGCACGTAACTGTGCGACATATGTATGTGTTGAATAGGTTCTAAATGTTGAACACTAATTAGCTCACCAATACTTCCATTTTGGATAAATTCTCTTAATTTAACAAAATATGGAGAGTATCTCAAGACATGACAAACGGCTACAATGCGATTTGTTTTTTTGGCCAAAGCCAATATATCTCTACACTCTTTTTCGGTGGGGGCTATTGGTTTTTCTAGCAAGATATCATATCCCATTGCAAGTGCTTTCATGCAAGGGCCATAATGCAAATTATCAGGTGTAGTTATGACAATAGCATCAGCAAATTTGGGACGTTCAAAAACATCTTCCCAAGTCACAAAACTGTTTTCGGTCGGAATTGTATGTCTTTGACAATACCGCTGATTTCTAATTTTATTAGGATCTGCAACACCAATGATCTTCAAATGATCCGGGAATTTTGCAGCATATTCACCATATACGTTTCCACGATTACCAGCGCCTAATGTTATTGCTGTGACAGGTTTGTCGGGTGCAGGGTTTAATGCAGCATTGGGAATATGTATGCGAAGATTGTTTTCTGCAAATCCGTGTAAAGGCAAAGTCAATAATCCTCCGGTGGCAAGACCTAAGGTTTTAAGCAAATCTCTTCTAGAAAGTTCTTTTCCCATATTGAATGACTATTAATTATTATTTCAATTTCATGAATAAATTTTTGGTATTTAATTTCAAATATAAACATTTTTGGTATTGATAAATTTTTTTTGATTTTTTTGAGAAGTCTTCACTATTTTAACCTTAAAAATTTCAAATTTAGCTAAGAATTTACTTTAAAAATAAATCAAAAAATCTTTTCGAAGATGAAATTAATCCGAAATTATGAACAAGCAAAATAGCTCTATGCAAATAGAGTTGGGATATTTTCAAAAACGAATGGGTTTATTTTAGGATATAGTTATAGAACTTTCGGCAGCTATTTTAAAGATTTTTCCTTTTACTCGAATAAAAATGGGGATTTTACTTTGATTGGTAATTTTACTATGATCCACCGAAAGTTTCAAATTACGGAAAGCATTTACATATTTCACTAGAGTTATTTGTGTAGTGTAAAAAACAGCATCATTATTCGAAATCATTTTAAAGAAGTTCTCTGTTTCGTCCCATTTTTTTTGGTCTTCTGCAATTTCCCAACTATGACCCCAAATTTCAAATAAAGCGATGTCTTTAGTTTCTATAAAATTTTGAATAATGCTATAAAATAGGGATAACTCTTTTTTGTCCTTTTCCGGATTGTTAGGTTCGGAATACGCATCGGCAAATTGATGGATGGTGGGATTCCATTTTAGAACATTTTCAGGAATTTTAAAATCATATTTTGAATCGATTGTCCTAGCATATTCAATTCTCAATCCTTTAATAGCATCTATTACAGTATCATTATAATTCCCAAATGGATAAGCCATTCCGCAAACTTTATTCCCAGTTAATCGTTCTAATTCCCTTTGATCTTCTTCTATTTCGCATACTATATCTTTTTTTGACATTAAGATTAAATTGGGATGATTGGCCGAATGTGAGGCTACTTCGTGTCCTTTGAAAAGGACTTTTACATTCTCCTTTTTTAGACAGCCTTGTGTTCCTAGTAAATTAGAATTCAAATAAAAGGAGCCTATGAGATTGTATTTATTCATTAATTGCACGAGTCTAGTATCGTAAATTTGTCCATCATCATAGCTTAGAATTAATGCTTTTGATTTTCCTTCCGGGAAAAGCATTTCTATTTCAACAGGGTTTTTTGTAATAGGCATATTTTCTTGCGCAACTAAAGAACATGAACAAATAAGGAATGTAATAATGGCTTTTGTATTTTTCATTATCTAAACTATTTATTAAAATCACACGTTAATAAGTATCCAACTATACGATTATTTAGGCACTAGGAAATATTTTTTTGAATTTAAATGGAAGGCCTTTTTACTTTATATACAAATAAAACCGATCTACTTTAATATAGCGTAATAAACAGTTATTTATTTCAAGAGAAGTAAAAGATAAAATTAGGAAATAATTTTGGATAAGACCTTTTTTGTATTTCATTAATTATTAATTGTTCAAATAGGTTTAAAGTCACAATGAATATTAAATTGTTGAGATTGGTATATAAAAATAAAGCCCGTCCATTAGGACGAGCTTTACTTAGTATAAAGATATAGTTATTATTTAGTAACTACGATTCTTTTGTTTATAACTCCTTTGTTCGTGTATATTAACATGATATAGGTGTCTGAACTCAAAGAACCAGCATTTATATTTACTGAATTTGCTTTGCCTGCTTTAGCAACGCCATCATAAATTTTACCCACATATTGACCATATTTATTGTATAATTCTATTTTAATAGTAGAATCATTTTTCAAAGTAAAGTCTAAATTAGATTTTTCGGTAGCTGGATTTGGATATAAAACGAATGATTTTTCTAGGCAACTAAGTTCACTTTCACCATTTTTATCTGAATCATTTGATTTATCTGAGTTAGTACAAAGACTTGTTAAATAACCTGAGTTTTTAGAATCCTCATCATCATGTTTCTCGTTTTTATCATAGCTTTTATTAATTGCATCAAGTGCGCTACTAATTTGTGCTGGATTATAACTAGAACTTCCTCCGCCTAAAACGGTGTTAGCAATTGCTAAAAGATCATTTACTGTTTTTCCAGCAAAAACACCTGAACGAATTACACGACTTCCTAATGAAATAAATGAAGACGAAAAATTAGAATCAGCATCAAATGCAAGAGTAAGAGTAAGTGCTACTGTTTGAGATGCTAGAGCATTACTATAGGTTTTAGATGTTGGGTTAACCAAATTTGAAGTCAATGCTTTTGCAGCACCTTCTGATGGTAAAAAAGCTTGAATTGCAGCTGCAGAATTGAATTTTAATGTTTTAGTTCCACCAACTGTTAATCCATTAGGAAACTTAGAAGCAAAATTAGCAACTAAATAGTTTCGTCCCCAATTATTACCTTCCGATTTAGCACTATATCCTACTGGAGTTACCGTAGTAAATGATAATAAAATGATGGTAACATTATTTGAAACAGTACATCCATGAGCATCAGTAACAGTTACTGACCAAGTTCCAGTTTTGAAACTAGCAGTTTGTGTTGTTTGATTAGGCGTAGTTTTATGATCATCATCATCTCCATCACGTTCCTTTGCAATAGATTTCCACACATAAGTATAAGGAGCAGTTCCTCCGGTTACATTTGCAGTTGCTGTACCTAAATCGTAAGAACAGATTAAATCAGTTTTTGATATTGAAACAGCTAGAACTTCTGGTTGTGTAATTGTTACAGTAACATTTTTAGCACAACTATTAGCGTCTGTAATAGTAACAGTATATATTCCAGCTTTAAGTCCAGAAGCCGAAGCCGCTGTTCCTCCTGAAGGCGACCAAGAATACGTATAAGCTCCTGTTCCTCCTGTTGCAGTTACAGTTGCAGACCCATTACTTTCTCCGTTACATGAAACATTTGTTTGTTGCGCTATTGATGGAGATATAGCAGTTGGTTGAGAAACGCTTCCAGATGTAGTTGAAGTACAACCATTAGCATCTGTTACTGTGTATGAATAATCACCTGCACTTACTGTAAAATCACCTGTTCCTGTATAAGGAGCAGTTCCACCAATTGCAGAAACGGTTACTGTTGTAGTTCCACCATTACAAAGAATAGCTCCATTAGTCGAAGAAGCTTCCAATACAGTTGGTTGAGAAACGCTTCCAGATGTAGTTGAAGTACAACCGTTAGCATCTGTTACTTTGTATGAATAATCACCTGCACTTACCGTGAAGTCACCTGGTCCTGTATAAGGAGCAGTTCCACCAATTGCAGAAACGGTTACTGTTGTAGTT
>CANCPC010000005.1 GCA_947379965.1 Flavobacteriaceae bacterium | reverse complement strand
TTTGAACGTATGCGCCATTGCGGGTGCAAAAGTAGCTAGTTTATTCTGTTAAACAAGTCCTTTTTGAACCTTTTTTTTAAAGTATTTTTTAAACCATTGGTTTTACGATATTTACAACCCGGTTTTTTTTGAGATTTCTGAATTTGAAGGGGATGTTTTTGACAATTTCATCAGTTTTGTGTCGTCTTGAAGCTTCCAGGCCTTCTTTGGGACGCCGATTAGCGCCGATTCACTTCGTGAAAACACGGATGAAATCCTCTCCCCGACCCTCTCCAAAGGAGAGGGAGACGCGATACGAAGGGTTTTAGTAGTGATTGTGGATGTAATTCTTGGTGAATAGTGAAAATTTGAGTTTCGTGTCTTTGATTGGAACTGTAATAATCATAGTTTTCTATACTATATATAAGGAGGAATATTTTGAGATTGATTTGATTTGTTCCCAGCAACTTCTCGTAATTGCGGTCCTGCGTTAGGGATAGCAGCGGAAAGCCCACAGGCACGCCTTTCGAGGTGTGGCGAGGACTTGTAGCGAATAGCCCGACCTATTATAAAACAAATAAGGCTATATCCCGCAGGATATAGCCTTATTTGTTTTATAATAGGAAACGCCCAAAAAATCTTATTTATTTGTTTTTATAGCTTTACTAACCCAAAAATCATTCAGATTATTATAATCAATTGGAGTTACAGGAGGTTGATTTATTAATCGACCGGAATCGAAGGCTCTTACTAATATGGTTTCTATTAGAAAATCTTCATTGTCTTGATAAGGCGCGTAGGGAGTTTTGAGATTTATGTCGAACATTCTGGCGGCTGTATTAGACCAAAAGGCTTTCCAACTGCTTTTTAGATTTCGTATTAGCTCATATGTAGTGACTCCCGTTTGTCTATGAATAAGCTTCACCAAAATTTGCCCTTGTTTGCGGGATAGTTTTTTGAGTTTGGCTTCAAACTCATTGGTTAGATAATCTTCGACAATTTTAAAATATTTCTTTTTATCATTATTATTAGTAAGACTTGACATTCCTTTGTTAAGACTTGTTAACCGCTCTGCAGCTATTTTAGCATAGGGATAGGTAATATAAACTCGATTCCGAAGAAGTAGGAATTGTTTTTGAGCTTCGGGGTCGAGTTTTTCTTTATAGATAACTATTTCTTCTAAATGGATTGTGTCATTAAGAATAGTATCTTTTTCGGTCAAGAGATAACCCATTTTAGTAGTATCTTTCTGAATGACTTGTGCACCAACGGAAATTGTAATAAATAGAAAAAATAAGATGTATTTTTTATTCTTCATTATAGGAAAAATTTATGTTACAAAATTATACATTATATATACAACTGTAATGCCAAATTTATAATTTAGCAAAAAATAATTTTATGAGTTCAAAATCAATATTAATAGAGTCCTCTCTTACGTTTTTAGAAAATTATCTTAACAACGCCTCTCCTACTGGTTATGAAAGTGATGGTCAAAAACTTTGGATGGATTATGTAAAACCTTATGTAGATACATTTATTACGGATACCTATGGTACTGTCGTGGGGGTCATCAATCCAGATGCTCCTTATAAGGTAGTTATTGAAGGTCATGCCGATGAAATTTCTTGGTATGTAAATTATATTACTGATGATGGATTAATCTATGTGATTAGAAATGGTGGTTCGGATCACCAAATTGCACCATCGAAAAGAGTCAACATACATACTAAGAAAGGGATTGTAAAAGGTGTTTTTGGTTGGCCAGCCATTCATACCCGCAACCGTGGCAAAGAAGAAACTGCCAGAATTGACAATTTATTTATTGATATAGGCTGTTCTAAAAAAGAAGAAGTTGATGCACTTGGTGTTCATGTGGGTTGCGTAATTACGTATCCTGATGAATTTATGGTTTTAAACGAAAACAAATTCGTTTGTCGCGCCATAGATAATAGAATGGGTGGATTTATGATTGCCGAAGTGGCTCGTTTGCTTCACGAAAACAAAATAAAACTTCCTTTTGGATTATATGTTACCAACTCTGTTCAGGAAGAAGTTGGTCTACGTGGTGCCGAAATGATTACCAAAACTATCAAACCTAACGTAGCCATCGTAACAGATGTTTGCCATGATTCGACTACTCCTATGATTGAAAAGAAAATCGAAGGGGAAATAAAAATCGGAAAAGGTCCGGTAATTACTTATGCGCCAGCGGTTCAGAATAATTTAAGAGAACTTATCCTTACTACTGCCGAGGACAATAAAATTCCGTTTCAGCGATTAGCTTCTTCGCGTGTAACTGGAACAGATACCGATGCTTTTGCTTATAGCAACGGCGGTGTAGCTTCGGCATTAATATCTTTACCTTTGCGCTATATGCACACAACGGTCGAAATGGTTCATCGTGAGGATGTTGAAAATGTGATCAAACTGATTTATGAAACTTTATTGAAAATGGAAAACAATGAAACGTTTTCTTATTTTAAATAAAATAGTTACTTGAAATAAATTACTTAAAATGAAAAAGCCAGACATTTAGTCTGGCTTTTTGCTATACAATTTTTTATCAGTTTATTTCCAACCTCCTCCAAGTGCTTTGTATATATGAACAAAAGCATTCATCTGGTCTTTTTTGGTTTCAACCAGTTCTAATTTCGCGTCAAGTGCATCACGTTGTGTCATTAAAACTTCAAAATAATCAGCTCTAGCCGATTTAAATAATTCATTTGCTGAATTTACAGAGCTATTTAATGCAATGACCTGTTGAGATTTAAGCGCATATTTTTTTTCTAAATTATTACTATTTGACAATTGATTTGAAACTTCGATAAAAGCATTCAAAACTTTACGGTCATAATTATATAATGCTTGTAACTGACGTGAATTTGCATTGGCAAACTCGGCTTTTATTGCATTTCTATTAATAAGTGGCGCTGCTAAATCACCAACTAAATTATACAATATAGACTCCGGCATCTTGAACAAATAGGAAGTTTTAAAAGCCTGTAAACCCAAACCTGCAGAAATATTTAACGATGGATAAAACTCAGCTCTTGCTACTTTAACATCTAATTTAGCAGCAACTAAATCCATTTCGGCTTGTTTTACATCGGGTCTGTTAGTTAATAATTGGGAAGGGATTCCAAACTGGATTGCAGAAGGAGTAATTTTCAAAAAGTTACTACTACTTCTTTCTATTTTCTCCGGAAAACGACCCAATAAAAAATTGATAGTATTTTCTGTTTCAACAATCTTTTGGTTAATTTGAAACTCCATACTTTTTGAAGCTAACACTTCGGCTTGAAATTTTTGAACCGCTAGTTCTGTTGATCTAGCAGCTTCTTTTTGAATTTTTACAATTTCAAGTGCATTTTGTTGTAATTCAATGGTCTGTTTTACAATTTCTAACTGGTTGTCTAAAGCTAATAATTCATAATACGAATCGGCAACTTCTGAAATAAGATTCGTTACAACAAAATTCTTACCTTCAATTGTGGACAAATATCTAGTTACAGCAGCTTTTTTTGAATTGCGTAATTTTTTCCAAATATCAACTTCCCAGTTCGCAACAGCTCCTATATTATAATTTTGTAATAATTCAGGAACAAGTTTTCCTGGAGTAATTTCTGCAGATGCATCTCCAGCTCCTTGGCTGGTATATCTCCCAACTTTTTCTACTCCAGCTCCTGCACTAAAACTAACAGATGGTAATAAGGCTCCTTTTTTTACACGAATATCATTCTTTGCTATTTCTATTTCTTGCAAAGTAATCCGTAATTCTTGATTGTTTTTTAATGCAATCGTAATCAAGTTGGTTAAATTAGGATCATTAAAATAGTTTTGCCAAGTACTATTTGACGTATTTAATGTGTCCTTGCTTCCGCCAAAACTACCCGGAATAGCTTTACTTTCGTTTGAAGTTATCGCAGAGGGAACTTTACAACTTACAATACTAAGTGCAAAACCCAAAACAATTAAACTTTTACCTATTTTGATTTTATACATGATTATCTATTTCTTCGGTTAATGGGTTATTATTTTGTATTTTAATCAATTTAATTTTAGCGGCTATACTACCAAATATATAATACAATCCTGGAATAATTAAAACACCACATACAGTTCCTAAAAGCATCCCCCCGGCGGCAGCTGTTCCAATTGTTCGGTTACCTATTTTACCAGGACCTTCTGCAAGCACAAGAGGAATTAATCCTGCAATAAAAGCAAATGAAGTCATTAAAATTGGGCGAAATCTAACTTTTGCACCTTCCATAGCGGCTTCAAATAGTGTTGCACCGGCTTCGTGTTTTTGGACAGCAAACTCCACAATAAGCACTGCATTTTTACCCAATAAACCAATAAGCATTACAAAGGCAACTTGAGCATATATATTGTTATCTAAACCACAAAAAGAAAGCAGTAAAAAAGAACCAAATATACCTGCAGGAAGCGAAAGGATTACTGCAAAAGGCAAGACAAAACTTTCGTATTGTGCTGCCAAAACCAGATAAACAAAAAGTAAAGAGATTAGAAAAATATAAATTGCTTCATTCCCTCGACCTACTTCATCTTTAGATATTCCTGCCCAGTCGATACCATAACCTCTTGGTAAACTCTTTGCGGCAACTTCTTGAATTGCTTTAATAGCTTCTCCACTACTATATCCTGGGGCAGATTGTCCGCTAATTTCAGAAGAATTAAACATGTTATGTCTCGTAATTTCTGATAGTCCGTACACTTTTTCCATGTGCATAAATGCAGAAATTGGCACCATTTCATCGCGATTGTTTTTTACATATAGTTTTAAAACATCTTCAGGCAAGGCTCTATATTCAGGTGAAGATTGAACAATTACCTTGTATTGTCTATCGTATTTTATGAAACTAATCTCATAATTACTACCTATTAAAGTCGAAAGAGTATTCATTGCATTGTCTATCGTAACTCCTTTTTGTTGGGCTAAATCATTGTCGATTTTCAACATATATTGAGGAAAACTAGCACTATAAAAACTAAATGTTGAAGCTAATTCTGGTCGTTTATTTAATTCTTTTACGAAATCATTATTTACAGTTTCCATTTTTTTGTAATCGCCAGAACCTGCAATATCAAGCAATCTCAATTCAAATCCTCCAGCTGCACCATAACCAGGAACCGCAGGGGGTTGAAAAAATTCAAGAGAAGCTCCTGTAATTTTTTTGGATTTTTCTTCCAATTCTTTCATAATTTCGACTGCAGAACGTTTTCTATCCGACCAGTTTTTTAAATTAACCAGACAGGTTCCAGAATTTGATCCTGTTCCTTCGGTTAGAATTTCAAACCCAGCCAAAGCAGATACGGATTGTACGCCCTCAATTTTTTCGGCTACTTTTTGAAGTTTTAGAGCGATGTCATTTGTTCTTTCTAAAGAAGATCCGGGAGGTGTTTGTATAATTGCATAGATTGTTCCTTGATCCTCGGTTGGAATAAATCCAGATGGAAGGGTATTATTTACAAAAAAGATTCCAACACAAAAAGCAATTAAAATTCCGAAAGTAACCATTCTTCTGCTTACAATTTTACTTAGAATAGAAGTGTATCTTCCGTTTAAACGATTGAATTTAGCATTAAATCCATCTAAAAAATTATTCAATGGGCTTTTCTTTCTTGATTTACCATGATTATTTTTAAGCATCATAGCACAAAGCGCAGGAGTCAATGTCAAGGCTACTACCCCAGAAAGAATAATACCCGATGCCATTGTTATCGAAAATTGTCTGTAAAATACACCAACAGGACCTGA
This sequence comes from Flavobacteriaceae bacterium, assembly GCA_947379965.1. GTDB lineage: Bacteria > Bacteroidota > Bacteroidia > Flavobacteriales > Flavobacteriaceae > Flavobacterium. The sequence continues at coordinate 51,106 of CANCPC010000005.1, read as the reverse complement.
CATAAATGCAACAGGTATAAATACAGCTGCCATCAAAAATGTAATTGCTATAATTGCACCGCTTATTTCATGCATTGCTTTTTTAGTCGCTTTAATGGGTGATAAATGTTCTTCTTCCATTTTGGCATGAACCGCCTCGATTACTACGATTGCATCATCAACAACAATTCCGATAGCTAGAACCAAAGCGAATAAGGTGACTAGGTTTATCGAAATTCCAAAAAATTGCATAAATACAAAAGTCCCAATAAGAGAAACAGGCACAGCAATAGCAGGAATTAAAGTAGAACGCCAATCCCCCAAAAACAAAAACACAACTAAACCAACTAATATAAAGGCCTCTAGTAAAGTGTGTATCACTTTTTCTATAGAAGCGTCTAGAAATTTAGAAGCATCATAACTTATTTCATAATCAACTCCTTTAGGAAAGGAAGATTTCTTGATTTCTTCTAATCTTGCTTTAACATCTTTAATTACCTGGCTTGCATTACTTCCATAAGATTGTTTGATAGTGATTGCTGCTGATGGCTTTCCGTTGATATTAGAATAAATATCATACATCGAACTACCAAATTCTATTTTAGCAACATCTTTAAGACGAAGTATTTCACCATTGGGATTCGATTTAATAATTATGTTTTCATATTCGGTTGTTGTAGTAAATCGCCCTGGATATTTCAAAACATACTCAAAAGTTTGAGAATTCTTACCTGAACTTTCGCCTGTTTTACCTGGTGCTGCTTCTAAACTTTGAGCTGATAAAGCTTCCATAATTTCATCGGCAGATACTTTATAGGCAAGCATACGGTCGGGTTTCAACCAAATACGCATCGCATAATCACGATTACCAATAATATCAGCATCCCCTACTCCATCTACTTTTTTAATTTCAGAAAGTAAGTTAATATCCGTATAATTATACAAAAATTTCTGATCCATTGTAGGATCGGTACTGAACACATTTATATACAATAAGTTATTCGATTCTTCTCGGGTTATTTTTACCCCTTCACGAATTACTAACGGTGGCAATTTATTTACAATTGTTGAAACTCTGTTCTGAATATTTATAGCCGCTTGATTAGGATCTGTTCCTAATTTAAATACTACTTGAATAGTGGCTTCACCATCATTACCTGCATCCGAAGCGATATATTTTATTCCAGGTGCGCCATTCAAGGCTCTTTCTATGGGAATAATAACTGATTTAACCAATAACTCGTTATTGGCTCCAGGATAATCCGCTGTAACATTTACTTTTGGTGGTGAAATGGAAGGTAATTGAGTAACTGGCAATGTTGTCATTGCCAAAATACCTATAAGAACAATCAAAAGCGATATAACTATCGACAATACTGGTCTTTCAATAAATTTATTAAACATTATATATATTTTTTAGATTAGGACTAGTTGGCTTTATATTTCAACTTATTCAATACATATTCAGGCTTTTGATACTCTACTTTTATTTTATCATTTTCTTTCACTTTTTGAACACCTTCTAGCAAAATTTTATCCGTATTACTAACCCCACTTTTAATTAAAAAGAGGTCTGGCATTTCTCCAATAATTTTAATTTCTCTCACTTTTACGACATTATTCTTATCAACTACAAAAACATATTTTCTGTCTTGAATTTCATAAGTAGCCTTCTGAGGAATTATCAAAGCGTTTTTTATTGGAATAGTCATAATTACACTTCCTGTTTGTCCGTTTCTTAATAATTTATCAGGGTTAGGAAAACGAGCTCTAAAGGCAATATTCCCTGTTTTGTTATCAAACTCACCTTCAACAAGCTCTATATTTCCTTTATCTTTATAGGTTTCATCGTTGGCTAAAAGCAAGCTTACTTGTTTATCCCCACGATCTTTAACATTCATTTGATAATTCAAATATTCTGGTTCTGATAGATTAAAATAGGCATAAACGGCGCTATTATCCGAAAGAGAGGTCAACAAATCTCCTTCTTCAATAAGGCTTCCCAATTTTTTTGGAATTCTGTCTATTGTACCTGAAAACGGGGCTTTAATAGTCGTATAAGATAAATGCAATTTTGCTGAACTAACTTCTGCTTTTGCTCCTTGAAGTTTAGCCGAAGCCATTGCTAATTCATTCTTAGAAATAATATTTTTATCGGCCAAAGTTTTGGTGTTTTGCAATTCTATTTCTGCAGTTTTAACTTCTGCTTGCGCTTTTAACAAATCAGCTTCTTGAAAACTGGACATAACACGGAATAAGATTTGTCCTGCTTTAACGCTTTGCCCCTCTTCTACATAAATATTTTGAAGAAATCCTTTTTCATGAGATCGGATTTCAATATTGCGAACGGATTTAATTTGAGAAACATATTGTTTTGTAAAAGAAGTGTCAATTACCATCGGATTAGTGACAGCATATTTTACAACTTCTTCTTTTTCTTCCTTTTTAGAATTACAACTAACAACGAATAACATAGCTAATACGCTTGAAATTACGGCAATTTTTTTCATAGTTTAAAATGATAATTAAATAATTTATTGATGGAAATAAACAATACTATTTGTGAAATACAAAAGATTTGTTTAGTTGAATTTTCGATAAATGGTCATTGAGAAATAGAATAACAATACTTAAAAAAAGTATTATTTTTCAGTAACAATAAAAAAAATAAAAAATCAAATTCTTAATACATTTTGAGTAATGTATAATGGTGTCGCTAGACTAACATGCAATTTGAATTTATAAAAGGAATTAGAGCAATAAATAGAATGCAGAAAATAATCATAGGACAAGTACCATTTACTAAGATAAGAAGGTTTAATCTGTAGTACTTCATCCGAATTTGAATCATTATTACTTGAAAATTCCTCTTCAAGATCAAAATCAGTGCTTTTACATGCTACGTAGATTTGATTCAAATCAGAAATTTTATCTTGATTATAAATGAAAGTTTTCGAATTTGACAAATAATTAGCAGAAATTTTACACTGATTAAAGTGAATTCTTTTCCCAACTACAAGTGAAACAGTAAATAATAAAGTAAAAAAAACTACTCTTTTCATAAGCAACAAATTTAAATAATAAAATAAATCAAAAGATTATAGTTAATGTTAAATAAAAGCTAATCTATTCCTTATCGAAATTCAATTCTAATAACTAACAAAATGGATCTAATAAATAAGAGTGATTTTGTGTGCAATTTTTACTTTAATATAAGCAAAAAAAAAAATCCTGAGTTAAGAGCTCAGGATTTTTTTATCATAGTTTCAAAACTATTCATTGTGCAAAAATGCTTGTCTGTTTAGCAAAGTTTCTTCACTTTCTACATGATCTACATCTGGAATACAACAATCAACAGGACAAACAGCGGCACATTGTGGCTCATCATGAAATCCTTTACATTCCGTACATTTTCCAGGCACAATATAATAAATATCGTCAGAGATAGGAGTTTGTGCAGCATCTGCATCCACTTCTTCGCCAGAAGGTAAAATTATTTTTCCTTTAACTTTTGTTCCATCTTTATATCTCCAATCGTCAGCTCCTTCGTAAATTGCAGTATTTGGACATTCTGGTTCACAAGCACCACAATTGATGCATTCGTCTGTTATTATTATTGCCATTTTTAATTAGGTTTTTATGATTTTAGATTCAATTTTTCTAATTCTAATTAAATTAATAAAATATATTTTATCTAAACTCAATTTTTAATATCTATTGTCTATAACGTATTATAGCTTATTTTTGCACAAAATTACAATCAAAACTATTCATATACAAATTACTTATGTTAGAAAACGATAAAAAAAGATGTTTTATTGAACTAGGGAAGTTTTTAAATCAATTTTCAGTAGGTGAAAACAGCAAAAATCCTGATGTTTTGTACAATGAAATGTTTTTTGAAGATTTTGAAAATCTAATACAACTATCACAATCCCATAACGGGTGGTACACACCTGAAAACGTTTATTTTTCGATACGATCATGGGCAAATGCTTTAACTGAAGAAAATTTACGCCAATGGATAAGTGCTTATAATTTTGAATCAAACAAACCAAAAAAAGTTGGACTCATTGTAGCTGGAAACATCCCACTTGTAGGGTTTCATGACTTTCTATCGGTATTGATTTCTGGGAATAGCGTTTTAATAAAAACATCTTCAAACGATCAGTTTTTATTGCCGTTTTTGGCTAAATATTTAATATCAATAGATCCTGAATTATATAATAGAATCACTTTTGTAGAAGGAAAATTAGAAAATTTCGACACCGTTATTGCAACGGGAAGCAATAATACAGCGCGCTATTTCGAATATTATTTCAAAGATAAACCAAGTATCATTCGAAAAAACAGAAATTCAGTTGCTGTTTTAAACGGAGAAGAAACTAAAGAACAATTAGTTGCTCTAGGTGAAGATATTTTTAGATATTTTGGATTAGGTTGTCGCAATGTTTCTAAACTTTTTGTTCCTAAAGGCTATTCATTCAATGCTTTTTTTGAAGCTATTTTCGAATATCAAGAAGTCATTCAATATGAAAAATACGCTAATAATTACGATTATAACAAGGCTGTTTTTCTAATGAGTAACTTTAAACTTCTAGATAATGGTTTTTTGACCCTAAAAGAAGATTCGAGTTTTTCCTCGCCAATTTCGAGCGTTTTTTATGAATTTTACGAAAATCTAGAAGATTTAAAATTACGATTAGACTCAGAAAGTGATCAAATTCAGTGTATTGTGAGCAATAACCTCATAGAAAATAGTATTGATTTTGGACAAACACAAAGACCAAATCTATGGGATTATGCCGATAATGTGGATACTATTTCGTTTTTGTTAACAACAAAATGAAAAAATGTTGAATTATTTTTAAATTAATAACGGTTTTTAAAGTCGTATTACCGAAATTTGCATTTTTAAAATTTGGACATAAACTATACCATGAAAAAACACAACTACAGCGCAGGACCTTGTATTTTACCACAAGAAGTTTTTGAAAAATCAGCACAAGCCATTTTGGATTTTAATAATTCTGGATTGTCGATTTTAGAAATTTCGCACCGAAGCAAAGACTTCGTTGCTGTTATGGATGAAGCTCGTGCACTAGCAATTGAACTTTTAGGACTTGAAGGAAAAGGGTATCAAGCTCTTTTTCTAGCGGGGGGAGCAAGTTTAGAATTCTTAATGGTTCCGTATAACTTGATGAAAGAAAACGGAAAAGCAGCTTATCTTGACTCAGGAACATGGGCAAGTGCAGCAATAAAAGAAGCTAAAACTTTTGGAGAAACGGTTATTGTAGCTTCTTCTAAAGAGGATAATTACAATAACGTTCCTAAAGGATATACTGTTCCTGCAGATGCAGATTATTTTCACTGTACCAGTAATAATACCATTTTTGGAACACAAATGAAGGAATTTCCAAATTTGAACATGCCAATCGTTTGCGATATGAGTTCGGATATATTCTCAAGAGTTTTGGATTTTTCAAAATTCGACATTATATATGCAGGAGCACAAAAAAATATGGGTCCTGCAGGAACAACTTTGGTAGTTATCAAAGAAGAAATCCTAGGCAAAAACGGACGTGTTATTCCAAGTATGTTAGATTATGCAAAACATATCAAAGCAGAAAGCATGTACAATACTCCACCTGTTTTCCCGGTTTATGCTTCATTGCAAACTTTGAAATGGTTGAAAAACCTTGGTGGAATTGCTGCAATCGAAAAAATTAATAAAGCAAAAGCAGCATTGCTTTATGCTGAAATTGACAGAAATCCATTATTCAAAGGGGCCGCAGTTATTGAAGACCGTTCCATTATGAATGCTACTTTCTTATTGAATGACGAAGCACATACTGATACCTTCAACGCTATGTTGAAAGAAGCTGGAATTGTAGGTTTGCCGGGTCACAGATCAGTTGGTGGATATAGAGCTTCTATGTACAATGCTATGCCGCTAGAAAGTGTACAAGTATTAGTTGACGTAATGAAAGAATTGGAAAAATCAATTTAAATATTCAAAAATTGAATAATTGAAAGATTTTAAAAAATCAATTTTAATATTCAATATTTACCTTAAAATAATCCAGATTGAATCTTTAAATTTTATAAAATTTAATCTTTAAATTAAAAAAAATGAAAGTATTAGCCAATGACGGAATTTCAGAAAGTGGAATTCTAGCTTTAGAAAAAGGAGGGTTTGAAGTTATAACTACAAAAGTAGCGCAAGAACAAGTTGCTAATTTCGTAAACGAAAACAACGTAAGCGTAGTTTTAGTAAGAAGTGCAACCAAAGTTCGAAAAGATATTATAGATGCTTGTCCGGGATTAAAAATCATTGGTCGTGGTGGTGTTGGTATGGATAATATAGATGTTGATTATGCAAAAAGCAAAGGTATTCATGTAATCAATACACCAGCTTCTTCATCAGAATCTGTAGCTGAGTTAGTATTTGCTCATTTACTTTCTGGTGTTCGTTTCTTACATGATTCTAACAGAAATATGCCTCTTGAAGGCGATTCAAATTTTAATGGTTTGAAAAAAGCATATGCTGACGGAATTGAATTAAGAGGAAAAACTCTTGGAATTGTTGGGATTGGCCGTATTGGTCAAGCAACAGCAAAAATGGCATTAGGTCTTGGTATGAAAGTTATTGCTGCCGATAGTTTTATCCCTCAAGTAGATGTAAAAGTTGTATTTTTCGATGGTCAATCTATCACAACAACCATCGTCTCACAATCATTAGAATCATTATTAAAAGAATCTGATTTCATTACTTTACATGTTCCCGCTCAAGATGGTTACATTATTGACGAGGCTGCATTATCAATTATGAAAGACGGTGTAGGGATTGTAAACTGTGCTCGTGGTGGCGTAATTGATGAAATTGCATTAATTAAAGCTTTAGATTCAGGAAAAGTATCTTTTGCTGGATTGGATGTTTTTGAAAGCGAACCAAAACCAGAAATGACTATTTTGATGCACCCAAAAATCTCTTTGACTCCGCATATTGGAGCTGCAACCGGAGAAGCGCAAGATAGAATTGGTTCAGAATTAGCATCACAAATCATCAGTTTGTTATCCTAATACGTCAAATAAGTCACTAAAAGGTCCATTATTAGCTAATAATGGACCTTTATTTTATTTATATTAGCCTAATTTACTTACAGTTCCTTATTTATTTTTTAATTTTACTTTCAGGCGATGATTTTTTTTTACCCAAAATGTCATTAGATTTGTAATCATTCAAGTAGTATGGAAAGTTTAAAACAACGTTGGGGAATACACTCCAATTCGCAATTTGCAATCATAATTGTTGTGTTCGCAGTTACAGGCTCAGTATCGGCTTGGGCTTCCAAACCATTTTGCTTTTGGCTTGGAATTCAAAAAGAAGATTTAGATGTTTGGTTTACTCCAATTCGATTGGTTTTAATTTTCCCATTATATCAAGTACTTTTGGTTGCGATAGGTTTTCTTTTTGGACAGTATAATTTTTTTTGGGCTTTCGAAAAAAAATTACTAAAAAAAATAGGACTGGGATTTATGTTTAAAAACTAAAAAAAATATTTTTAAATTCCTATTAACCAATCTATTTAAAAATCTTTGTTTCTTTGTTAAAACTCAACAATAAATGATTCAGGCAAAAAATATACATAAATATTACGATCAACTTCATGTTTTAAAAGGTGTCGATTTACACATTCAAAAAGGGGAAATCGTTTCGATTGTAGGAGCATCAGGTGCAGGAAAAACAACGCTTTTACAAATCCTTGGAACATTAGACAAACCCACTGTTGAAAACGGAATTCAATTACAGATCAACGAACAAGATATTTTAAAAATGAATGACAAAACCTTGTCTAAATTTAGAAATTTAAACTTGGGATTTATCTTCCAATTTCATCAATTATTACCTGAATTTACCGCTTTAGAAAATGTTTGTATACCTGCATTTATAGCCAATAAATCTCGAAATGAAACCGAAATTGAAGCTAAAAAATTATTAGATTATCTTGGACTCTCCCATCGAATAAACCATAAACCCAACGAACTTTCGGGCGGAGAACAGCAGCGTGTGGCGGTAGCAAGAGCTTTAATCAATAAGCCTGCGGTAATATTTGCCGATGAGCCATCCGGTAATCTTGATACCCTTTCTGCAGAAAATTTGCACCAATTATTTTTTAAATTGCGCGACGAGTTTGGACAAACATTTGTAATTGTAACCCATAACGAAGAATTGGCTAATATGGCCGACCGAAAACTCGTAATGGTTGATGGGCAAATTAGTCAAGTTTAAAGTAGGGTTCCAATTATGAATTCTAACGAACTAAAATCGTTCCTAGACGAAAAAGTCAATCAATATAATACACTCGATTTTATTGAAAGCGACCCTGTACAAATTCCACATTTATTTTCGCAAAAAGAAGATATAGAAATTGCAGGTTTTTTGAGTGCAACTATTGCATGGGGCAATCGCAAAATGATTATTAAAAACGCCCATAGAATGATAGATTTGATGGGGAATTCACCTTTCGATTTTGTCATGTCTCATACTGATAATGATTTGGAACGATTGGAATCTTTTGTTCATCGAACTTTTAATGGACAAGATTTTACAAGTTTTATCCATAGTTTACAAAACATATACAAATACCACAAGGGAATAGAGGCAGTGTTTTCGAATAACCAAGAAGCACATTCGATGCAAAAAAGCATCTCTGAATTTAAGAAAGTATTTTTCGAAATTCCACATCAAAACAGAACCCAAAAGCACATTTCAGATCCAATGAATGGTTCTGCTGCAAAAAGGATCAATATGTACCTTAGGTGGATGTGTCGCCAAGACAAAAATGGGGTCGATTTAGGGATTTGGAAAAGTATATCCCCTTCACTTTTATCATGTCCGCTCGATTTACATTCCGGCAATGTAGCTCGAAAACTAGGCTTACTCACCCGAAAACAAAATGACGGAAAAGCAGTTACGGAATTAGACTTAAAATTACGCGAACTTGACCCAAATGACCCTACTAAATATGATTTTGCTTTATTCGGACTAGGCGTTTTTGAGGGATTTTAAATATTATTTTTGGAATAAATATTTTTTTTTGTAAAAATGAATTAAATCATTATCATTGTTTAATCGATATATCTAAAATAATTTGATTAAAAAATTCACTTAAAATGCATATAAAATCATACTTTGTATCAACAATTATTACAATCACTCTATTGGTTACAAACGTTTATTCTCAAAATCCAGTTGTAAAAATTGATTTTGACCAACAAGGAAGACAATCCGCAGAAGTAAGCGACCCAGATTATACTGCATGGCTACTTCCATCAACTAAACCCAACACGGATAGCAAAACAATCAATGGAATAACATTTACAGTTACTAGAATTGGCAGCAATGGAGATCAGTTAGGAACAAACTGGTATAAAGCTGGTATTCAAGCCCCTTCTTATGCAAGATTAGTTTGTGATGGCCTTACTGTAAAAAGTACATCCCCGAGTACAACCGCAAATAATGGATCACAAATAGAACTTAAAATTAGTGGGCTACCTGCAGGAAATCATACTTTATTAGCCTACTTAAATGCGGTAGATAGTCCTGTATTTACTTTTAGTCCTATTGATATTTATGTTAATGGTAATCTAGTTTTTGACAATATAATTCCGAGTGTAAGAGCTTTAAAAACAGCCGATGCTACTTCAGCCTATCTGAATTTTCAAGCCATAGATAATACCGATGTAGTAATCGTTTTTGCCGCAGAAACTTCCGGAAACGAAACCTACAAAAACGTAATGATTAACGGATTGGAATTAAATACGTCTAATGTAGCCCTTAAATCAACTAACCCATCGCCTGAACACAATAACGAACATGTCGAATTAAATTCCGGAAATTTATTGCTTTCATGGAATGCTTCAGCTACTACCGTTTCACAAAATATTTATTGGGGTACCGATGTAGTATCGGTACAATCTGCTATAACAACCTCTCCACAATATAAAGGAAATCAAACTAAAACTAATTCTTCCTATCAAGCAAACGGATTATATACAGGTAACACTTATTATTGGAGGGTTGATGAAATTTTAGCAAATGGAGATGTTATAAAAGGAGATATTTGGCGTTTTCGACCAGCACAATTAGCCTTTCCAGAAGCTGAGGGTTATGGTCGTTTTGCTCGTGGAGGAAGAGGCGGCAAAGTTGTGGCAGTAACAAACCTAAATGATAGTGGCCCAGGAAGTTTACGTGAGGCGGTTACCAATGATATTGGACCTAGAACCATTGTGTTTAATACTTCGGGAATTATTCAACTAAATTCTCGATTGGTATTAAGTCAACCTTATGTGACAGTTGCTGGTCAAACCGCACCAGGAAAAGGAATATGCATACGTTCTGCCCCTTTTGGATTTACTGGAAATGATGTTATTGCCCAAAATCTAAGAGTACGATTAGGGGGAGGAACGACCTATGATGGCATGGGATTAACTGGTGCAAATTATAGTATCATAGACCACTGCTCCATTAGTTGGACAATAGACGAATCCTTTAGTTCGCGTTCTGGTAAAAACATTACACTCCAAAAAACATTAATATCTGAAGCTCTAAACGACGCTGGACATCAAAATTATCCTGCCGGAACAGAACATGGTTATGCAGCCACGATAGGAGGTGACATCGGAAGTTTTCATCATAATCTTTTGGCGCATTGCTATGGCCGAAATTGGAGTTTAGGAGGAGGACTAGATGGAAATGGCGCCTATGCAGGTAGAATGGATATTACAAACAATGTGGTTTATAATTGGGGATCTAGAGCCACAGATGGTGGAACAAAAGAAGTGAATTTTGTAAATAATTATTATAAACCAGGGGCAGGAACAACTTTTTTCTATGCCTTCAACCAACAAAATGAAGGAGCAGGAACAGGAACTCAACAATGTTATTTTAATGGCAATGTGATGCCTGGTCGTTTTGATGAAACAAATCAGGTTGCCGGAAGAAAGGCAACAGGTGTTCCTGTAAGCTTTGAAAATTTTGTAAATACACCTTTCTTTCCTTCTTATGTAACAACGCAATCTGCAGGAAATGCGTATAAAATTGTATTATCCGATGTTGGATGTATTCAACCTGAATTCGATGATCATGATCAGAGAATTATTACCGAAACTTTAAACGGAACCTATACCTATAAAGGGAGTTTAACTAATAAACCCGGATTTCCAGATAATGAAGCTGATGTTGGTGGTTTTGAATTCTATCCACCAATAACAAGGGATTCGAGCTGGGACACTGATAATGATGGCATACCAAATTGGTGGGAAACAATTAAAGGTACTAATATAAATTCGAGTCTAGGCGACTTTTCCGACTCAAATTCAGATAATGATGTTGATGGTTATACCAACTTGGATGACTACCTCCAGTGGATGGCACAGCCACATTACAACTCGCTATCTGGAGAAAAAGTGAATGTTAATATTCAGAAACTTTCTAGAGGATTTACTAATAATCCAACTTATTCTATTTCTAATGTCATAAATGGAAATGCTAATTTAATTTCTGATTTAGTAGAATTTACACCAAATACTAATGGTCTATGTTCCTATAATTTTACTGTAATAGATAATGAAGGAGCAACTATGACTCGAAAAATTAATATTTTAAGCGGTTATAATTTGAATCTATCAACTGAAAGTAACACAAAAATCAAAGCAGGAATCACGATTTGGCCTGTACCAAATAAAGGTTCATTTTCTATATTGATGACAAATAATAGTACTGAAACCGAATATACAATCTATGACATTTTAGGAAAAGAAGTAAAAAAAGGTATTCTTAACGAGAATTGCCAAGAAAACGTTTCTCTGCAATCAAAAGGTGTTTATATTCTAAAAGTTACAGAAAACAAAACTAAAGAAATAATACAAACTCAAAAAGTGATTGTTCAATAAACAGACGTAAATAATACCCATGAAATAGAATATAATAAAGAGTAATTCTTGGGTTTAAATTACTAAAAATCCCTTAAAAACTCATTTTAGCCCATTCGTTAGAAATAACGTACCTTTGCACAAAATTTACGTTTTATGACCACTTTCGAACAATTCAATCTTCCAAAATCAGTACAAAAAGCTATAGATGATTTAGGATTTGTTACACCAACTCCCATTCAGGAAAAGACTTTTTCTGTGATAATGTCTGGACGTGATATGATGGGAATTGCACAAACCGGAACTGGTAAAACATTTGCCTACTTGTTGCCTTTATTAAAATTATACAAATTCACACCTGGTCATACTCCCAAAATAGTTGTTTTAGTACCAACACGTGAACTTGTAGTTCAAGTGGTCGAAGAAGTAGAGAAATTAACCCAGTATATGTCGGTGCGAACCATTGGAATTTTTGGTGGTGTCAACATTAATACTCAAAAAACCACTGTTTATCAAGGTTGCGATATACTTGTGGGAACTCCAGGACGAATAATGGATTTAACATTAGATAATGTAATTCGTTTTGAAGAAATGCAAAAATTGGTTATCGATGAGTTCGACGAAATGCTAAATTTAGGCTTCCGTACTCAATTAACTGCAATTTTGGCAATGATGCCTAAAAAACGTCAAAACATTCTATTTTCAGCAACTATGACAGAAGAAGTGGATGCTATTTTGAATGATTATTTTGACTTTCCTGAAGAAGTAACGCTTTCGGCATCAGGAACTCCATTAGAAAACATCAAACAAATTACTTATAAAGTTCCAAACTTTAATACCAAAATAAATCTGTTAAAGCATTTATTACAAAGCAATGAAGACATGAGTCGGGTATTGGTTTTTGTAAATAACAAAAAAATATCGGATATGGTTCATAACCGAATCGAAGAAGATTTTGAAGGTCAATTTGGTGTGATTCACTCTAATAAATCTCAAAATTATCGTTTGAGTACGATGGCAGAATTTCAAGAAGGAAATCTTCGAGGTCTAATCACTACAGATATTATGGCAAGAGGTTTAGATATTTCTAATATTAGTCACGTAATCAACTTTGAAATGCCTGAATTACCTGAATTGTATATGCACCGTATTGGCCGAACAGGTCGTGCAGACGCAAAAGGAACTGCTATAAGCCTGATTGCTCCTCGAGAAGAAGAATCGAAAATTGCCATTGAAATTTTGATGGATTTAGAATTAGAAACTGAAACTTTCCCAGAAACTGTGGAAATTTCATTAAAGCTTATCGAACCTGAAAAAGACAGACAACCGATAAAGTTTTTAATGAAAAAAACGAAATTAGAAGGGGATGGTGCTTTTCATGAGAAAAGTAAAAAGAATAAAAAAGTAAATTTAGGAGGTCCTGGTGTAACCAAGAAAAAAACACATGGTTCTGTCAATAGAAATATGTTAAAAACTAGAGACAAAAAGAGAAAAGATAAAAATAAATAAAATGCAAAAGAGGATAAAAATGAAAATTATTTTTATCCTCTTCTTTTATAAATCAACGCTTTTATATTTTATCGAAAACCAAACAAACTGGTGAACACAATGGAATTCTTTTTCCTGTATCTGTTATACTTCCCGTTGTTTTATCTCTTTTAAAAATTACTATTTCATTCGTGTATTGATGCCCAACTAACAAAAAACTTCCTGTTGGATCAATAGCAAAATTACGAGGTCCTTTTCCTAAAGTACTCGTTCTTTGCACTAGTTCTAATTTTCCTTTTTCAAGAATTTTAAACATTGAAATTTCACCTATTTCTCCACGATTTGTTGCATATAGAAATTTTCCATCAGGTGAGATATGAATATCTGCCGAACGAATTTCACCTTTATATTCTTTTGCAATAATTGTTGTTTCGGATACTTTTTTTAAGATTCCACTAGTATTACTAAAACTTATCAAAGAACCATCTAATTCCAGTAATACGTATACATATTTCCCGTCTTTACTGAAAGTTAAATGTCTTGGTCCTCCTCCAGGATTTACAGAAATACTACTTTTTAGTTTTAAAATTTCATTGCTACTATTGGGATTGTATTGATAAACAGAAACTTGATCTGTTCCTAAATCATTAGCCAAAACATATTTTTTATCTGGGGAAAAATGAACCATATGTACATGAGGGCTTTCCTGCCTTTTTGCATTAATTCCTTTCCCGAAATGTTGAATCACCTGCTTTACTTCAGATACACTCCCGTCTTTCATTTTTTTAAATACAGATATAGAACCACCATTATAATTTGCAGTAATAACGTTTTTATCATCATTGATAATATAACAAGAATCATCCCCATTTGTGCGAGAGCTATTTAAAAACTCTAATTTTCCACTTTTTGAATTAAATCCAAAAGCACTAACTGAAGTCTTTTTTCCGTTCTCGCTAACAGAGTACAGGTATTTATTGTTGGGTGAAACCGTCAAATAACTGGGATTTATAATTTTTTCGGAACTATTTTTTATGCTAAAATCACCTGTATTCGAATCGAATTCATAAACATAAATCCCTTTGCTATCACAACTATTAGTGTACGTTCCAACAATTAAATTAAATTTATTTTCTTGTGCTTGTAAAACTCCATATGCAATAAATGAAAGTAGAATGAAATAAATATTTTTCATATTTTTTTTTATTATTTAAAAACAAAAGTAAGTAATCTATAAAAAGTATTATTATTTTATAGGATAAAAAATATAGAAATATGAACTCACAATAATTTACAAATTTGTATTTTTGACAAACTATATAATTGAATGCAATTCAAACATCCTTATATTCTCTATTTTCTCTTCTTGCTGGCACTGCCAGTTTTAGTTCATTTATTTCAACTGCGTCGTTTCAAAAAAGAATATTTCACAAATGTGCGTTTCTTGAAGGAACTCTCCATTCAAACCAGAAAGAGTTCTAAGATCAAGAAATGGCTGCTTTTAGCCACTCGATTACTTATTTTAACTTGTCTCATTTTAGCCTTTGCTCAACCCTTTTTTAAGGCCAAAGACAGCAAAAATAGCGCTAACGAAATGTTCATCGTTTTAGACAATTCCTTCTCAATGCAAGCCAAAGGTAAAAAAGGAGAATTACTTAAAAGAGCTGTTCAGGAATTACTTGAAAACACCCCCGAAAATCAAACTTTTTCTTTAATAACCAATTCTGAAACTTTTTGGAATACCGATATAAAAACAATTCGAACATCATTGCAAAACTTGAAATATAGTGCATTAGATTTTCAAATTGAAAGTGCAATGGCTAAAATAAAATCTCGAAAATCGGCTTTTAACAAAGACATAATTATAATAACTGATGCAATTGGATTAAAACCAAAGCAACTAAAAAGTATTGATAAAAATTCAAGTACCCATTTTATCATTCCGAAAACGGAGCATCAAAATAATGTTTCAATTGATAGCGTTTTTATCCATCAAAACCTGAATGAATTTTATGAAATCGGCTTAAAAATAGCTACTTATGGTGAAGAAAACAAAGAGATTCCTGTAGCCTTGTATAATCAAAATAAATTGATTGCAAAGACTTTAACTAAATTAGAGACCAAGAATAAAACTCTTTATTTCACAATCCCAAAAAAAGATTTTAATGGCTATTTTTCGATTGTCGACAATAGTTTAGAATACGATAATAACTTATTTTTCAGCATTTCTAGACCTGAAAAAATGAATATAATTAGCATTGGCACACCTGAAAAAAGCAACTTTTTAGGTAGAATTTACACTAACGAGGAATTCAATTATTCCAACTTTTCAATTGGTTCTTTAGATTATAATATAATCCAAAAACAAGACGCAATTCTCTTGAATGAATTAGAGGAAATTCCGCAAGCTTTGCAAACCACCTTAAAATCATTTTCTGAAAAAGGGGGAAACATTATCGTTATTCCATCAGCTAAAAATACGGTTCAAAATCTAAATCAGTTTTTGACTATTTTTGGATCCATTCATTTGAAAGCAATAGAAAATAAAGAAAAACTAATTACAAAAATCAATTTCAATCATCCATTATTTGGAGGAGTTTTTGAAAATAAAATTGATAATTTTCAATATCCTAAAACAAAAAGCTCTTTTGAAATATCAGGCCCTAATCCAGCTGCTTTATATTATGAAGATCAAACTGCATTTTTGACTTCTATAAATAAACCTATTTCGTCTGTTTATGTATTTGCTGCACCAATCAATCAAGCGAATTCAAACTTTCAACAATCACCCTTAATTGTTCCAACATTATATAAAATGGCAATTAATAATCAAAATAAAGGCATCAAAGCCTTAACAATTGGAAACAATAATCCATATTTAGTTGATGTTAATTTATCGAAAGACGTTATTTTAAATGTCAAAAATGAAAAAGAATCTTTTATTCCGGCTCAACAAATTATGAATAATAAAGTGCAACTTACATTTAATGAATATCCACAACAAGCGGGTAATTTTGGAATTTACAAACAAAAAGAACACTTGCAAAACATCAGTTTTAATTATAATAGAACTGAAAGTAATTTGGCCAAAGTCAATGAAAAATTACTATCCGATTTTAAAACAAGTGATTCTATAAATACCATTTTCGACACCTTACAAACCGATAGAATTGACAATCAAATTTGGAAATGGTTTGTTATATTTGCATTGCTTTTTCTAGTAACTGAAATGGCAATTATACAATTCGTCAAGTAAAACGAATGTCAAATAATTAAACTAGCACTATGAAAGTAATCATCCGAGACGCCAAAATCATGGATTCCGTAAGTCCTTTTAACAACTCAATAACGGATATATTAATTGTTGATGGAATTATTCAAAAAATAGGAAAATCAATTCCCAATTTGGATAATACGGAAGAAATAGGATTCGATAATTTACATGTATCACAGGGTTGGTTTGACAGTAGTGTTTCCCTTGGCGAACCTGGTTTTGAAGATCGAGAAACTATTACAAACGGATTGAATGTCGCTGCTCGAAGCGGATTTACAGCAATTGCTTTACAACCCAACTCCTACCCGATTATTGATAATCAATCACAAATAAACTTTGTAAAGTCTAAATCCAATGGTTTTGCCACACAACTTTTTCCGATTGGCGCTTTGACAAAAGGCAGCGAAGGAAAAGATATGAGCGAATTATTCGATATGAAAAATGCAGGTGCGGTTGCTTTTGGAGATTATAACAAAAGTTTAGACAATGCTAATTTGCTTAAAATAGCCTTACAATATACGCAAGATTTTGATGGGTTAGTGATCGCATTCTCCCAAGATTCGAATATAAAAGGAAACGGAGTGGCTAATGAAGGAGTAGTTTCTACAAGATTAGGGCTAAAAGGAATTCCAAATTTAGCGGAAGAATTAATAATCGCCAGAAACTTATTTCTATTGGAATACACAGGTGGAAAATTACATATTCCTACAATTTCATCTGCAAAATCAGTCCAATTGATTAAAGAGGCCAAAGCTAAAGGTTTAAATGTAACGTGTAGTGTTGCCGTGCATCATTTGGTTTTAACCGATGAAACATTAGAAGGTTTTGACACTAGATATAAAGTTTCACCACCTTTACGAATCCAAACCGACCGAAAAGCATTGCTTGCGGGAGTTCTCGATAATACAATCGACATGATTACTTCTGACCATAATCCGATTGATATTGAACATAAAAAAATGGAATTTGATAGTGCCAAAAACGGAACTATTGGATTAGAAAGTGCTTTTGGTGCTTTATTAACTGTTTTGCCTTTAGAGAAAGTGATCCAAAAATTAACTTCAGGAAAAAATACATTCGGAATAGATATGCCATCTATCAATGAAGGAAATAAAGCAAGTATTACTTTATTCAATCCTGAAGGAAAAAGCATTTTTACCAAGGATAGCATTTTATCAAAATCAAAAAATTCCGCTTTTATTGGAGTGGAAATTAAAGGAAATGTGTATGGAATTTATAATCAAGGAAAATTAGTTTTGTAAATAGTACATTATGAATAACAACATTGAACAAGGGAAAACAGCAGCAATAACAAGTTATATTTTAATCATCGGTGTTTTTATAGCTATGTCTATGAATAGTGGTGAAGATAAAAATTCGTATGCTTCTTTTCACATTCGTCAAGCACTAGGTTTATCGATCACTTTTATTTCTTTAGGACTAATCATAAGCAATTTCGATAGTCCTATGATAACAATTTCAATGTGGATTTCTCTATCTGTTTTATGGACCTACGCGATTTTTGGTGCCATAAACGGAGAAACGAAACCAATTCCTTTATTGGGGAATTTTTTTCAAAAATGGTTTAAAACTATCTCATAAAATTCAAACACTAAACCTATTTTAATCTTTGTCAAAGTTTAAAAATTTAACAAAGGTTTTTGAAAATAATAGCTATGAAATTATCCCTAGAATATCTTGTAAGAGAACCAAAAATAAAGCTTGACAAAAACCCTCTTTTGCTATTATTGCACGGTTATGGTAGCAATGAACAAGATTTGTTTTCTTTTGCAACAGAAATTCCTGAGGAATATTATATCATTTCGGCTCGTGCTCCTTATGATTTGTCATACGGAAGTTACGCTTGGTACGCTATCAATTTTGATGCGGATCAAAACAAGTTTTCAGATAATGAACAAGCGAGAGTTTCTAGAGATTTAATTGCTAAATTTATAGATGAACTGATTGTTAGTTTTCCAATAGATTATAAAAATATAACTTTAATTGGATTCAGCCAAGGTACTATTTTAAGTTATGCCGTAGCGCTTTCGTATCCAGAAAAAGTGCAACAAGTTGTTGCATTAAGCGGTTATATCAACACCGAAATATTAGATGAAAACTATCTAAAAAATTCTTTCGACAATCTTAATTTTTTCACATCACATGGAACAGTAGATCAAGTAATTCCGGTAGATTGGGGACGAAAAGCAAAACCTTTTTTAGAAAAATTAGGAATAAAAATTACGTATAAGGAATACCCAATTGGTCACGGAGTTTCACCTCAAAACTTTTATGATTTTAAAAATTGGCTTGTGAAGAAATAATTACTTTTGGTAAATAAAAGACTGAATGGTTTCGAAAGAAACAGTTTCGTCCTCGTTTACAAAATACTTCAATAATACTTCGCCCCAATATTCGCCATCGCTAAAATCGGCAATAATCCAACGATGATTTAGAATTTTCACTTTATTGATAATGAATTTATTAGATCCTATTTTGTCTTGACCCGTGTAAGGATTCCCTTTTGGATTCGCATTCAATTCCATTAATTTTTCAGTAACTAAAGGAACTAATTTCTCAATTTGTATCGTTTTTTTTGCAGTTTCAGGGTTGAAATAATTCTGTGCATTTTCATTATTTTCCAAAGAAAAATAATTGGCATCTCTCAGTTTATTTGTTGTAGATAGAAGACTATCTTTTAATCTTTTTTCAATTGTTTCAGATTTATTTTTTTCAAAGTCCAATTCTCCGCTAAAATATTTATAGGTAAAAACATTTAAAAGCAAAACAAGAATAAAGAGATAAAGCAGTAACGATTTTTTCATTATATAAAAAATATTAAATTTTAATTTCTAAATTGTCATAAGCCAAATAAACGTTCTTCGGCAATTTTTGTTGTACATCTTCATGAAAACCCAAAATATGACTAACGTGAGTTAAATAAGCTGTTTCAGGTTGAACCAAATTTATAAAATCTAAAGCTTCTTCCATATTAAAATGGGTTTTATGAGGTTCTTCTCGCAAAGCATTTACAACCAAAACTTTTAAATTTTTCAATTTGTTTATTTCATCTTTTTCGACAGTTTTTACATCAGTTAAATAAGCAAAATCATCAATACGATACCCAAAAACTTGCAAGTTTCCATGCATAACATTTATTGGAATTGCTTTTTTATTCCCAATTAAAAAAGGATGATTATTGACCACTTCAATTGTTTTTACAGCAGGTGCACCCGGATATTTATTTTCAGTTTCAAAAATATAATCAAATCGTTTTTTAAGATTTTCGATAACCCGTTTGTGAGCATAAATTGGAATTTCACCTTGTCTAAAATTAAAAGGCCGAATATCATCTAATCCGGCAGTATGATCCGAATGTTCATGTGTATACAAAATTCCGTCTACTTTTTGACAATTTGAAGTAAGCATTTGTTGTCTAAAATCAGGACCACAATCAATTACAAAAGAATAATAGTCCCATGTAATCCAAATAGAAACCCGAAGCCTTTTATCTTTTAAATCGGCACTTTGACATACCGAATGATTGCTTCCAATGACAGGAATTCCTTGTGAAGTACCTGTTCCTAAAAAATACACATTCATTTAGCACGGTTTTTGTAAATTATTTTACAAAAATAGAATTAAATCTCTTTTAATTAGAAACCTATTTAATTAACTTTGCAATAAAACTACTCCTATCTAAATAATATGGATACAGAAATAAAATTGAAAGGTGACAAAGTCATCGAACAAATTCCTTCTATAAAAGACAAAGCGCTTCGAATCAATTTAAACGAAAACATTTACGGAACTTTTGCCGAAATTGGTGCGGGGCAAGAAACTGTAAGACATTTTTTTAGAGCAGGTGGATCATCAGGGACAATAGCAAAAGCAACTTCTGCTTATGACAAAGACTTTAGCGATGTTATTTATGGAGTTGAAGAAGATGGGAGATATGTTACTGAAAGCCGACTTAAAAAAATGCTTTCTCATGAAGTAGAACTAATTGAAAAAAGATTAAGTAGAGAAAAACATCCTAACAAAATGTTTTTTAGTTATGCAAATACCGTAGCTACCATTGACTTTGCAAAACAGTTTAAAGGCCATGGATGGGTTGGAATTCGTTACCAAATAGAGCCTAACGAAGAATACAACGATATTATTCTTCATATTCGTTTTAAAGAAACCGATGTTCGACTTCAACAAGAAACCCTTGGTGTTCTTGGTGTAAATTTAATTTATGGTGCATATTATAAAAATAATGATCCAAAACGTTTGTTGCGATATTTATATGATCATTTAGACAAAGACCAATTAGAAATAGATACAATAAATTTTTCAGGACCTCGTTTTGCACAAGTAGACAATCGCTTGATGAGTTTACAATTAGTAAAAAACGGAATGACAGATGCCGTAATATTTGACCCTCAAGGTAGAAACATTCTTCCTGCCGCCATTTTATATAAAAAAAATATACTTGCTTTAAGAGGGAGTTTCCGCCCTGTGACAAAAGTAAATATGGATATGTATGAGGAATCTCTAAAAATGTTTTTGAACGAAAATAAAGTGAATCCAGATAATACCTTGGTGATTTTCGAAATTACTTTATCTAACTTGCGTTCGGATGGTGAAATTGACGAGCGTGATTTTATGGATCGAGCCGAACTTCTTTGTTCACTTGGACAGACGGTAATGATTTCGAATTTTCAAGAATATTATAGAGTGGTTGAATACTTCTCGAAGTATACGAAAGCTAGAATGGGATTAGCAATGGGTGTAAATAATTTAGTCGACATTTTTGATGAAAAATACTATCGACATCTAAGTGGTGGAATTTTGGAAGCTTTCGGAAAATTATTCTTTCGGGATATGAAAGTATATTTATATCCAATGCTTGATGAAAAGGGTGAAATCATGAATTCAGAGACATTGAGAGTTCACCCAAGAATGAAAGAATTATATAAATTTTTCAAATTCAATGGAAAAGTAGTTGATATCACTAACTTTAATCCAAAAAATCTAGAAGTATTCTCTCGAGAAGTTTTGAAAATGATTAGTGAAAGTAAGTCCGGATGGGAAACAATGCTACCTATTGGTGTTGCAGAAATAATAAAAACACATCAGCTTTTTGGATACCGTCCAGATCGATTATTTGAAAAAAAGAATTAGTTTCAACTAAATAGCTTAATAAAAAATGCCGATAAAATTTTTATCGGCATTTTTTATTTAAATTTTGTGTTTTCTTTAGTAATACAAATGAATTTTGTCATTTCAAAATAGGAAAAATTACATTAGTTATTCAAATAATATGATTCTTCGTTCCTCAGAATGACAAAATAAATTTTATTAAAAGTGATAGTTCTAAATATTGACAATTAAATTATTTCAATATCTGTGCAGCGTGAGCCTTGGTTTTTACCTCCGAAATTACTTCGTCGATAATTCCGTTTTCGTCGATTACAAAAGTGGTTCTATGGATACCGTCGTATTCTTTTCCCATAAATTTCTTTGGTCCCCAAACTCCAAAAGCTTGAATTACCGATTTGTCTTCGTCTGCCAATAATGGAAAGGGAAAACTATATTTTTCCTTGAATTTGGCTTGAGCTTTTGCTGCATCGGCACTTACGCCTAAAAGTTCATAATTATTGGCTTGAAAACGCTCGAAATTATCTCTCAAATCGCAAGCTTCGGCGGTGCATCCTGGAGTATTTGCTTTTGGATAAAAGAAAACCACTAATTTTTTTCCTTTATAATCCGCTAATTGATGGGATTTTCCGTCTTGATCTAATCCTGAAAATTGGGGAGCTTTGTCGCCTTTTTTTAATGTTGTCATAATTGGGTGTTAGGTTTTAGATATCGTGTTTGCCCCAGATTGAAGTGAAAACCCCGCAGTTTTTGAAGCTGTTTTTTCTTGAAATAGCAAAGCGACCAAAGGAAGCTCTTGCTATTGCCTAGAAAAAAAGCATGGAAAACGAGGAGTTGCAACGGAAAGCTGGATTAGGCACATAATAGAAATTATAGTATTTTTACAATTCAAATTTAGTAAAAAATGACGAAATCCGAGCGTGTAACATTTGTTATTAATACGTTAAAAGAATTGTATCCCGAAATCCCGATTCCGTTGAATCATAAGGATCCGTATACGTTGCTGATTGCTGTTTTACTCTCGGCACAGTGCACGGATGTTAGGGTGAATCAAATTACACCTTTGCTTTTTGCTAAGGCAGATAATCCGTATGATATGATAAAAATGAGCGTCGAAGAGATCAAAGACATCATACGCCCGTGTGGTTTATCACCGATGAAATCGAAAGGAATTCATGGTTTATCGCATATTTTGATTGACAAACACGGTGGCAAAGTTCCTCAAAGTTTCGAAAGTTTAGAGGAATTACCAGCTGTGGGGCATAAAACGGCGAGTGTTGTGATGTCACAAGCCTTTGGCGTTCCTGCTTTTCCGGTTGATACACATATTCACCGATTGATGTTTCGATGGAATTTATCGAATGGCAAAAATGTGGTACAAACCGAAAAGGATGCCAAACGCATTTTTCCGATGGAAATTTGGAATGATTTGCATTTGCAAATAATTTGGTATGGACGCGAATATTCTCCTGCTCGTGGTTGGGATTTAGAAAAGGATATTATTACCAAAACGGTTGGTAGAAAAAAGGTTTTGGACGAATATAAAACGAAAACGTCCCGATAAATCTATCGGGACGTTTCCTTAATTAGCTATTATTTCGAAACTCATTTTGTCAACTTTTACAATGCTCAATGCTTTTGAGTAGTTTAACAAAAAAGAAATCGTCTCTTTTTTTGGTTTCATTGAATGGATAACTAATGTTTTTTTAGAGTAAATTTTTGCCATAGAATACTAATTATTTTATTTAGTATTACAACGCAGCAATTTCTAAATTAGTATTAATTCGTCAAAATAATTTGATGTTTATCGATCACTTTTCTCATATTCATCAAAGCGTAGCGCATTCTACCTAACGCTGTATTAATACTAACGCCGGTAATTTCTGAAATTTCCTTGAAACTCATATCTTGATACATGCGCATCATCAAAACTTCTTTTTGATCGGCAGGAAGTTCTTCGATTAGCTTTTTTAAATCTAATTCTACTTGCTCGTGAATGATTTTGTTTTCGATGGTAAGAGAATCATCAGACATAATCGAAAAAATGGAAAATTCCTCTGTTTCTCTAAACATTGGCATTTTTTTGTTTCTTCTAAAATGATCTATAATCAAATTATGAGCAATTCGCATGACCCAAGGAAGAAATTTACCTTCTTCATTATACGATTGTGATTTCAAAGTTTTGATAACTTTTATAAAAGTGTCTTGAAATATATCATTTGAAATGTCTCTATCTGAAATTTTCGAATAGATAAAACCGAATATTTTAGATTGATGTCTATTGATCAATAAATTCAAAGCATTTTCATCGCCTTCAACATATTTTTTTACCAATAAAGAGTCCGGAAGTTGAACATTAGCCATAGTATTACCTTTTAGTTTTGTTAATTAAATTAGGGGAATTTTTCTAAAAAGTAGTTTTACTATATAGGCTAATATTTTTTTGTTGTTTATAACTAAAACAAATTTAACATATAATTATATTAAAAAGCAAGAAAAACAAATAAAAATAAACCTAATTCAAAAAAACAGATACTTCCTAATCTATAAATGCGTTTTAATGAATCATTTTTATAATGGGTATAAATTTTAAATAAGTAAAATCTATTCGTGTATTAGAAAATTGTAATTAGTTCCTTATCATTTCTAATTTTAAAATTGATTACTTTTGTGGAAATCCGGTTTTCACATGCAAATTGACCTTTCTACATTAGATCCAAAGAAAAATATAATTATTAAAGGAGCGCAAGTACACAATCTAAAAAATGTGGACGTCGCGATTCCTAGAAATAAATTAGTGGTAATAACTGGGCTTTCGGGTTCCGGAAAATCAAGCTTGGCTTTCGACACTTTGTATGCCGAAGGACAACGCCGTTATGTGGAAAGTTTATCCTCGTATGCGCGTCAATTTTTGGGGAGACTAGACAAACCAAAAGTTGAATACATCAAAGGAATTGCACCAGCAATCGCTATTGAACAAAAAGTAAATACGACCAACGCGCGTTCTACAGTAGGAACTTCGACCGAAATTTACGATTATATCAAATTATTATTTGCCCGAGTTGGCAGAACATTTTCGCCAATTTCGGGACAAGAAGTTAAAAAAAATACGGTTTCGGATGTGATCACTGATGTAAAAAATTTCGGAATCGACAGCAAATGGTTACTCCTCTCTCCTATTCATTTGGAACAAGGTCGAGCTTTGGAAGACAAATTGAAAGCCTTACTCAACCAAGGGTTTTCAAGAATTTTAGTTAATAATGAAACCATTCGTTTAGACGAAATCGATGGACCTACTTTAGACAATAAAGACATTTTACTTATCATTGACCGAATTGTTGTTAAAGACGAAGAGGAATTTTACAATCGACTTTCGGATGCGGTCCAAACTGCCTTTTATGAAGGAAAAGGAATTTGTCATTTGCAGGAATTAAGTACGCACAAACGCCATTCCTATAGCAATAATTTCGAATTGGACGGGATTACTTTCTTGGAGCCGAATGTACATTTGTTTAGTTTCAACAATCCCTATGGAGCTTGCCCTGTTTGCGAAGGTTACGGGAATATCATAGGAATCGACGAGGAATTAGTCATTCCGAACACGTCTTTATCCGTTTTCGAAAATGCCATTTATCCTTGGCGTGGCGAAAGTATGGGCTGGTTTCGGGACGAATTAGTGAACAGCGCTTACAAGTTTGATTTCCCAATTCATAAACCTTTTTTCGAACTTTCCGAAGCACAAAAAGATTTGATTTGGACAGGAAACGCCTATTTTCAAGGTTTAAATGCGTTCTTCAAAGAATTAGAAGACAAGAATTATAAAATCCAAAATCGGGTGATGCTTTCGCGTTATCGCGGTAAAACTAAATGTCATTCCTGCAAAGGAAAACGTTTACGAATTGAAGCTTCTTACGTGAAAATCAATTCTAAAACCGTATCGGATTTGGTGGATTTACCGATTAAACATTTGGTTACTTTTTTCAAAAACATCGATTTGGATGTCTATGAAAAGCAAATTGCCAAACGATTATTATTAGAAATTAACAACCGATTATCGTTTTTGACCGAAGTGGGTTTGGATTATTTAACGTTAAATAGAAACTCAGCAACTCTTTCCGGTGGCGAATCGCAACGTATTAATTTGGCGACTTCGCTCGGAAGCAGTTTAGTAGGTTCGATGTATATTCTCGACGAACCCAGTATTGGTTTACACCCAAAAGACACTGAAAGATTGATTAAAGTTTTGCTTTCGCTTCGTGATTTGGGAAATACTGTTATCGTGGTCGAACATGATGAAGATATAATGAAAGCGGCCGATATGATTATTGATATTGGTCCCGAAGCAGGAACTTTTGGTGGCGAATTAGTCGCTCAAGGAACTTTCGACGAAATCTTAAAATCGACTTCTTTAACAGCGAAATATTTGAATGGCGACTTAGAAATCAAAACGCCACGAATCCGCAGAAAATGGAGCAATTACATTGAAATACTTGGCGCACGCGAAAACAATTTACAAAATTTAGACGTCAAATTTCCATTGGAATGTTTGACCGTAATTACAGGCGTTTCTGGAAGCGGAAAAAGTACCTTGGTAAAGAAAATCTTGTTTCCAGCTATGCAAAAGAAGCTGGATGGTGTTGGCGAAAAAGCCGGACAATTTACCGAAATGCGTGGTTATTACCATAAAATTCAACATATTGAATATGTAGATCAAAACCCAATTGGACGAAGTTCTCGTTCTAATCCTGTAACGTATATTAAAGCGTATGACGATATTCGGGAATTGTTTGCCAAAGAAAAACTATCGAAAATTCGCGGTTATCAAGCCAAACATTTTTCGTTTAATGTGGATGGCGGTCGTTGCGAAACCTGCAAAGGCGAAGGAACGATTAATGTCGAAATGGTTTTTATGGCCGATGTGCAATTGCATTGCGAAACCTGCAACGGCAAACGATTCAAGAAAGAAGTTCTCGAAGTCACTTTCGATGGCAAAAATATTCATGACATTCTGACCCTAACCATCGATGATGCGATTGCTTTTTTTGCTGCTAATAAACAAAATAAAATAACCCAAAAACTGCAACCTTTGCAAGATGTTGGTTTAGGATATGTACAATTAGGACAATCTTCTTCAACACTTTCTGGCGGTGAAGCGCAGCGTATTAAACTGGCTTCGTTCTTGGTAAAAGGCGCCACAAAAGAAAAAGCCCTTTTTGTTTTTGACGAACCTACAACGGGATTGCATTTTCACGATATCAAGAAACTCTTAGCTTCGTTTGATGCTTTGATTGATAAAGGGCATTCGATATTAGTCGTCGAACACAATCTTGATTTGATAAAATGTGCCGATTGGATTATTGATTTAGGTCCTGAAGGTGGCGAAAATGGTGGACAATTGCTCGCCGAAGGAACTCCCGAAGATATTGTAAAAAACAAAAAATCGATTACGGCAAAGTATTTGAAAGAAAAGTTATAGCGTTTTTCTTATTCCATATTGGAAATATCATGCTTGATGTTGTATAAATAAACCATGAAAATAAACACTAAAGATACTTTTAATAAAGAACTTAAAGCAGATACCGATTTGACAAATTCAAGACGTCAGGTGGTAAACGCTTGCTATTCATTTGTTACACCAAGAATACCCAGCAGTCCAAAACTGATTCATTTTTCGGAGGATTTTGCGAAAGAAATTGGTTTAGAAAACGAAGTGAATTCCGAAGAGTTTCTAAAAATATTTTCAGGTTCCGAAGTTTATCCAAATACAAACCCGTTTGCCATGTGTTACGGCGGACATCAATTTGGCAATTGGGCAGGACAATTGGGTGACGGAAGAGCCATAAATCTGTTCGAATTAGTACATAATAACAAACATTGGGCATTACAATTAAAAGGCGCAGGTGAAACCCCGTATTCAAGAACTGCCGATGGTTTGGCCGTTTTGCGTTCCTCAATACGAGAGCATTTGTGTAGCGAAGCCATGTATTATCTTGGTGTACCAACAACGCGTTCTTTGTCTTTAATTACAACGGGCGACACTGTTTTAAGAGATGTGATGTACAATGGAAACCCTGCTTACGAAAAAGGAGCCGTTGTTTGTCGAGTTGCTCCGAGCTTTATTCGTTTTGGGAATTTTCAATTACTTGCATCTAGAAATGACCTAAAATTATTGAAAGAACTTACCGATTATACCATAAAACACCACTATCCAAATAACAACAGCGATGGCACCGAAAAGTACCTTTTGTTTTATAAGGAAGTTGCTAATAGAACCCTGAAAATGATTGTCAAATGGCAGCGTGTTGGTTTTGTTCACGGTGTTATGAACACCGATAATATGTCGATATTGGGACTAACAATTGATTATGGTCCGTATGGTTGGCTAGAGGATTTTGACCCGAATTGGACACCAAATACGACTGATGCTCAGGGCAAAAGATACCGTTTTGGCAATCAGCCAGATATTGCATTATGGAACTTAGTGCAACTCGGAAATGCTTTGTATCCGCTTATTGAAGATATACAGGCGATGCAAAATATTTTAGATCAATTTAGCTCAGATTATGACACTCTATATGATGAAATGATGCAGAATAAACTTGGTTTAAAAAATAAATATGACGAGCAATTACTTACCGATTTACATTCGAATTTGAATGCTTCGGAAACGGATATGACTTTGTTTTTTAGAAATTTAGGAAATATTGAAAAAACGGATTCCGCAGAAAAAGCATTACTTAAAATAGAAAATGCTTTTTATAAACCCGAAGAAATTATAGGAAGCAATAAAGAAAACTGGCTGAAATGGTTTACATTATATTTGAAAAAAATTAATGCCGAAAACACAACTGACGATCAGAGAAAATCAGTTATGAATGCGGTAAATCCAAAATATATTTTCCGGAATTATATGGCTCAATTAGCTATTGAAGCAGCCGAAAAAGAAGAGTATAGTCTCATCCAAGAATTATATATATTATTAAAAAATCCTTATGACGAACAACCAGAAAATGAAAAATGGTTTGCAAAAAGACCGGAATGGGCGCGAAATAAAGTAGGCTGTTCGATGTTGTCTTGCAGCTCTTAAAAAAATAAATAACAACATAAATTATTAAATAATGAATAACTGGCAACCCATTTTAACCGAACAAGACGTACTTGATATCATTGAAAAATCAATTGAGAAACCTCAAATTCTGTTCAAAGATAGCGTTACTTGCGGGATTAGCGCTTTCGCAAAAGAGCGATTAATGAATGACAACGAAATTTTGGCTGATATTGCCGATTTTAATTACCTCGATTTATTGGCACACCGCGATATTTCCGCCTATATTGCTAGTGAATTAAATGTAATTCATCAATCGCCACAAATTATTGTAGTGGTGGATAAAAAGGTGATTTTTAGAGATTCACATCATAGTATCGATGCTAAAAAAATACGAGATCAAATTAATGCTAATTTATAAAAGATATAATTAGTACTAATTAAAAAACTAATAGTCAAGCTTTTATTTTACTAAGGAGATAATAACCCAAAACCATAACTTTGCTTTTTTGCCAAAATTTATGCTAGAAACAGATAACAACATTGAAGTATTGGGTGCGCGAGTGCACAATCTAAAAAATATAGACGTCACAATTCCTCGGGAGAAATTGGTAGTGATAACAGGACTTTCCGGTTCAGGAAAATCATCCTTGGCTTTCGACACCATTTATGCCGAAGGACAACGCCGATACGTAGAAACTTTTTCGGCATATGCCAGACAGTTTTTGGGTGGTTTGGAACGTCCCGATGTAGATAAAATTGATGGACTTTCGCCTGTTATTGCCATCGAACAGAAAACAACAAGTAAGAGTCCACGCTCGACTGTTGGTACCATAACAGAGATTTATGACTTCCTACGTTTGCTTTTTGCCCGCGCCGCTGATGCTTATAGTTATAATACAGGTGAGAAAATGGTTTCTTATGACGACGAGCAAATCAAGGAATTAATCACCCAAGATTTTGCGGGAAAACGCATCAATATTTTGGCTCCAATTATTCGCGCCAGAAAAGGACATTATGCCGAATTATTCCAGCAAATTGCCAAACAAGGTTTCTTGAAAGTTCGTATTAATGGCGAAATAAAAGACATTACCACAGGAATGAAATTGGATCGTTATAAAACCCACGACATCGAAATCGTGATTGATAGAATGGTCATTGAAGATACGCCAGATAACGAAAAACGTTTAACCGAAAGCATCAAAACGGCGATGTATCATGGCGAAAATGTGTTGATGATTTTAGACCAAGACACCGATGCCATTCGGTTTTTTAGTCGAAATTTAATGTGTCCGACAACCGGAATTTCGTATCAAAATCCAGAACCCAATTTGTTTTCGTTCAACTCTCCAAAAGGCGCCTGTGATCATTGCAAAGGTTTGGGAACGGTAAACGAAATCAACATCAAAAAGATAATACCAAATCCGAAAATATCCATAAACAAAGGTGGTTTTGCGCCTTTGGGCGAATATAAAAGTAGCTGGATGTTCAAGCAATTGGAAATCATTGGCGAAAAATATGACTTCAAATTAACAGATCCTATTTCGGCAATTTCCGAGGAAGCGATGGAAATGATTCTGAATGGTGGCAAAGAAAAATTTTCGGTCGAATCGAAAGTTTTGGGTGTTACCAAAGAATACAAAATTGAGTTTGAAGGAATTTCGCATTTCATCAAAAATCAGCATGACGAAAGTGGTTCAACCACCATAAAACGTTGGGCAAAAGAGTTTATGGACGAAGTAAATTGTCCGGTTTGTGAAGGTTCCCGATTGAAAAAAGAAGCTTTATTTTTTAAAATCAACGAGAAAAATATCACCGAATTATGCAATATGGATATTTCGGATGTTACGGCTTGGTTTTTGGATTTGAACACGCATTTATCCGATAAACAAAAAACAATTGCTACCGAAGTTATCAAGGAAATCAAGGATCGATTGGCTTTTTTGATGAACGTAGGTTTAGAATATTTGGCTTTAAGCCGAAGCTCGAAATCACTTTCTGGTGGCGAAGCACAACGCATTCGATTAGCAACTCAAATTGGGTCGCAATTGGTCGGCGTTTTGTATATTCTGGATGAACCAAGCATTGGTTTGCACCAAAGAGACAACGATAAATTGATTCATTCTTTGGAACAATTACGCGACATTGGCAACTCGGTTATTGTGGTTGAACACGATAAAGACATGATTTTGCGTGCCGATTATGTAATTGATATTGGTCCAAAAGCAGGAAAGCACGGTGGCGAAATCATCAGTAAAGGAACGCCTGCAGAAATTTTGAAAGACCACACTTTGACAGCTTCGTATTTGAATGGTGAAATGGAAATAGAGGTTCCAAAAAAACGTCGCGAAGGCAACGGAAACTTCCTAAAACTGACAGGCGCAACCGGAAACAACCTGAAAAATGTTTCGATAGAATTGCCTTTAGGTAAAATGATTTGCATAACCGGAGTTTCGGGAAGCGGAAAATCGACTTTGATTAACGAAACCCTCTACCCTATTTTGAACGCCTTTTATTTCAATGGTGTTAAAAAACCAAAACCTTATAAAAAAATCGAAGGTTTGGAATATATCGACAAAGTAATTGATATTGACCAAAGTCCAATTGGGCGAACACCACGCTCGAATCCGGCGACGTATACCGAAGTTTTTACCGAAATTAGAAACCTATTTACAATGACTTCGGAAAGTATGATTCGCGGTTATAAAGCGGGACGTTTTAGTTTTAACGTTAAAGGCGGACGTTGTGAAACCTGCGAAGGTTCAGGTGTGAGAACAATAGAAATGAACTTTTTACCTGATGTTTATGTAGAATGCGAAACCTGTCAAGGGAAGCGTTTTAACAGAGAAACTTTGGAAATAAGATACAAAGGAAAATCTATTTCGGATGTGTTGAATATGACCGTGGATGAAGCTGTTCCTTTCTTCGAAATGATTCCGAAGATTTATCGAAAAGTAAAAACGATTCAGGATGTTGGTTTGGGTTATATTACACTTGGTCAACAAAGCACGACACTTTCAGGTGGCGAAGCGCAACGTATTAAACTAGCAGGAGAATTATCGAAAAAAGATACCGGAAATACGTTTTATATTTTGGATGAACCCACAACTGGCCTACATTTTGAAGATATTCGAGTATTGATGGAAGTGATTAATAAACTGGTCGATAAAGGAAATACCATTTTGATTATCGAACACAATTTGGACGTCATAAAACTTGCCGATTACATCATCGACATTGGCCCCGAAGGTGGAAAAGGTGGCGGTGAAGTCGTTGCCAAAGGAACTCCAGAAGAAGTTGCTAAAAATAAAAAAAGCTATACAGCAAAATTTTTGAAAAAAGAGTTGGTATAAAATAAAAACTATTATGCCTAAATAATAAAAAATAAGACTCTGAAAATTCAATTAAGAATAAATTTTGAATTTCAATTTCAAGGTCAAAATCCAAATTTACTCTGAAACAAATTGAGAACATTCTACAGATTTATCGTTTTTCTTTTTGCCCTATTTACATCGGCGAAGCACTTTGGACAAAATCATTCTAATATGAATGTAGATGTTGATATGAAGGCAAAAACATTAACTATTAATCAAGAATTAGTTTATGTAAATCGATCACAAGACACTTTAACTTCGATCGTTTTGAATGATTGGAATAATGCTTATTCATCTAAATCTTCTCCATTAGGCGCACGGTTTTCGGATGAATTTTATCGCGGTTTTCATTTAGCGAAAGACCAAGAACGAGGAGGAACCAAAAATCTTAGTATTACAAATCCTGAAAAATTAGTTTTCTTTTGGGAAAGAACAGAGCAAAATCCAGATTATATTGTAATTCGATTACAAAAAAGATTAGCTCCCAATCAAACCATCACTTTGAATTTAAACTATATTGCAAAAATTCCGAGTGATATATTCACTAAGTATGGATATAATAATCAAGGCGGATTGAATCTTAAAAACTGGTTTTTGAGCGCCTCACGTTATGAAAATCATGCTTTTGTAAAAAACAACAATACCAACTTAGATGATATTTGCAACGACGTTTCGAATTTCGAAATTAGCCTGAAAGTGCCAAAAAATTTAGACGTAACTTCAGATTTAAACAGCTCTATAAAAGCCCAAACCGATACTTTTACAATCTATAATTTAAAAGGGGAAAATCGTATAGATTTCAGTCTTTTTTTGGAACCAAAATCAAGTTTTCTTAGTTTCAAAAATAGTTCTGTTGAAGTTGTAACGAATTTCAAAAGCGATAAATTAGACGATATTCAAAAAGCGGTTATTATTGATCGTGTTGTGAATTTTACCAATGCTAAAATTGGAAAATATCCTTTCGAAAAAATCACAGTCTCAGAAACAGATTATGAAAGAAATCCTTATTACGGATTGAACCAATTACCTTCAATTGTAAGTCCGTTTTCGGATGAATTTATTTTCGAACTTAAATTTCTAAAAACTTATTTAAATAATTATCTCAAAAACACTTTACGACTAAATCCAAGAAAAGACAATTGGATATATGACGGAATACAAGTTTATATGATGATGAAATATATCGAGGAACATCATCCAGAAAGTAAGATGATGGGAAGTCTTTCTAAGTATCGATTATTAAAGAGTTACAACTTGGTAAATGTCGCCTTCAATGAGCAATACAGTTATTTTTATATGCTTATGGCTCGAAAAAATTTAGATCAACCATTGGGAAATTCGAAGAATACATTAATCAAATTCAACGAGCAAATTGCGAGTAAATACAGAGCTGGATTGAGTTTTAAATACTTGTCAAACTATCTTGACGACAATGCCGTAAACAAAAGCATCAGTCAATTTTTTGATAAAAATAAGGAAATACAAGTCGATAGAAATGATTTTGAAAACATACTGAAAACGAATACCAATAAAGATATTAACTGGTTTTTAAAGACAATTATTGATTCCCGAAATTTAGTAGATTTCAAAATTTCGAAAGTTTCAAAAACAAAAGACAGTGTCAGTTTTTCTATAAAAGACAAAACAGATGTTCAAATTCCAGTTCCCATTTATGGATTAAAAAAAGGCCAAATTGTATTTAAAAAGTGGTTAGAAACGACAAAAAAAGACAGCGTTTTTAGCTTGGATAGGAAAGAAGCGGACAATATAGTTTTGAACTACGAAAATGAAGTTCCTGAATATAATTTAAGAAATAATTGGAAGAAATTAGAAGGCTTTTTTCCCAATAATCGTCCATTTAAATTTACTTTAATGAAGGATTTAGAAGATCCTCGATTTAACCAAATAATATATATTCCAACGTTAAATTATAATTTATATGATGGTTTTTCACTTGGTATGGTATTCTTAAACAAAACGATTCTAGACAAACCCTTTATCTTCGAATTCGACCCTTCTTATTCTATAAAATCGAAATCCATTTCAGGTTTCGGCAACTTTGCCATAAATCAAAATTATAGAAATGGCAAATTATATAACGTTAGATATTCAATTAATAGTGCATTTTTTCATTATGCTCCAGATGCATCCTATATGAAAATTAACCCAATGATTCAGCTTCGGATTCGCGAAGATGATTTTAGAGAAAATAGAAAACAAATGATTTTGTTTCGGCAAGTTTTGGTTAATCGGGAAAAAAGCAATTATGTTATAGACAATTCCGAACAAAATTATTCGGTTTTTGATGCAAAATATATCAATACGAGAACGGAAGTTATCCATCATGTCAATTTTGTTTCTGATTTTCAATTATCAAGTAAATTCGGAAAAGTTTCTGCCCAAATAGAATACCGGAAACTATTTGAAAACAATCATCAAATGAATTTACGATTGTATGGGGGTGGTTTTATTTTTAACAAAACCAACTCTAATTTTTTCAGTTTTGCACTAGATCGACCAACGGATTATCTTTTTGATTACGAATATTTAGGAAGATCAGAAAGTACCGGAATCTTCAGCCAACAATTTATTTTGGCAGAAGCCGGTTTCAAATCGAAATTAAATACTCCATATGCCAATCAATGGATTTCCTCTTTAAATGCTAGTTATTCAGTTTGCAATTGGATTGATGTTTATGCTGATTGGGCGTTAGTAAAAAACAGAAATCTAAAAAATACTTTTGCCTATGATAGCGGCATTCGGCTCAATTTAGTAACTGATTATTTCGAATTGTACTTTCCGGTATATTCCAATAATGGTTGGGAAATTTTACAAAATAAATATTCAGAAAAAATACGGTTTATTATTACTTTTAGTCCAAATACTTTAGCAACTTTATTTACACGGAAATGGTTTTAAAATAATACAACGTTAAACTATATTTCGAAAATATGTTAAATACATAAATATAATATAATTAAAATATCATTTATAGAAATATATTTAATGAAAATTAAATTGTATTTTTATTAATGAATTATGAAAATAGTTAATTTTTAATTAAATTTGCCCACAAAGTTATCCTAGCAAATTATGATCAAAGAATATACGGACACCACATTAACCTACGAAGACTTCAAAACAGAAGTTTTAAGTGACTACAGAATAGCAATATTAAGTAGGGAATGTAGTTTGATGGGACGCAAGGAAGTTTTGACGGGTAAGGCAAAATTCGGAATTTTTGGTGACGGAAAAGAAGTTCCTCAATTGGCAATGGCTAAATTCTTCAAAAACGGAGATTTTCGTTCAGGATATTATCGTGATCAAACCTTTATGATGGCGATTGGTCAATTAAGTGTACAACAATTTTTTGCCGGTTTATATGGTCATAATGATATAAACCATGAACCAATGTCGGCTGGGCGCCAAATGGGTGGTCACTTCACCACACACAGTTTGAACGAGGATGGCAGCTGGAAAGACTTAACAAAACAAAAAAATTCGAGTGCCGATATTTCTCCAACAGCGGCGCAAATGCCTCGTTTATTAGGACTTGCACAAGCATCAAAAATATATAGAAATGTTCCTGGGATTGCCAATAAAGCGAATTTTTCGGATAATGGAAATGAAATTGCTTGGGGAACTATTGGTAATGCAAGCACCTCCGAAGGCGTATTTTTTGAAACCATAAATGCTGCCGGTGTTTTACAAGTTCCGCTAATAATGAGCGTTTGGGATGATGAATACGGAATTTCGGTTCATGCCAAATACCAAACTACAAAAGAGAGTATATCCGAAATTTTAAAAGGATACCAAAAGGATCAAAATAGTAATGGTTTCGAAATTCTTAAAGTAAAAGGTTGGGATTATCCAGGATTGATTGCCACTTATGAAAAAGCAGCTGAGATTGCTCGCGAAAAACATATTCCGGTACTTATTCATGTAAATGAGTTAACACAGCCACAAGGACATTCGAGTTCCGGTTCGCACGAAAGATATAAAGATGAATCAAGACTGACTTGGGAGAGAGACTTTGATTGCATTCGCCAAATGAAATTATGGATGATAGCCATCAATATTGCATCACCAGAAGAAATTGAAGCTATTGATTTAGAAGTTAAGAAAGAAGTTCAAGATGGAAAAAAAGCAGCATGGAATGCTTTTATTGAACCCATAATTGAAGATAAAAAACAATTTATTTCGCTTTTGGAAAAAATAGCGCCTTCAACTAAAAATAAAGAAGTAATCCTTAAATATTCTGCTGATTTAAATATTATTAAAAATCCACTAAAAAAAGAAATTCTTGTTATAGCTAGAAAAGTTCTACGTTTAGTAAATAATGAAAGCTGCAAGACCGAACTAGCAAATTGGATTACAAATTATACTGACAATAAACAAAAAGACTATAGTGGCAACTTATTTTCTCAATCCAATTTAAATGTATTTTCTACTAAAGAAGTCTTACCTGAATTTCCTAAAGATGCAAAAGCAGACACCGATGGTCGAATGGTATTACGAGATAATTTCGATGCTATTTTTGCAAAATATCCAGAAGTTTTAATTTTTGGTGAAGATGCAGGAAATATTGGAGATGTGAACCAAGGATTAGTAGGACTTCAGGAAAAATATGGGGAACTACGTGTTGCAGATGTTGGAATACGAGAAGCTTCAATAATAGGACAAGGTATAGGAATGGCATTACGAGGCTTACGCCCAATTGCTGAAATTCAATATTTGGATTATTTGTTATATGCTATTCAAATTTTAAGTGACGATTTAGCCACATTACAATATAGGACTGTTGGAAAACAAAAAGCACCTCTTATTATTAGAACTCGTGGACATCGATTAGAAGGTATTTGGCATTCGGGTTCGCCAATGGGAATGATTATCAACGCCATTCGAGGAATTCATGTTTTAGTTCCTAGAAACATGACAAAAGCTGCAGGTTTTTATAATAGTTTATTAGAATGTGACGAACCAGCATTAGTTATTGAATGCTTAAACGGTTATAGAATAAAAGAAAAAATGCCATTGAATTATGGTGAATTCAAAACACCAATTGGTGTAATTGAAGTTATGAAAGAAGGAGCCGACATTACTTTGGTTTCTTATGGATCTACTTTACGATTGGTCGAAGAAGCTGCAAAAGAACTTCAAGAAATAGGAATTGATTGCGAAATAATCGACATTCAATCTTTGCTTCCTTTCGACGTAAATAAAGATATTGTAAAAAGTATTGCAAAAACCAATCGATTATTGGTAATTGACGAAGACGTTCCTGGTGGAGCTTCAGCTTATATTTTGCAGCAAATTATCGAAAACCAAGATGCTTACAACTATTTAGACAGCAAACCTCAAACACTAACTGCTAAAGCACATAGACCTGCTTACGGAACGGATGGCGATTATTTTTCGAAACCTTCTATCGAAGATATTTACGAAAGAGTTTATGCTATGATGAATGAAGTGAATCCTACAAAATTTCCAAGTTTATATTAGAAAAAAAATTAGTGTATAGTATAAAAAAAAAAACTTGCCACAAAATTTAAATCTGTGGCAAGTTTTTTTTCAATTATAAGCTAAGTAAATCATATTATTTCATAATCTTCAACTTTCTCAAGACATTGTCTATAATCTGATTGATCTCAATTGAAATCAAAAATTTATAGTTGAAATAGATATAAGCAATCGTAACCAAAATAGATTTCAATACAATAGAAACAAGTGGATTGAAAGGAAATTTCCAGAAATAAAACGCAAGGAACAATGCGAATGTCAAGGCCATAGAATATAAAGTTTGAATGGTAAAAGGATACAAATTCAAACGCTTAACCACAAAAAGTAATTTGGCTAAACTATATAAAGTAATCGACAATAATGTGGCAAAAGCAGAACCCATAATTCCATAAATCGGAATAAAAATTACATTTAATGCAACGGTCACAACAACCAAAAATACCCCAAGAAACAAGACGGCTCTATAGTATTTTGTGTTGAAAATAATAGCATTATTATTTCCTAAAATCAAATCGAAATACTTTGACAATCCAATTAAAAAGACAACCAAAACTCCACCAGCATAGTCTTTTGGCATTATTTCATACAACTGATTGATATTTACAAAAATGCACAACATCACAAAACCACCAACCATTTGCAAATTTATCGAGGTTTTCTTGTACAAACTATTCAGTTCATCATGTTTATTTTCGTGCATTAATTTGGCGGTAATAGGATACGTAATTTGATGCATCGCACGACTTGGAACCGATATAACCAAAGCAATATATGTTGCCACCGAATAATAGGCGATATTTTCAATCTTCATATATTGATTCAAAATCATTTTATCTCCATCTAAAAGTAAATTAGCTACACTCCCCGATAAAATAATGTAGAAAGTATATTCCATTATATGTTTCACATTGGTTGGAATACCAAATTGGAAAACCGGTTTCTTAATATAAAAGGCATAAAACATGGTCACCAAAAAAGCAACAAAATATATTCCAGCGGTAACATAAACAAATTCGATAACCGTTATCCATTTAAAATACACAAAAACGAGCGCCAATAATGCAAACAAACGCAACCCAACCTCCTTTATAAAATTACCAAAAACCGAGTGCATATGAACTCTTGCCCAAGCATAAAAAATCTCAAAATAAGCCATACACAAGCCTATAAATGGGATTAACCAAATATATTCTCGAACAACTGCATTTTTTTTGGAAACAAAAATTAATATATCATCGAAGAAAAATATACCAATAATTCCTAACGGAATACACATTAAAACCGGAAATAATATGGTAAAGGATAGAAATTGAGAACGTTCGGCTTCGGTATCGTATTGCGAATAAAACTTGACCAAGGTGTTTTGCATCCCGATGGCAAACAAAGGCATAATCACATTTGCCGCCGAAAGTATGTAATTAGTCAGTGCATAATAAGTGGCTCCCAGAAGAATTGGATATAAATAAAGCGTATATATAGCGCCAATTCCAAAACCAAAATAGGTGATTATTGTATTCTTTAAGGACTGATTTAAAACTATTCCCATTATTTAGCATTGCGAGCCGCGTGGCGATCTCTTTTTATTGATTTAAAATTTCAACTAGTTTTCCCGTCAAACTCTTTCTTGAATATTGCTGTAAACCAACGGCATTCGATTGTAATTTTCCTTCCAAAAACTGATTATAAAAGCCCAAAAGTACACTTTTTAGTTTCATCTTTTCGGAATAGTCAAAGAATACGCCGGTATTGGTATTCGTTATGATTTCGGCAAAGTCGGAACCTTGTGGGCCAATCGCAATGATTGGTCTACCGGAAACCATATATTCGAATAATTTCCCCGGAATAATACTTTTTGTGTCTTCGGAATTGATTTCGATAAGCAACAAAACTTGTGATTTTCTTTGATGAGCAATCGCTTCCGAATGCGAAACATAACCCAAATTATTCAAATACGGATTTAATCCAAATTGAGCAATTGTCTCTAAAACTTCCTGACTTACCGCACCAATTAATTTTATTTCCAAATGAGACTTAAAATCCGGAATTTCATTCATGAGTTCGACCAAAGATTCCCAAAGCATTTTCGGATTTCTTTCGGAAAGAAATGAGCCAATATGTGCTAAAGTAAATTTTGTATCCA
This sequence comes from Flavobacteriaceae bacterium, assembly GCA_947379965.1. Classification (GTDB taxonomy): domain Bacteria; phylum Bacteroidota; class Bacteroidia; order Flavobacteriales; family Flavobacteriaceae; genus Flavobacterium. The sequence continues at coordinate 11,204 of CANCPC010000005.1, read as the reverse complement.
AAGCTTGTTTTACCACATTTTCTGTATCATAACCATTGGTAATTACAGCAATTGGTTTGGAAGTTATCGCTTGAAATTCGGTTTTTGTGTTGTTGCTTGTTACGATAATAGTGTCGGCAGAGTTCAAAACTTGGTACTCTAAAGCTTTGTGCTTTTTATCGGCATAATTCGATAAACGCAACGATTTGTGATACCCAATTGTCGTCCATGGATCTCGGAAATCAGCAAACCATTTTATACCCAATTTTTGTTTTAATTCTAATCCAATAAGGTGTAAACTATGTGGCGGTCCCGAAGTTACAATGGTGTCGATATTATTTTCTTGAATGTATTTCTCCAAAAAAGTGACAGAAGGTTTAACCCAAAAAAAACGGGCATCAGGAATAAAAACATTCCCTCTAATCCAAAGAAATACTTTATCGAGAAAAGATTGTTTTTTCTGATTGGGAATAATTCCCGAACTAATTTTTTTTGTTTTGTTTTTCGAAAATAAAGAAGCCAGTTGATACGGTTCGAATATTTTATGCTTGATAATAATTGCTTTGTCCGAAACTTCGTTTACCAATGCTTCGTCAACAATAGGATACGTAGGGTTTTCAGGAATATAAACAATAGGTTGAACACCAAAATCTGGTAAATATTTCACGAATTTTAACCAACGCTGAACACCAGGCCCTCCGGCTGGTGGCCAATAATAGGTAATGATGAGGAGTTTTTGTTGTGATGGATTCAAATTTATTTTGGTGTTTTGTAGAGACGCATTGCAGTGCGTCTCTATGTGTGCGTCTATATTAAGAATTCTTTTTTCTTTCTAAATAAATCCCGCCAATCAATAACAACAACATTACAATAGAACTAACAAGAACAATGGTGCTTCCCGTTTTGATTACTTGTGGCTCAAACTTGAATTCTATACTGTGTTTTCCTGCTGGAATTTCTAATGCTCTCAAAGCATAATCGGCACGCAAATGATCCACTGCTTTTCCATCAATAAAGGCATTCCAACCATTTTTATAATAGATTTCAGAGAAAACTGCCAATCCTTTATTGGCATTATTCGAAGTATATTTTAAATGATTCGACTTATAGAAATCTAATTTTATTGTTGCAGAGCTGTCTTTGGCGAAAGCCTTGTCTTTAATGTCAAAATCTTTCGTATTGATAACCGCCAAATTCATCGTATTCAATTTCTCCAATGCTTTCATGTCTTCATCGGTCGAATTCACTAATTTCACTTGACTTACAAACCAAGCATTTCCATTGGCGCCCGGATTCTGAACAGGAAATTCTTTTCCTTCTTTATCGGTTTGAATTAGATATTTTACATTCAACATATTAAGGATTTCAATATTGTTTTTGGCAATTTGATAATCGAATAATTGTTGCATTTTACGAGGTTTCACAGCGCTATAACCCCCAATTGATTTATGAAAGTAAGATGCTCTGGCACTTGATAAATTCCCCGAAACTTCAAAAACGCGGTAATGAGTCGTGTCTTGAAGAATTTGCGTATCGGCTGGTTTTTCCTGAAAAGGAACTTCAACTTCTCTTGCAGAAACAAAATCCTTGGCAGAAACATATTTTTTATCCACAAAAAACAAGTCAAAAATCATCAATAAACTCACCAAAATAATAGCGGTATTTTGTGTCAATTTATTTTTTATAAACAACCAAAAAACACCTGAAGTAAGCAGAATAAAGAAACCAGAACGCAGCAAATCGGCAGCATACAAACTCATTCGGTCGTCTTTGAGCGCATCTACAAAGCCCGGTCCATAACTTTCTCTGTAATAACTATCGTTTCCGCCTGTAAAACTGAACATACTTTTGCATAAAAACAAAGCTAGAATTAATCCAAAACCAACAGCTGCAGATTGCCACAAAGCTTTGAATTGCGCTTCTTTTTCTAATTTAAAAAAGGATTGCAATCCCATAATCGCAAGAACTGGGAAACATAATTCTAGAATAACTTGTATCGAAGAAACGGCTCTAAACTTGTTATACATTGGAACATGATCAATAAAAAAGTTCGTCAACGCAGGGAAATTTTTCCCCCAAGAAAGAATTAATGCAACGATGGCTCCCGAAAGAAAGGCATATTTAACTTTTCGATTATCGATGAACAAAGCCATAATTCCAAGGAAGAAAACCACAATTCCAATATAAGCTGGCGCTGCAACAATAGGCTGATCGCCCCAATACGTTGGCATTGCTGAAACAAAATCATTTATCTGAGCTTCTGGAACGCCTTGCCCAATCATAAACTCATACATTTTACTATCTTTTCCAAGTGCTTCGCTATTTGAACCTCCAAAAAGTCGTGGTGCAATCAAATTGAAACTTTCGGCGATACCATAACTGTATTCCGTGATGTAATCGTGAGATAAAACACTGTTTCCAATGATTTTGGTTCCGTCAGGATTATATGTCAAATCACTTTTCCCTCTGGTGCTAAAATCCGCATATTCCGATGTTGCTAAGATATTAGTCGCATTAGCTCCGATTGCCAAAATTCCGGCTATAGCCAAAATTCCAAACGAAGTAAATAGTGATTTATATTCTTTTTCTTTTATCGCTTCATAGGTATAATAAGCCGATAGTACTAACAAGAAAATCAGCAAATAATAGGTCATTTGAAAGTGATTCGCATTAATTTCTAATGCAACCGCAAACATCGCGAGTAGACCACCCCAAATATATTTTTTTTGAAAAACTAGTATAAAACCAGCAATCACAAGCGGCATATAACCAATAGCGTGGGCTTTGGCATTATGCCCAACACCCAAAATTATTATCAAATAAGTAGAAAATCCAAAAGCGATGGCTCCAATAAAAGCTTTGAGCGGATCTACTTTTAAGACTAAAAGCAAGCCGTAAAATCCAAGGAAATAAAGAAATAAATAATCGGCAGGACGAGGCAAAAAACGCAAAGCATCATCAATCGCACCAATGTAATCGTGAGGATATTTTGCCCCTAATTGATAGGTTGGCATTCCACCAAAAGCTGAATTTGTCCAATAAGGTTCTACATGATTGGATGCTCTAAAATCATTTTGCTCCTTTGCCATTCCGGTATATTGTGCAATATCCGATTGGTAAATTTGTTTTCCTTGTAAAACAGGATAAAAATAAATGAGGGAAATAAGGACAAAACCAAGTATTGCTAATGCGTGCGGATAAAACTTATTTAGTATTTTCAATTTTGGAAAGATTGGTTTAAAAAAGTATAATTTGGTGTTTATGGCAAATTTAATCTATTTCTTCGTAATCAACATAATCGCCCACTTTTTTGGTTTCGTGAGGTTTTTTTGTATTGGAAGTATTATAGATAACTTCATCGTTATTTGGCGTTTTATTCCATGAATTATCTTGAGAATACTGTTGTTTTTTATGGAAATTTTCTCCTGCTTTTTCTACTACTTTTTTAACCAATAAAGGCAAAAATAATTTTGCCAAAAATTTAAAAATATAGTAAAAAGTTATGATGACAAATAGTGTGTCTAAAACGGTGCTAAAACCTGCTGTTTGCATAATATAAAATTTTTTACAAAATTAACAATTCCATCGTTCAAAATTAAATTATCAATCTTAAATAAATAATAAAATATAGTACATTTGAAAAGCTTTATAAATACATTAACCAACAAAAACAAGATGTTCAAAATCAAAAACCTAGTTATCTTAATTATTTTTAGTATTCCAAATATGAATTTTGGACAATATACTGACCAAATCAATTCGAATAGACCAGGAGAATCTATGTCGGCTTACTCGGTAGGGAAATCTGTTTTTCAAGTTGAAACAGGCTTTTATGGAATCAAAGAAAATCATAGTATATTGAATTACAATACTAATGGATATGGAATTGACATGACTATGAGATGGGGATTATTACTAGAAAGACTAGAAATGGTAGCCGACTTTCGTTACCAAAATGAAAGATACAATTCTCTAATGACTACTAATGATCGATCTGCAATGAAAAAAACTGTTTTTGGTGCAAAATGTTTGATTTATGATCCTTTCAAAAATTACGAAAAAAAGATAAATGTTTATAGTTGGAAAGCGAATCATGCTTTCAATTGGCATCAATTAGTACCCGCAATTTCAGTATTTGCCGGAGCTAATCTTACTTTTTCAGACAATCCATACTATTTCACTCCAAAAGGGGGGATTTCTCCAAAAGTTATGTTAATTACACAAAATCATTTAGGAGATGGAAGTTGGGTTTTTGTAACCAATATTATCGGTGATTATATTGGAACTGATTATCCAAGTTATAATTATGCACTTACTTTAACAAAAGGATTTAACCGAAATTGGTCTGGTTTTATAGAAAATCAAGGCATAAAAAGTGATTTTTACAGCGATACCATTGTTCGTGGTGGTGCCGCTTTTTTAATTAATGACGACATGCAAATCGACGCTTCCATAAGTAGTAGTTTAAAAACAACACCTTCAATTCTATACGGAGGAGTTGGACTTTCATGGCGTTTTAACGATAATTATAGAGAAGTCCGCATGAATATTGACTCCGGAGATTCCAATAAAAAAGCTAAGAAAAGAGCAAAAAAGACTAAAAAAGGATAAACTTACACGGATAAAAATACAATGATTACAATAAAACAAGCTACTTCAAAAAAGGAAATGATAGACTATGTTAAATTTCCTTTTTCCTTGTATAAAGACAACAAATATTGGGTTCCGCCTATTATTGCCGACGAACTAGAATCCTTTGATAAGACTAAAAATCCAGTTTTCGAAAATGCAGAAGCTTACTTTTATTTGGCCTACAATAACAATAAAATAGTAGGCCGAATAGCAGCTATCATCAACTGGGGAGAAGTCAATGACCAACAAAAAAAGAAAGTCCGTTTTGGCTGGTTCGATGTGATTGACAACATTGAAGTTACCAAAGCATTATTAGAAAAAGTCTATGAACTAGGTCGGAAAAATAATTTAGATCATGTAGAAGGTCCAATGGGATTCTCTAATATGGAAAAAGTTGGTGTACTTACCGAAGGTTTTGAGGAATTAGGCACCATGATTACTTGGTACAATCATCCGTATTATGCGAATCATTTTGAAGAATTAGGATTTGTAACAGAGAAAGAATACACCGAAAATAAATTCCCTTTTGAAAATGTAAAACTAGAATATTTTGATAAAGCGCAGGAATTAATCAAAAGACGGTATCGACTCAAAGCGCTTAGTTTCAAAAAGACGAAAGATGTCATGCCATACGTGGACAAAATGTTCGATTTGTTTAATGCTTCTTATGCTAGTTTATCTTCGTTTGTCGCCATTTCAGATATGCAAAAAGAATATTTCAAGAAAAAATACATTAGTTTTATCAATCCTGAATACATCAAATTTGTAGAAGACCAAGATCAAAATCTTGTTGCTTTTGCTATCGTAATGCCTAGTTTTTCTAAAGCATTGCAAAAAGCTAACGGAAAATTATTCCCATTTGGATTTCTCCATTTATTAAACGCTCGAAACAATAGCAAAGACGTTACTTTTTATCTAATTGGTGTTCATCCAGAATACCAAAACAAAGGAGCGCACGCCATAATTTTCAAAGAATATCATACCACTTTTACCGAAAAAGGAATACAAAACTGCATTCGAACACCGGAATTAGCCGATAATGTTGCTATTCACAACCTTTGGAAAAACTTCGGCCCTAAAATCATTTGCCGCCGAAAAACTTTCAGAAAAGATTTCTAAATAAAAAACCGATTTCAAAGATTTTCACAGATTAAATATTTTTTTTATTAACTCCAATTAATTCCTTTGATTAATATAATTTTTTTGTTAAAACCTGAGCTAATCTGAGAAATCTGTGTTCAAAAAAAAGTCCATTCGTTATGCGAATGGACTTTTTTTATTACTGCCTGAACACTAAAAAACTGAATACTGACTACTCAATTTTAAGCGTCTAAATCGACTTTAGTTTTGCTTGCAATTTCTTTATATGTTCCGTTTACTAGTTTTTCTCTAATAGCCTCAAAAGCAGTAAGCGTTTCATCAATATCAGCTAATGTATGAGTAGCCGTAGGAATTACTCGCAATAAAATCATCCCTTTTGGAATCACAGGATAAATCACAATCGACAAGAAAATACCATAATTCTCTCTTAAATCATTTACCATAACCATCGCTTCAGGAACACTTCCTTCAAGATAAACAGGTGTTACACAAGTATTTGTATCCCCAATATTAAATCCTTTGGTTCTCAATCCGTTTTGTAATGCATTTACATTTTCCCAAAGTTTATCTTTTAATTCAGATGAATTACGCAACAATTCCAATCGCTTCAATGAACCAATTGTTTGAATCATCGGCAACGCTTTGGCAAACATTTGTGAACGCAAATTATATTTTAAGTAATCGATAATTTCTTTGTCAGCAGCTACAAAAGCACCAATATTCGCCATCGATTTTGCAAAAGTCGAAAAGTAAACATCAATATCGTCCTGAACGCCTTGCTCCTCGCCTGCTCCAGCGCCAGTTTTTCCAAGGGTACCAAAACCGTGAGCATCATCAACTAATAATCGAAAATTGTATTTCTTTTTCATCTCCACAATCTCTTTCAACTTTCCTTGTTGTCCGCGCATTCCAAAAACACCTTCGGTAATAAATAGGATCCCTCCGCCAGTTTCAGTAGCTAATTTTGTAGCACGTTGCAAGTTTTTCTCCATACTTTCAACGTCATTATGACGGTACGTAAAACGTTTCCCGCTATGCAAACGAACCCCATCAATAATACAAGCATGCGCATCAACATCATATACAATTACATCGTTTCGAGTTACCAAAGCGTCAATAGTTGACATAATTCCTTGATATCCAAAATTCAACAAATAAGCTGATTCTTTCATTACAAAAGCTGCCAATTCTTGCTCTAATTGTTCGTGATATTTCGTGTGACCGCTCATCATACGGGCGCCCATTGGGTAAGCCGCTCCATATAGTTGTGCCGCTTCAGCATCTGCTTTACGCACTTCTGGGTGATTCGCTAATCCTAAGTAATCGTTCAAACTCCAGTTCAAAATGGTTTTTCCCTGAAACTGCATTCTTGGTCCTAAATCGCCTTCTAACTTTGGAAAAACAAAATAGCCTTCCGCTTGCGAAGCCCATTTTCCCAATGGACCTTTATTGTTTTGAATTCTTTCGAATAAATCTTTTACCATATTTTTTTGACGTATTTTATCTTTTTAAGGAATTGCAAAAATAATTATTTCTAACTAGAAATAAGTAGTAATATAAATATAATTAATTTGTAAATCTGTTATTTAATCTAAAAAAAACGCCTTTTCATTTCTGAAAAGGCATTTTTAAAATTATTGAAAATTTTATTATTTCTTCATCACTCGAAGAGTTTTTGAATTTTCTCCTTGGTTTACAACAATAGTGTAAATTCCTGAAGGATAATTATTCCCTACTTCAACTGAATTAGATTCAACTTGACGTTGTTCGATTAAACGACCTGCTGTATCAAAAACCTGAACTCCAGTTGTTGATGTTCTATTTCCTGAAGATTGTACCTCAAGAGTGAAAACAGCTGAAGATGGGTTTGGATATGCTACAACGTTGAAAGAATCTGTTGGTGTTGGCTCTACAATTCTTGCGGTGTTTGTTAAACTTGAACAATCTGATTTTTTTGTCAATGCTACCGATTTAAATGAAGTTGCAGAATTTCCAAAATCGTTTACCGAAATAATACTAATATATTTATCTAACGTAGGAAACGATGTTGTTCCATTATAAACAACTTTAAAAGTCAAATCAGAAGTTGTTAATACATTTGGTGTTGCACCTGTAACACCAGTATTTGAACTAACCACAGAACCAGCAGGTGCAGTAATGATATAGCTTTTTGCACCTACAGGAGCAGTAAAAATATAAGTAAAACCTTCAGTTCTGTTACAAACGTTAAGTGAACCAGAAAGTGCTGTCACTTTAGCAGGTGTTGTTGCCGTAACGGTTAATAACTTATCCGTTCTTGCACTATTCGCTCCTGTGTTAGTCGATACAGAAGAACCTACATTATTTACTGCAACTACTCCAAGTACTATAGAAATAGGTGTAGCTCCGTGAGTAACATCGGCAAAATTTACATAAATAAAAGGCTCTTTCGTGTTTCTATTGATAAGTATATTACCCGAATCATCCACTCTGTTTACCCCTTGAGGCAATGCCCAATCGTAAGAATTTGCTATAGTAGACACACCGGAAGTTAATTTTAACTTGGTTGTAGTTCCAATGTATTTACTTACAATTAGCACGGCAGTTGCAGGAGCTGCTGGGTCATTCAATACCAGAGTAGCTGGAGCAGCAGGAACGGCTGTTGTCAATTTTAACAACTTAGCTTTAGAAGTAGTACTTGGACTTGCGGCTGAATTATCCGTAATTGAAGAACCAATACTATTTACTGCTTTTACACCAAAGTAAATTGATCCAGGAGCTGCAGTAGCGTCTTTTGTAAATTTAACAAAGATAAACGAATCCTTACTTGTTAATGTATTGTCAATTGAAGAGCCACTTATATCGGTTACTCTAGTCACACAAGAGGGTAATTCCCATTCAAAAGAATTAGCTAAAGTTGTAGCAGGAACTGTAGCCGATAATCTGTAAGTATCTCCTTGTCCAATAGATTTACTATTCAAAGTTATTGCAGTGTCAGTAATACCATTGTTAAATACCAAAGCGGTAGGAGCAGCAGGTACGACTGTTGTCAATTTTAACAACTTAGCTTTAGAAGTAGTACTTGGACTTGCAGCTGTATTATCAGTCTCAGAAGAACCAATACTGTTTACTGCTTTTACACCAAAGTAAATTGATCCAGGAGCCGCAGTAGCATCTTTTGTAAATTTAACAAAGATAAACGAATCCTTACTTGTTAATGTATTGTCAATTGAAGAACCACTTATATCGGTTACTCTAGTCACACAAGAGGGTAATTCCCATTCAAAAGAATTAGCTAAAGTTGTAGCAGGAACTGTAGCTGATAATCTGAAAGTATCTCCTTGTCCTATCAATTTGCTAATAATTGTTATAGCAGTGGTAGTAGAACCATTATTCAAAACCAAAGCGGTAGGAGCTTTAGGAACGACTGTTGATAATTTTAACAACTTAGCTTTAGAAGTAGTACTTGGAATTGCAGCTGAATTATCAGTCTCAGAATAACCAATACCGTTTACAGCTTTTACACCAAAGTAAATTGCTCCTGGTAATGCTGTAGCGTCTTTTGTAAATTTAACAAAGATAAAGGGTTCTCCACTAGTTAATGAGTTGTCAATAATAGAACCATCTATATTTGTTACTCTAGTAACACACGATGGTAACTCCCATTGATAAGAACTAGCTAAAGTTGTAGCAGGAACTGTAGCTGATAATCTGTAAGTATCTCCTTGTCCTATCAATTTGCTAATAATTGTTATAGCAGTGGTATTAGAACCATTATTTAAAACTAAAGCGGAAGGAGCAGTAGGAACTGCAGCAGTTAGCGTTAACAATCTAGCGGTAGAGTCTGTAGGAGGTATAAGTGGTTTTGTTTGATTATCCGTTATCGAAGATCCAACCCCATTTACTGCTTTTACTCCTATTCGTAACAATGTTGTAGTAGGATTAACAACATCTTTAAAATTTATAGTGATTTTATTTAAACCACTAGTGAATATACCATTTAATTTGGTAGCAGAAGATTTAGTAATGTTTACGCCTTCGGGCAATTCCCAAGTATAAGAGGTTGCTGTTGCCAATGAAGTAGCAGTCAGTGTTAATTCATAATCAGTTCCCATGTATTTTGCAAATGAAGTAATTGCTGGATAAACACCAGAAGCAGGCGGTGTTACATTTTCGTCGGTCATTTTAAGAGCAGTGGGAGATGAAGGTACCAATCTAGTATAAGTAGCACTTTTAATAACTGAAGTACAACCCGAAGCATTAATAGACTGAACCTTTATAAATAAAGGAGAAGCATCACCTTTACCTGTAAATTTAACATAGATTAATGGATCTGTACTTGTTGTACTAGAAATAGTACTATTCCCTGATGCGTCTGTTCTTTCTACACCAGCAGGCAATGTCCAAATATATGATACTGCTCCATCCGCTGTTGCGGTTAATTTAAACGGTGTATTTGTTCCTGCATACAATCCTACTGCTGTAATTACAGTATTTGGATTAGTCGCATTTTCATTAGTAAGAATTAAAGTAGATGGTCTAGTTGGTAAATCATTTACAATTACCTCAACTGGCATTCTCAGTGTTGATTCTCCAAGACCTATTGATTCAGTTACAAAATAGATAGCTGATTTTAAATCAACAGTTCCTAAAATTGCCGTTCCTCCTATTTCTGACTCATAGAATTTTAAACTAGAATCACCAACTGCATCTGCAACTTTAGCTCCTGCGCAGAAATTCAATGGACCTGATGGAATTATAGTAGTATTAGAGATTGTCAAATCTAATAATTCTGTGACACAATTTGTAGTAGTACCTGTTTTTATACCACTTGTAGAATAGATTTCCCCATTATTATCCCAAGTGAAAGAATTATAAGCATAGGCAGCAGTAACGTTCGTTGTTGATGGTGTTAAAATTAAATTTAAAGTAGCCGTGTTACATCCATCCACATAATCATAACTTCCTGATGAAGTATAGGTTTGACCGTTTAAAAGCCAAGTATAAGATTCACCACAAACCGATACATCCTCACTTCCTATAGTTGTAGCTGGCTCAAAAGTTAATGTTAAAGTAGCGGTATTACATTCTACAGCATATTCATAGCTTCCTGATGATGTATACGTTTGACCGTTTAAAGGCCAAGTATACGATTCACCACAAGCCGATATAGATTCACTTCCTGTAGTAGTAGCTGGAGCTATAACTAATGTAACCGTTGCACTATCAGATGCAAGGCAATTCGAAGTTGAGTTTACAATATACGTATAAATATTTGCTATTTTAGACCAAGTACCACCTTCGTCATGATTTCCAATAACTGCAAATAAATCAGATTCGGTAGGAATTACACCATTGCAAATAGCAAGTGAACCGCTAGTACCAGCGTTAGGAGCAGCTAGTGTATTCAATGTTACCGTTGCTGTTGCTGCTGTTTCACAAGGCAAAATTGGATTTACTGTATACGTATATACATTATCAGAATTTGTCCAAATACCACCTTCGTCATGAGT
>CANCPC010000004.1 GCA_947379965.1 Flavobacteriaceae bacterium | reverse complement strand
ACACTTAGCGAACAAAATTAAAGACACAGAAGTTGATCACGAAATTGACAACTATTTACCAGCAATCAACAATGTTCTTGAAGGTTTATCGAAAGAGGAATTAATCAAGAAAATGGTTTCGGTAGAATTCAACCGTTTTATTAATTATTACAAGAAAAACAGAGATATTTCGAATCAATCTTCAGGTTACGAAAGACGTGATGATAGAGATGGTAGTCCAAGAGAAAATAATAATGGCGGAGCTACAAGATATTTTGTAAATATTGGGTCTAGAGATAATTTTGATTGGATGTCATTGAAAGATTACTTGAAAGAAACATTAGACCTTGGTCGTGACGATGTATTCAAAGTAGATGTAAAAGAAGGTTTCTCTTTCTTTAACACAGATCCAGAACATACCGATAAAGTAATGGAAATATTGAACAACGTACAATTAGAAGGACGTAGAATCAACGTTGAAATTTCTAAAAATGATGGTGGCGGAAGACGGGATCACAACGGAAGAAATTCTGGCGGTTTTGGCGGAGGTCGATCAGGTGGTGACAGAGGTTCAGCTCCAAGAAGAGAAGGGAATTTTGCTCCAAGACGTGAAGGTTCTGGTGGATTTAGAAGCGATAGAAGTTCGGCTCCTAGAGAAGGTGGTTTTGGACCAAGAAGCAATTCAGCTCCAAGAACTGGTGGTTACTCTGATAGATCTTCAAGATCTTCGGATGCACCAAGACGTGAAGGTGGATTTTCAGAAAGAGCTCCTAGACGTTCAGAAGGTTCTAGCGACACACCTAGAGAAAGAAGACCTAGAAAAAGCTAGGAAGTATTGCAGAATTTAGTTTGCATATTTTTGATTTGAACTTTAGAAGTTCTGTTAATATTCTTATAATTATAAGGAAACTACAAAATATTTAATCCTGTTTTATTACTTTTAAAGTTTTAAATCAGTTTATGAAATATTTTGTAGTTTTATTTTTTTTATTCGTTTATTCTGTTACTTTTTCACAGGTTTTAGCTCCAGTCCAAAAAGTTTCAGGAACTATAATCAATGACAATACTAAATTCCCCTTAGCAAATGTCAATATTATCAATGTTAATAAAGTAAGAGGCACAACTACAAACGAAAAGGGCTATTTTGAAATTGAAGTTTCAGCAAGCGATACCCTTCATATTTCAACTTTAGGTTTTCAATCATTGAAAATTAAGGTTACTAATGATTGGATAAAAACCAAATCAACGACCATACAACTTACTGAAAAAGCGTACGCGCTTGATGAAATCATTATTAGACCATACAATCTAACGGGATATCTTGAAGTGGATTCTAAATTAATTCCAATAAAAGAAAATTACCGTTATAGCATTTCTGGATTAACTCAAGGCTATGAAGCGGGTGAATACTCGCCAAACGCTTTTGGAAAAGTAATGGGTTCTATCTTTAATCCCGCCGATATGCTTTATAATTTCTTTGGAAAAAAACCCAAAGAATTGAAACGATTAAAGGAAATCAAAAAGGATGATACGGTTCGAAATCTTCTTGAATCGAAATTTGACAGAGAAACTATCTCCGTACTTTTAGGAGTTGACAAAAAGGAAATCGCCGAAATTTTAGAACGTTGCAATTACTCGGAATCATTTGTAAAAACAGCTAATGACTTGCAAATTCTCGATGCAATTAGTTCTTGTTATGAAGAATATAAAATCTTAAAGAGAAAATAATTTCGATTTTCATTCTTAACTTTCAATTTCAGTTTTGAAATAATTTTGAAACCCAATAAATGACCGACTATTTCCTTGACATTGAATACAACGCCATCGCTTATGACGAAAAAGAAGTCAATTTAAAGGAATTTGAATGTTGCATTTTCAATAATTGTGACTTTTCCCAATGTGTTTTTGTTGCTGTAACTTTTATAGATTGCACTTTTAATGATTGTGTTTTTAGCGGTGCCAAAATAAATTACGTCGCTTTTAGAACCGTGTTTTTCAACCGATGTATAATAGAAGATGTCAATTTTGCCATGTGCGATAAACTCATCTTCGAAATTCATTTTAAGGAGTGCGTATTGGATTTTTCTAAATTCTATACTCTAAAAATAAAAGAAACTACATTTATAAATTGCAGTATTATTGCTGTAGATTTTATGAATGCAGATTTAACTGGAGTAGTTTTTGATAATTGTGACTTATATCGTTCCGAATTTTCGAAAGCAATTGCTAATAAAGCGAATTTTAAAACAAGTTATAATTACACTATCGATCCATCAAAAACCAAAATCAAGAAAGCGGTATTTTCGAACAACGAACTAAAAGGATTGCTCTTCAAACACGATATCACCGTAAAATAATTACAGTTTCTTCTCCATTTTATAGTCTTCCATTAAATAACCGTATCCAATTTCTAAATCTTCCTGGGCAATCACTTCAAAACCCATTTTTATATAAAATCCGACCGCCTTATTAAATTTATTTACATTTAACGAAATTGCATTACATTGATTTTCTTTGGCCAAAGCCGAAATTTTATCAATTAACATCTTCCCTATTCCTTTTCCTTGAAAATCAATATTAAGATATAGTTTATGTAATCTAGTGGTATTTTGTCCCAAATAATGATGCTCATAGGAAGCAAAACCAAGACACGCAGGTCCTTCTTTTGCTAAAATAAAAAAATGTCCTTTATGGATTAAATTATCCGTTAAAGTTGCATCCGAATACATTTTTTCTAACATATAATCTAATTGATCTTTCGATACAATTTCGCCATAAACTACTGGCCAAGTGTCGTAAGCTATTTTTCGGATGGTTTCAAAATCATGAATTGTGGCTTCTGAAATTGTTATCATATTACAACTATTTAGGTAAAAAAAAAGGTTATACTTTAGCAAAATCACTAAACGTATAACCTTCTATATTTATAACTTTTTTAGTAAACGAAGATCGCTCTTTCGCTCATCATTTCATTTACTTCATTTGCTACTGCTTCGATAACGTCTTCATTAGTATGATCTACTAAAACCCTATCGATCAGGGCAACAATAGTTTCCATATCTTCTTCAACTAGACCACGAGTGGTAATTGCTGCAGTTCCAACACGAATTCCTGAAGTTACAAATGGTGATTTATCATCAAAAGGAACCATATTTTTATTTACTGTAATTTCTGCTTTTACCAAAGCATTTTCGGCATCTTTTCCTGAAATATTTTTGTTTCTCAAGTCAATCAACATCATGTGATTATCCGTACCTCCAGAAATTATTTCGTATCCTCTTTTTACAAAAGCATCCGCCATAGCATTTGCATTTTTTTGTAATTGCATCGCATACGTAAAGAACTCATCTTTTAAAGCTTCGCCAAAAGCTACAGCTTTTGCCGCAATAATATGCATCAACGGACCACCTTGATTTCCAGGAAAAACAGCAAGGTCTAATAATGAAGACATCATTCTAACTTCTCCTTTTGGAGTGGTTAAACCAAATGGATTTGGAAAATCTTTACCCATCAAGATCAAACCACCACGAGGACCACGTAATGTTTTGTGTGTAGTTGTGGTAACAATATGACAATGTGGCAATGGATCATTCAGCAAACCTTTGGCGATAAGCCCAGCAGGATGAGAAATATCAGCTAATAAAATAGCGCCAACACTATCTGCAATTACTCTAAATCGCTCAAAATCCATATCACGAGAATAAGCTGAAGCTCCTGCAATGATTAATTTTGGTTGCTCTTTAGTAGCAATTTCTTGAATTTTATCATAATCTAATCTCCCCGTTTCTTTATCTACACCATAAAATGAAGGAGTATATAAACGACCTGAAAAATTGACTGGCGAACCATGAGTTAAGTGTCCACCGTGAGACAAATCAAAACCTAAAATTTTGTCGCCCGGTTTAATACAAGCGTGGTAAACAGCCGTATTTGCCTGAGAACCAGAGTGTGGTTGTACGTTTGCATATTCTGCGCCAAATAATTCTTTGGCACGATCAATAGCAATTTGTTCTATAACATCTACTACTTCACAACCACCGTAGTATCTTTTTCCAGGATAACCTTCGGCATATTTATTAGTCAAAACAGAACCAGCTGCTTCCATTACTTCATCACTTACAAAGTTCTCCGAAGCTATTAATTCTAGTCCGTGAATTTGTCTGTCTTGTTCCTCTAAAATAAGGTCAAAAATTTGTTCGTCGCGTTGCATTTCTTTGATTTTAGTTAATTTGAAGCAAAAATACAAAAAAACGTTTGGTAAACTGTCCCATTATAATATATTTGTTGAGTAATTCTTAACAAAATAATCAACAATTGTATGCCGATAACAGCTAATAATATCATTAGAAAGTCTTGGCTAGAAGTACCCGCTACTAGTGACTTTCCTATTCAGAATATTCCTTTTGGCGTTTTCCTTACCAAAGAAAATGTGGTGACTGTAGGAACTCGAATTGGCGATTACGCCATAGATTTGGGAGCTTTACAACAATTAAATTACTTTGAAGGAATCGAATTAACTGACGATATGTTCATGCAAGACACCTTAAATGACTTCATTTCTGATGGTAAAAAAACGTGGCGATTAGTTCGCAATCGTATTGCTGATATTTTTGATGAAAAAAATCCTAAATTACGGGATAACGAAAAAGATAAAGATATCATCATCTTTAATATCATAGATGTAGAAATGCAATTACCGGTTCTTATAGGCGATTACACTGATTTTTATTCTAATAAAGAACATGCAACCAATATTGGTAAAATTCTTGGGGTAACTGAAAATGCTTTATTTTCTAATTGGCATCATTTACCAGTTGCTTATCATGGCAGAAGTTCTTCTATAATACCGTCAGGGATTCCGGTACACAGGCCTTTAGGACAAACACTGCCATATGGAGAAGAAACCCCTGTTTTTGGCCCTTCTAGATGCGTAGATTTCGAATTAGAAACTGCCTTTATTACCACCGACGCTAATATTATGGGAGAAAATATTCCTATTAGCGAAGTCGAAGATTATATTTTTGGAATGGTATTAATGAATGATTGGACGGCGCGTGATCTTCAAAAATGGGAATCGGTACCTCTAGGTCCTTTCTTATCGAAGAATTTTGCAACTTCTATTTCACCTTGGATTATTACGATGGATGCTTTAGAACCCTTCAGAACTAAAGGTCCAAAACAAGATCCAGCACCATTTCCTTATTTACAATTAAAAGGCAAGAATACCTTCGATATTAATTTAGAAATTACCATTCAACCCGAAAACGGAGTAGAAACAATAGTTTCAAAATCTAATTTTAAGTATATGTATTGGTCTATGAGCCAGCAATTAGCACATCACACTTCCAATGGATGTCGAGTAAATTCGGGTGATATGATGGGTTCTGGAACTATTTCTGGGCCAACACCCGAAAGCTATGGTTCGATGTTCGAATTGAGCTGGGGAGGAAAAAATCCTATAAAACTAAATGATGGAACCGAACGTAAATTCATAAATGATGGTGACACTGTTATTTTTAAAGGTTTTTGTAAAAATAACGGTTTACAAATTGGTTTTGGAGAAGTTTCTTGCAAGTTACTTCCTCCATTTGTGAGAAAATAAAAATTTAATTTATTTCTATATAATCCGACATTTTTAATTGTCGGATTTTTTTGTCCAAATATTAAGGATTGAAATAGTTCTAGGAATTTTTTCTGAAATTTGTATATAAAAGTTATAAAAAAAACCTAATTGACTTAAATTTCTATTGCCATAGATTTAAAAGATCAAAACGATTATTTCTTTCCAATAATAAAAAATCTGTGGTAATTTTTTAAATCTGTGGCTAAAAAACAAAAACATTTTTTAGACCATAGCCAAATTATATGATAAATTTGTAATAAATTTTTAGATGAAAAAACTCTTTTTTATTATAGCTTTTTTAATACTGATTTCTTGTGGAGTTAAACAAACTCAATTTTTATTAAGTGCTGGAAATTACGATGAGGCAATCGCCAATTCGGTTGCGAGTTTACGTTCAAATAAAGACAAAAAAGGAAACCAAGATTATGTTTATTTACTTGAAGAGGCTTTCGCCAAAGCCAAAGAACGTGATTTGAATTCCCTTAGCTTATGGGAAAAAGAGCGAAATCCAGCCAACTTTGAGAAAATATTCAATACCTATTTATTGCTAAATGACCGTCAGGAAAAAATAAAACCTTTACTGCCTTTAAAGGTATTGAAAGAAGGTAGAAATGCTATTTTCCCTTTCGATAATTATAATGACCAAATCATTACAACCAAAAATAATTTATCAAATTATCTTTATAACAATTCAAAATTATTGATGGCGACTTCCGATAAAATGAATTATCGTAAAGCTTTCGATGATTTGACTTATTTAAACCAGATAAATCCCAATTATAAGAACATTTTAGACCTCTTGGACGAAGCTCATTTTAAAGGAACCGATTATGTGAGCGTTACGATGAGAAACGAAACAAACATGATTATTCCAGGTCGTTTACTCAATGAATTATTGGATTTTAACACCTATGGTTTGAATGACAAATGGACCATTTACCACGGTGACAAACATAAAGGCATCGATTATGATTACGGAATGGTAGTTTATTTTAGAGAAATATATATTTCGCCAGAGCAAATGAACGAGAGAGAATTCATTAAGGAACGTCAAATAAAGGACGGTCAAAAGAGACTCTTAGATGCTAATGGAAAAGAAGTTTTAGATAGATCGGGAAAGCCTGTTCTAGTGGATAACATAAGAACGATAAACGTTCGAATTTACGAAACGAGACAACTCAAAACGAGCCAAATAATTGCAAAAGTGGATTATGTCGATTATAGAAAAAATCTGTTAATACAATCTTTTCCATTAAGTAGTGAATATGTTTTTGAAAATGTTTTCTCTACTTTCAAAGGCGACCGTAGAGCGTCTGACGATAATTATTATTATAATTTTGATAAAAGAGCACTTTTGTTTCCAACCAATGAAGATATGATTTTTAATACTGGTGAAATTTTCAAAGACAAACTCAAAAATCTATTCCTTAGAAATGCATTTAGAAATTAATTATAGATAAACTATTAGTCACAAAAAGCTAAGTTTTAAAGCGTAGTATTCTAGAAAAATTAACAATAACTTTTACTTTTGTTAGAAAAAAAATCTATTGATTTAATAAATTAATCGTAAATTTGCACCAATGAATATAAAAAGTGTACATATTACTTCTTTCTCACGGATAAAAAAACCAACGACTTCTCCCGAAGTACGGATGCTAAAACTATAGTCTCCAGCACAGTGTTTATTTATTATTCATATTTCATTTTTATCATTTTGAAATCATTACAATTATTATTTGGATTTTTATATCCTGAAAATAGCATTATTTTCAATTTATCAGGGTATCGTTCAATTTGCATTTTCTCAAATAATTGCAAAACTTTTTCAAGATTAATTAACGCATCATTTTTAAACCAAAAATTCAACTCTTGAAATGAAGATAGTTATCGTTGTTACTCAGGAAGAACATTATAAATTTTCGCAAGAAATATGCGAAACCATAGAATCCTCTGCACGATTGAGAGGAACTGGTATTGCAAAAAGAACACCTGAATATATTCAAAAAAAGATGGAAAATAGCGATGCGGTTATTGCTTTAATCGATGGTAAATTTGCAGGGTTTTGTTACATCGAAAGTTGGCAACATGGCAAATTTGTAGCTCATTCTGGATTAATAGTTCATCCTGATTATAGAAATTTGGGATTAGCAAAAAAAATTAAATCATTCGTTTTTGATTACTCGTTGAAAAAATATCCAGATGCTAAAGTTTTTGGAATCACAACTGGATTGGCAGTAATGAAAATAAATTCGGATTTGGGTTACAAACCAGTTCCTTTTTCGGAATTGACAACAGACCCTAGTTTTTGGAAAGGATGCCAAACATGTACTAATTATGAAATCTTAAAAAGCAAAGAGAATAAAATGTGTCTGTGTACAGGGATGCTTTATGACCCAAAAGAAAAGCCAAAAAACCCACCAAAACATCCGTTCAACGTCCGGATTTGGAATAGATTAAAAGAAATAAAACAAGCATTATTTTTGAAAAAATAATCCCCGCCCCAACCCGCCCCGAAGGGGAGGGAATAAAGAAAATAATAAGTATAAACAAATAAAATTCCCCTTTACCGGTAACGGCTCCCCCTCCTTCGGAGGGGTCGGGGGGAGGAAAAAAAATTAATTATGAAAAAAGTAGTATTAGCCTATAGCGGAGGATTAGACACTTCTTACTGTCTAAAATATTTGAAAAACGAAAAAGGATACGAAGTTCATACTGTATTGATCAATACTGGTGGATTTGATGAAGCCGAGTTAAATGTAATCGAAGAAAGAGCCTACGAATTAGGAAGCGCACAACACGCGAACCTAACTATTGTAGACAAATATTATGACAAAGCCATCAAGTATTTAATTTATGGAAATGTATTAAAAAACAACACCTATCCATTATCCGTAAGTGCTGAACGTGTTTTTCAAGCTATTGAAGCTATAAAATATGCCAAAAAAGTGGGTGCAACCGCCATTGCTCACGGAAGTACAGGTGCAGGAAATGACCAAATTCGTTTTGATTTAATTTTCCAAACCATCGCTCCAGAAATTGAAATCATCACTCCTATTCGTGACTTGAAATTATCGCGTCAAGAAGAAGTGGATTATTTAGCTAAAAATGGTGTGCATTATTCTTGGGAAAAAGCACAATATTCAATCAACAAAGGATTGTGGGGAACAAGCGTTGGTGGAAAAGAAACACTTTCTTCAAATCTTCCGTTGCCTAGCGAAGCGTATCCTTCTCAATTGACAAAAGAAGGCGAAGAAAAAGTAACTTTAGAATTCGAAAAAGGGCAATTAGTTGCAGTAAATGGCAAAAAAGACAAACCATCTAACAATATTGTCGCTGTTGAAAAACTAGCAAATGCTTTCGCAATTGGTAGAGATATTCACGTTGGCGATACCATAATAGGAATTAAAGGAAGAGTTGGTTTTGAAGCCGCTGCTCCAATTATCATCATCAAAGCGCACCATTTATTAGAGAAACATACGCTTGGAAAATGGCAACAATATTGGAAAGAACAACTAGGAAACTGGTACGGAATGTTATTTCACGAAGGTCAATTTCTTGATCCTGTTATGAGAAACATCGAAACTTTCTTAGAATCAACTCAAGAAACGGTAAACGGAACAGTAACCGTTTCTTTGAAACCGTATCACTTTTCATTGGACGGAATCGAATCTGCAAATGATTTGATGAATACTGGTTTTGGACAATATGGCGAAATGAACAACGCTTGGACATCGGACGATGCCAAAGGATTTATCAAGATTTTAGGGAATGCACAAAATATATTTTCATCAGTAAATAAATTGACTCACGAATAAAATAAATTGATGATTTTTGATTTCAGATTTTTGATTTCAGATTGGGTTGAAATACCTTACTTCTAAAATCAAAAATCTAAAATCTAAAATCTAAAATCTAAATAATTATGATTAATATTGGAATAATTGGCGGTTCAGGTTACACGGCGGGCGAACTCATCAGAATATTGATGTTTCACCCCAATGCAAAATTGGATTTTGTTTACAGCACCACAAATGCTGGAAAACCACTTTCGATAGCACATTATGATTTGCTTGGCGATATCGAAATGAATTTTACTGACACCGTGAATCCCAATGTGAATGTTGTTTTCTTATGTTTAGGTCACGGAAAATCGAAAGCTTTTTTAGAACAGAATCAATTTGCAAGTCATACCAAAATCATCGATTTAGGAAATGATTTCCGTTTGACAAAAGACCATAATTTTGATGGAAAATCATTCGTTTATGGTTTACCAGAATTGAATAAATCGGAAATTAAAAATGCACAATTTATCGCCAATCCCGGTTGTTTTGCAACTGCAATTCAACTCGCCTTATTACCTTTGGCGAAGCATAATTTATTAACAACCGACGTGCATATCAACGCTACAACAGGAAGTACCGGCGCTGGAGTTACCCCTTCGGAAACGACGCATTTCAGTTGGAGATCCAATAATATGTCGCATTATAAAGCTTTCGACCATCAACATTTGGGTGAAATAAACCAAAGTGTGAATCAGTTGCAAGCAGCATATCAAAACGAATTGATATTTGTACCGAATAGAGGCGATTTTGCCAGAGGAATTTTCGCCACTTTGTATACAACTATCGAAGAAAGTCTAGAAGATATTTTAGCAAAATACCAAGCTTTTTACAAAGACCAACCCTTTGTAACCGTTACCACGACTGCCATAAATATGAAACAAGTGGTGCAAACGAACAAATGTATTATCAGTTTAATGAAAAAAGGAAACCGGCTTTTAATCACTTCTGTTATTGATAATTTAACAAAAGGTGCTTCGGGACAAGCCATACAGAACATGAATTTAATGTTTGGATTAGACGAAAGCACAGGATTACATTTGAAACCAAGCGGGTTTTAAAAAAGTTGATTTGGTTAATCGGTTAAGTGTTTAATCGATTAACCCAATTAACGATTAACCAATTAAACATAAAAAAAATGAACTTATTCAACGTTTACCCATTATACCCTATCACGCCTGTAAAAGCGCTTGATTACACAATTACAGACCAAAACGGAGTGGAATATCTTGATTTATATGGCGGTCACGGTGTGATTTCTATTGGTCATACACATCCGGATTATGTTGCCAAATTAAAGAATCAGTTGGATAATATTGGGTTTTATTCCAATGCAATCCAAAATCCTTTACAAGTGGAACTTGCAGAGAGATTAGGCAAACTTTCAGGTCACGAAGATTACACTTTATTCTTGTGTAGTTCTGGTGCCGAAGCTAATGAAAATGCGCTAAAATTAGCCTCTTTTCACAACGGAAGATCACGTGTAATTTCTTTTGATAATGCTTTTCACGGAAGAACTTCGGCGGCAGTTGCTGTTACCGATAACAAAAAAATTGTTGCGCCAATTAATGCACAACAAGTGGTTACTTTCTTGCCTTTGAATAATATTGATTTGGTGGAAGCCGAATTGAAAAAAGGCGATGTTACTTGCGTCATTATCGAGGGAATCCAAGGTGTTGGTGGTTTAGACGAAGGAACAACGGAGTTTTTTCAAGCTTTGGAAAAAGTTTGTGAAGCCTATGATGTCGTTCTTATTTTGGACGAAGTACAATCGGGTTATGGAAGAAGCGGAAAGTTTTTCGCGCATCAACATCACGGAATTAAAGCGGATATTATTTGTCTTGCCAAAGGAATGGGGAACGGTTTCCCGATTGGTGGAATCATGATTTCACCCAAATTCACATCAAGTTACGGATTATTGGGGACAACATTTGGCGGAAGCCATCTTGCTTGTGCCGCAGGAATTGCTGTTCTTGAAGTAATGGAAAAAGAGAATTTAATGGATAACGTGAATGATGTTTATGCCTATTTCTTGGAAGCCATCAAAGCAGTTCCAGAAGTGATTAAAGTAAAAGGAAAAGGATTAATGCTGGGTGCTGAATTTGCTTTTGATGTTTCTGAATTACGAAAAAAACTGATTATCGACAAGCATATTTTTACCGGAAACGCTAACAATAAAAATTTATTGAGAATCCTTCCGCCATTGACAATCAAAAAAGAAGCAATAGATCAATTTATTATCGCCTTAAAAGAAGCTTTGGCAGAATTAAAATCATAAAAATGAACACATTATTATCAATAGAAAAAAGAAATGCTGTTTTAAATCGTATGGCAGTACTTCTTGAACAAGAAAGAGCCAACATTAAAACGGTGAATCAACAGGATTTGAGCAATTATTCTGGGGAAGATTTGGCTATGGAAAAGCGTTTGCTCGTTGATGATTCCAAAATTGACGGAATGATTTTATCCATGCAACAATTGGCAAGCCAAGAAGATCCTGTTGGAGTGGAACGATTCAATTTCGGCCACGAAAACGGTCTGAAAATCATCAACAAAACAGCCGCTTTTGGAACAATAATGATTATTTACGAATCCAGACCTGACGTAACAGTTGAAGCTGGTGGAATCGCTTTTAAATCGGGAAATAAGATTTTGTTGAAAGGCGGAAAAGAATCTTTATTGTCGAATTTGAAAATTGTAGAATTGTGGCATCAAGCTTTATCAGCAAATAACATTTCAACGGATTGGGTCGAATATTTGAATTATAATCGAGACGAAACTCAGGCATTTTTAGAGAAACCAACACAAAAAGTCGATTTAATCGTTCCTCGTGGTGGCGAACAATTAATTGCTTTTACCAAGAAACACGCAACTTGCCCAGTGATTATCAGCGGTCGTGGAAATAATTTCGTTTATATAAACAAAGAAGCTGATTTGCAAAAAGCACTAGACATTATTATCAATGGAAAAACAACAAATATAGGTGTTTGTAATGCATTGGATAAAGTATTAATTGATTCAAATTTAGAGAATTGGCAGGATTTCGCAACTAATTTGGTTACTGAATTACATAAATATAATGTTGAAGTTTTGGGTGACGAAAGCATTTCAAAAGCAACAAATGTTCCTCCAATCGAATCCGATTTGATTTGGTATGAAGAGTTTTTAAATTATAAAATTGTTATTGGAATCGTAAATTCGGACGAAGAAGCGATTGCAAAAATCAACAAGTACAGTGGCGGACATTCGGCTTCGATTATTACCAAAAACAACGCAATTGCCCAACAATTTATGGAGCAAGTAGATTGCGCGGCAGTGTATCAAAATGCTTCTACTCGATTTACCGATGGGGGACAATTTGGATTGGGCGGAGAATTGGCGATAAGTACGGACAAATTGCACCAACGCGGCCCAATAGGTTTGCAGCATTTGGTTACTAATAAATGGTATATTTACGGAGAAGGACAGGTTAGATAAAAATTGAAAGATTAAAAGATTGAAGTATTAAAAAATGAGGATAAATAAATTTTTAAATTTTTAAATCCTTCAATTTTTAAATTAAATAATATGGCAAAAAAAAGAATCTTATTAAAGTTAGGCAGCAACACGCTCACCAAGGAAACCAATCATATTTCGAGAGGAAAGATTGAGGATATTGGTATGCAAATTGCCGCTTTACAAGACGAATATGAATTTATAATCGTGAGTTCTGGTGCCATTGCAGCAGCAAAACAGTTTGTAAAACTAGACAATCACGACAAAGATGTTTTTATAAAACAAGCTTTAGCATCTATTGGTCAACCTCATTTAATGCGGATTTACAATGAAAATTTTGGTGATTTAGGGCTATATACATCTCAATGTTTGCTTTCCTATTCCGATTTCGAAAAAAAACAAACCAAAGACAATATCGTCAATACAATTAATGTATTGGTTAAAAATAATTACATACCAATTATTAATGAAAATGACACCGTTGCCACGGATGAAATTCAGTTTGGCGATAACGATAAATTAGCGGCTTTAACGGCGGTTTTATTAAACGTTGACATTCTGATAATTGCAACAAATACGAACGGAATTTACACCAAAGCAACTTTCGACGACGAATTTCCTGAAACTATTGAATTAGTAACGGATTTACAGCTTTTGCAAAAGGAAATTGGCGATTCGAAATCTTCTCACGGAACGGGCGGCATGCAATCCAAAATCGATTCTGCGGCTATTGCCAAAGCAGCCAACATCGAAACTTGGATCATCAACGGCTTGGAAGATAATTTTATTTTAAAAGCGTTGAAAGGCGAAATTGCTTTTACGAAGATTATATAAAAATGTTAATTCGGTTAATCGGTAATTCGGTTAATCGATTCAACAAATAACCGATTAAACAAGAATTACAATGAACTTTACCTCCGTACAAAATATAGATTCACTCGAAGAATGGGTGAAAGAAGCGTTGAAAATTAAAAAAAATCCGCTTAAACATAAAAAATTAGGAAAGAACAAGACATTAGGAATGTTGTTTTTTAATCCGAGTTTGAGAACCCGTTTGAGTACGCAAAAAGCGGCCTTGAATTTGGGTATGAACGTGATGGTCATGAATTTTACCAACGAAGGTTGGACACTCGAATTCGAAGACGGTGCCATTATGAATTCTGGAGCTTCGGAACATATTAAAGAAGCAGCAGCAGTTATTTCGCAATATTGCGATATTATTGCTATCAGAGCTTTCGCGGGATTAAAAGACAAAGAAAAAGACAATGCCGAAACTGTTTTGGCTGGTTTTATGAAATATGCTAGCGTTCCGATTGTGAATATGGAAGGTTGTACCGGTCACCCTTTGCAATCCCTTGCTGACGCCATTACGATGGAAGAACACAAAACCAAACACAGACCGAAAGTAGTTTTGACTTGGGCGCCACATCCAAGAGCGTTGCCACAAGCGGTACCGAATTCGTTTGTGGAAATGATGCAAAAGCAAGATATGGATTTTGTGATTACGCATCCTGAAGGCTACGAGCTAAATCCTGAGTTTACGAAAGATTCCAAAATTGAATACGACCAAAATAAGGCTTTTGAAAATGCCGATTTTATCTATGCTAAAAACTGGAGTAATTATAAAGAATACGGACAAATCACCAATTCGGATCCTAATTGGACCGTTTCTGCCGATAAGATGAAATTGACGAATAATGCCAAATTCATGCACTGCTTACCCGTTCGTAGAAATATGATTGTTACAGACGAAGTGATTGACAGTGAGAATTCAATTGTCATCGAACAAGCGAATAATAGAACGTATTCGGCTCAATTAGTTTTGAAGAAGATTTTAGAAAATAGAGAAAAGACTTTAAAATAGTAAAAATGATTCCAGAAGCCAAAAGCCAAAAGCCAAAAGCCAAAAGCATTTCCATCATAAAAATTGGTGGAAACATCATCGATAATCCAACGGAATTAGCGCAGTTTCTTTCTGATTTTTCAAACATTGAAGGGTACAAAATCCTTGTTCACGGTGGCGGAAAATCGGCTACAAAAATGGCGCAAAGTATTGGTTTAACTCCTCAAATGATTGATGGTAGACGAATTACAGACCAACCCATGCTTGATGTTGTTGTGATGATTTATGCAGGTGAAATCAACAAAAATATCGTGGCTCAATTACAAGCCATTAACACGAATGCAATGGGGTTTTCTGGAGCCGATGGGAATTTGATTCAGTCGACAAAAAGAAATCATCCAACGATTGATTATGGCTTTGTGGGCGATGTGCAAAAAGTGAATACCCCTTTATTAGAAACTTTAATTTTGAACGGTATTGTTCCTGTTTTTTGTGCCATAACGCACGATAAAAAAGGACAATTATTGAATACCAATGCCGATACAATTGCCAGCGAATTAGCCATTGCAGCTTCGGAAGTATTTGAAGTTACCTTAAACTATTGCTTCGAAAAACCAGGTGTTTTATACGATGCCGAAGATGATTCGTCAGTAATAGAAAACATAAACCAAGAATTATATTCCAAATTAAAAGCCGAAAAAGCGATTCATTCTGGAATGATTCCTAAATTGGACAACTGTTTCAATAGTTTGTCAAAAGGAGTTCAAAAAATACGAATTGGTCACCATAGAATGTTGAAAGATAAAAAGGCAATTTGCACCAGTATAGAATTATAAAAACTTAAACACAGATTTAACAGATTTACACAAATTTTATATTTCAATTCAATTAATAAATTCGTGGCTAAAATAAATATGAAAAACATAGCAACCCTTACTCAAGAATCCATTGCCCTGTTAAAAGCACTGATTGAAACTCCTTCGTTTTCGAGCGAAGAAGATAAAACTGCACTTTTAATCGAAAATTGGTTCAACCAAAATAAAATTCCTTTCGAGAGAGAAAACAACAATATTTGGGCTTTCAACAAGAATTTCGACAAAGCCAAACCAACACTTTTACTTAACTCGCACCACGATACCGTAAAACCAAATCAAGGTTATACAAAAGATCCGTTTGAAGCGATTGTAGAAGATGGCAAATTATTTGGTCTCGGAAGCAATGATGCCGGCGGTTGTTTAGTTTCACTTATAGCTACTTTTACTCATTTTTATGCCGCAGAAAACTTACCTTATAATATGGTAATGGTAGCTTCGGCAGAAGAAGAAAGCAGCGGAAAAAATGGTTTAAACAGCGTTTTGAAACATTTACCTGAATTGGATTGTGCCATCATTGGCGAACCAACATTAATGCAATTAGCCGTAGCCGAAAAAGGATTATTAGTGCTTGATGTAGTTGTAAAAGGCACTGCCAGTCACGCCGCACACAACAATCCAGACAATCCAATATACAATGCAATGCCCGTAATTGAATGGTTTAAAACCTTCGAATTCGCAAAAATATCCGATGTTTTAGGTCCTGTAAAAATGACCGTAACTCAAATTTCTGCCGGAAAACAACACAATGTTGTTCCTGCCGAATGCCATTTGGTTATCGATATTCGGGTGAATGATCGCTATAACAATCAGGAAATTTTAGACACGGTAAAAGCAAATGTAGCTGCCGAAGTTACGCCAAGATCGATGCACTTAAATGCGTCTTCTATTCCTGTTGCGCACGGATTAGTTCAAGCCGGAATCGCTTTAGGAAGAACCACTTACGGATCCCCTACCCTTTCGGATCAATCGGTAATCAGTTGCCAATCTTTGAAGCTAGGACCTGGAGAAAGCTTGCGTTCGCACTCGGCAAACGAATTTATATTCATCAACGAAATAGAAGAAGGAGTCGATTTATATATTAAAATATTAACAGACTTCTTTTTTAAGACTTCTTAGATTTTAGACTTTTTTAGACTTCTTAGAAAGTCTAAAAATCTAATATTCTATGTAGTCCAATAATCTAAAAAATCTAATTATGAAACTTTGGGAAAAAGGAATACCAACAGATAAACAAATCGAACATTTCACCGTTGGAAACGACCGCGAACTCGACTTGGTCCTAGCCAAATACGATGCTTTGGGTTCTATCGCACATGCTAAAATGTTGGGACAAATAGGACTTTTAACAGACGAAGAAACTGATTCTTTGGTTCTCGCTTTAGAAGATATCATTATTGATGCTGAAAAAGGCGATTTCGAAATCGAAGATAGTTTTGAAGATGTTCATTCTAAAATAGAATATTTATTGACTATAAAACTAGGCGATGCCGGAAAGAAAATCCACACCGCTCGTTCTCGTAACGACCAAGTTTTAGTCGACGTTAATTTATATTTAAAAGACGTTGTAAAAGAATTTAAAGTGCAAGTTCAAACTCTTTTTGACTTGCTAATGGAATCTGCCGAAGAACACCAAAATGTGTTGTTACCAGGTTATACGCATTTGCAAATTGCGATGCCGTCTTCTTTCGGAATGTGGTTTTCTGCTTATGCTGAAACCCTGATTGACGATATTACCATGCTGAATGCCGCTTTGAAAATTGTGGATCAAAATCCATTAGGTTCCGCTGCGGGTTACGGAAGTTCATTTCCTATCAATAGAACTTTTACAACCAAAGAATTAGGCTTTGAAACCTTAAAATACAATTCGGTTGCGGCGCAAATGAGCCGTGGAAAATCAGAAAAAACAGTGGCTTTTGCAATGAGTAGCGTTGCTGCAACTTTGGCTAAATTTTCTATGGATGTGTGTTTGTATATGAGTCAGAATTTTGATTTTATCAGTTTGCCAGCGCATCTTACAACAGGATCTAGCATTATGCCCCACAAGAAAAACCCTGATGTTTTTGAATTAATTCGTGGAAAATGCAACAAGATTCAAGCGTTGCCTTATGAAATTACACTAATTACGAACAACTTACCAAGCGGTTATCACAGGGATTTACAATTGTTGAAAGAAGGTTTATTTCCTGCGATTCAAAACCTAAAAGCCTGTTTGGATATTGCTATTTTCTCTATAAAAGACATCAAAGTAAAAGACTATATTCTGGACGATCCGAAATACAATTACCTCTTTACAGTTGATACTTTAAACGAAATGGTAGTTGCGGGAATTCCTTTTAGAGACGCCTACAAAGCTGTTGCCGAACAATTGGAAAACGGTACTTTCCAATCGCCAAAAGAGACCAAACATACCCACGAAGGAAGTATTAATAATTTGTGTTTGGAAGAAATAAAGAGGAAGATGAGAGATTCTTTCTAAAAGAAAATTCATTTTTGACTCTATCTTATCGCCACGAATTCTCGAATTTTAAATAATTCGAGAATTCGTGGCTCTTTTTTTCTATAACCTTTATCAAAATTTAAAACATTTACAAAGGTTATACTCTTTAAAAATATATCTAATAACTAGTTATTTACAAGTAAAATACCTTAAATTATTAATCGAAAAATTCCTATATAATCAGTCATTTTGTCGTAACTTTAACTGTGGAATGCCATTTGTTATATTATTACAAAAACTTAGAAACTTACATTCAACTTTAAACTATAAGTAAAATGAACATCAATAAATTTACTATCAAATCGCAAGAAGCCATTCAGCTATCGCAGCAATTGGCGCAGAGTTTTGGACAACAACAAATAGAAAACGAACACATTTTTAAGGCAATTTTTGAAGTCGATGAAAATGTAGCTCCTTTTATTCTGAAAAAACTAAATGTAAATGTTCCGTTGTTTCAACAAATTTTAGACAGCACTATTCAAAGCTTCCCGAAAGTGAGCGGCGGCGAAATTATGCTTTCCAGATCAGCAAACACAACCCTTAACGAATCGGAAATTATCGCTAAGAAAATGAACGACGAATTCGTTTCGATTGAGCATTTAATCTTGGCCATATTTGCGTCGAAAAGTAAAGTGGCGCAAATTTTAAAAGACCAAGGCGTTACCGAAAAAGGATTGAAAGCCGCCATTGATGAACTTCGAAAAGGCGAAAGAGTAACTTCGGCATCAGCGGAGGAAACCTATAATTCCTTGAATAAATATGCCAAAAACCTGAACGAATTAGCACGAGCAGGAAAACTAGATCCCGTTATTGGGCGTGACGAAGAAATTCGTCGGGTTTTACAAATTTTGACGCGTAGAACCAAAAACAATCCGATGCTTGTGGGAGAACCCGGAGTGGGTAAAACGGCCATTGCCGAAGGTTTAGCACACCGAATCGTGGATGGCGATGTACCGGATAATCTGAAAGACAAAATCGTCTTTTCATTGGATATGGGCGCTTTGATTGCCGGAGCAAAATACAAAGGCGAATTCGAAGAACGTCTAAAATCGGTCGTGAAAGAAGTCACTGCTGCCGAAGGTGATATTGTGCTTTTCATAGACGAAATTCACACGCTCGTAGGCGCTGGTGGTGGCGAAGGTGCGATGGATGCGGCAAATATCCTGAAACCAGCTTTGGCTCGTGGCGAATTGCGAGCCATCGGTGCAACCACTTTGGACGAATATCAAAAATATTTCGAGAAAGACAAAGCTCTCGAACGTCGTTTTCAAAAAATAATTATCGAAGAACCCGATACCGAAAGTGCGATTTCGATTCTTCGTGGAATCAAGGAAAAATATGAAACCCATCATAAAGTTCAGATAAAAGACGACGCTATTATTGCGGCTGTCGAATTGTCACAACGGTATATCACCAATCGTTTCTTGCCGGATAAAGCCATTGATTTAATGGACGAAGCGGCTTCGAAAATCCGAATGGAAATTAATTCGAAACCCGAAGAATTGGACGTTTTAGATCGAAAAGTCATGCAACTGGAAATCGAAATTGCTGCCATTAAACGCGAAAAAGACGAAAGCAAACTTAAAATTTTAGGCATGGATTTGGCCAACCTAAAAGACGATCGTAACAAAATATATTCCAAATGGAAATCAGAGAAAGACGTTGTCGATACCATTCAAAACGTAAAAACTGAAATCGAGGATTTCAAATACGAAGCCGAACGTGCCGAACGCGATGGCGATTACGGAAAAGTAGCCGAAATTCGTTACGGAAAAATTAAAGAAGCCCAAGAGCGATTGGATACTTTACAAAAACAATTGGTAGAAGATCAAACAGATGGAAAATCTTTGATAAAAGAAGAAGTCACCCGCGAAGATATTGCCGAAGTAGTCGCCAAATGGACTGGAATTCCCGTGACAAAAATGCTGCAGGGCGAAAGAGAAAAACTTTTGAAACTCGAAGACGAATTGCACCGTAGAGTTGTAGGTCAGGAAGAAGCCATTGAAGCCGTGAGCGACGCCGTTCGTAGAAGCCGCGCCGGATTACAGGACATGAAAAAACCTGTGGGAACCTTCCTTTTTCTTGGAACAACCGGTGTGGGAAAAACCGAATTAGCCAAAGCCTTAGCCGAATATTTATTCGATGATGAAAACGCCATGACCCGAATCGACATGAGCGAATACCAAGAACGCCATAGCGTGAGCCGCCTCGTAGGTGCGCCTCCAGGATATGTAGGCTATGACGAAGGCGGACAATTGACCGAAGCCGTGCGTAGAAAACCCTATTCCGTGATATTGTTGGACGAGATCGAAAAAGCGCATCCCGACACTTTTAATATCCTGTTGCAAGTTTTAGACGAAGGAAGATTGACGGACAATAAAGGACGATTAGCCGATTTTAAAAATACAATTATCATCATGACTTCGAATATGGGAAGCCAGATTATTCAGGAGAAATTCGACAATCTCAAAGGCAGTATCGAGGCCACAACCGAAGCCGCAAAAGTGGAAGTTTTGGGATTATTGAAACAAACCGTTCGTCCAGAATTTATCAATCGTATTGATGAAATTGTAATGTTTACGCCGCTTACCAACGCAAATATTGCGCAAATTGTAGGCTTACAACTGAAATCCGTGACCAAAATGCTCGCGCAACAAGGTATCACCATGGACGCCACTCCGGAAGCCATTGCCTATTTAACCGAGAAAGGTTACGATCCGCAATTTGGCGCCAGACCCGTAAAACGAGTGATACAAAGAGACGTTTTGAACCAACTCTCAAAAGAGATTTTGGCAGGAACCATCACCACCGATAGCATCGTTTTGATTGACGCCTTCGACGGGAAATTGGTATTCAGAAATCAAAGTGAATTGGTTCATTAATTGTCATTGCAAGGAACGAAGCAATCACACTAACAAGAGCAAACAAGTTGAGCAACTTAATGCAATTGCCGCGCTATCGCTCACAATGACCTAAAAACAAGCACTAGTCGAAAGATTGGTGCTTTTTTTATAGCAGCAGAATGATTGGTTTTCTATCCACTTCCCTCCCGCTGTAAGCAGAAACAAAGTTCACTGAGCTCCTATGAAAATTAAAACTCACTAGCACCAACCCAATCCTCTCGATTTTCCTAAATTTGTATGATTATAATATAGATATTTGACAATCATTACAAAAACGGCTTATTAAAAATGAAACAGAATTTGACACATATTGCAATTGTTATTGATGATTACGACAAAGCAATCGAATTTTATACCCAGAAACTACATTTCACTTTAATTGAAGATACAGAACTTTCAGACACAAAACGTTGGGTTTTAGTTAGACCAAAAGGCGCCAATGAGTGTTCATTATTATTAGCCAAAGCCTCAAATGCAGAGCAAAAAAGCCGAATTGGGAACCAAACAGGCGGAAGAGTTTTCCTTTTTTTAAATACTGACAATTTTAAAAGAGACTATCAAAACTTGCTTGACAATAATATAAAAATAATTAGAGAACCAAGTATTGAAGACTATGGAACTGTGGCCGTTTTTGAAGATTTATATGGTAACCTTTGGGACTTAATTGAGTCCATAAAAACAGTAGAATATTTTTATTCAACAGGGATTTTTAAAATTAAAGACACTACAAAAACTGATTTAGTAATTTCTGAACTTAAAAAACTAAGAAGTCAAACCCTTCTAGAAAGTGGAACTATTTCGTTTGACATTAAACAAGTAAGAGATGACCTGACAAAAATAATTGTTTGGGAATGTTTTAAAGACGAACAGTCCTTCTGTGACCATTTAAACTCAAAACACCTTCAAGATTTTATTAAACTTAACTTGGTAGACCTTGAAAATGGTTATATAACAAACAATATTGAGTAAACAAATTAAATACTCAAATGAACATCACACTAGTAAACTCAAGAAAAAAAATAGCTATAAATTAAATGACCTTTTCACATGTTTTAACTTTATAAAAGGTGACAGAAATTACTAGTCGAAAGATTGGTGCTTTTTTATTCCAAAACAATATTTTTTAAGTTCAAACTTTTCCAATTCACATTCTTCAACTCTTTATAAAAATTCCTATTTTTGCAATCTAAATTTTGCCTTATGCCAAAGAATAAATACAAAATTGCGGTTATACAATTGAATCTTAATGACGTTGCCGAAAACAACTTAAAGAAATGTTTGAGTTGGGTTCGTGAAGCTGCCACTCAAGGTGCCGAAGTAATTTCGTTACCGGAATTGTACAGCAGCCACTATTTTTGTCAAAGTGAAGATGTTGACAATTTTGCTTTGGCTGAACCTTTATATAGTACCTCTTTTGTAGCATTTAGCAATTTGGCAAAAGAATTAGGCGTAGTAATTATTGTTCCTTTCTTCGAAAGAAGAATGGCGGGAATTTATCACAATAGCGCTTATATCATTGATACGGATGGGACTGAAGCAGGATTATACCGCAAAATGCACATTCCGGACGATCCTCATTTTTACGAAAAATTCTATTTCACACCTGGCGATTTGGGTTTCAAAGCTTTTCCTACGAATAAAGGAAAAATAGGAACGTTAATTTGTTGGGATCAATGGTACCCAGAAGCAGCTCGCTTGACCGCTTTGCAAGGTGCCGAAGTGCTGTTTTACCCAACAGCAATTGGTTGGCATCCATTAGAAAAAGACGAATATGGCGTAAACCAACACGGCGCTTGGATGAACGTGATGAAAGGTCACGCTGTTGCCAATGGCGTTTATGTTGCAGCTGCAAATCGCATTGGTTTAGAAAAATATTTACCCAATACTGAAGGAATTCAGTTTTGGGGTTCTTCGTTTATTGCTGGACCACAAGGCGAAATTTTGGCGCAAGCCTCACATGACAAAGAGGAAATCCTAATTGCCGAAGTCGACTTAGATCTTCAAGAAAATGTACGTCAGAATTGGCCGTTTTTTAGAGACCGACGCATCGATGCTTTTGGTGATATTACAAAAAGAGCCATCGACTAATTATGAGTGCAAACACAAGACGATTCCCCGCCGAATGGGAAAAACAACAAGGGATTTTGCTTTGTTTTCCGCATAATGGTAAAGATTGGCCAGGAAAATACGAAGCGATTCAATGGGCTTTTGTCGAATTTATAAAAAAAGTAGCCACTTTTGAGCCCGTTTTTTTAGTAGTTGCCGATGAAAATCTAAAAGCAAAAGTGACCGAAATGCTCGAAACAGCTACGGTTGAAATGAACCATGTTTCATTTTTAATTTATAAAACCAACCGAAGTTGGATGCGCGATTCGGGGCCGATTATTGTTAAAAACGGTGCCAAACGTGAAGCCTTAAATTTTAATTTTAACGGCTGGGCAAAATATAAAAACATCCAACTCGATAAATTAGTTCCATCTAAAGTGGGCGAATTTCTAAATATTCCTTTAACCCAAGTTTTACACAATGGAAAACCCGTAATTGTTGAAGGTGGCGCCATCGATTCGAACGGAAAAGGAACTTTACTAACTTCGGAAGAATGCTTAATGCATCCGGATATTCAGGTTCGAAATCCGAATTTTACCAAAGCCGATTACGAAGCTGTTTTTAAAGAATATCTAGGAATTACTAACGTGATTTGGCTTGGCGACGGAATTGAAGGAGACGATACACACGGACATATTGATGATTTATGTCGATTTGTAAATGAAGATACCATTATTACCATAGTAGAAACAGATCCTAAAGACAACAATTATAAGCCTTTACAAGACAACTTAAAACGCTTGCAAAATGCCCAATTAGAAAACGGGAAATCGCCAAAAATAGTGACTTTGCCAATGCCAAAACGCATCGATTTTGATGGATTGCGACTGCCGGCAAGTTATGCTAATTTCTTGATTTTGAATCGTTGTGTATTGGTACCTACTTTCAACGACGCCAATGACAGAAAGGCGTTGAACATAATTTCCGATTGTTTTCCTGACAGAGAAATTATTGGTATTAGCGCCATAGATATTATTTGGGGCTTTGGCACCTTACATTGTTTAAGCCAGCAAATTCCAGAATAACTTCCTTTATTTTTGAGAACTCTTTTAGACCACCCTAAAAGTTAATCACAAATTCACAAATTAATTATCTACTTCAAAAATTTCTGATTCTAATTAAAATTTTAATCAGAAATTGATAGTCACTTTATAACTATTTCTGTATAAATGAACAAAAGCAGAACCTAAACAAAATTCATTTTTTTGTTAAAAAGAAAGAAAAAGCAATTGTAATTGAGGGTTTTACGTATCTTTAGAAGGATATTAAGCCCCCTTATCAATAACCTACTTTTATACTACTAATGGATGAAAAAACTTGACAAAAGCAAAGAAGAGCTTATAAAAGAGCTTAATAATTTGCATAAAAAACAGCATATTGTTGTAGACTTATATAAAAAAGATCTTCAAAATTACAAAAATGAGAAAGCCAATATAAACTCCAATTATGATTCTCAAGAATCAGAAATACAAAGACTTATAAGTGAACATCAAGTAATTTTGATTGAATTAGAATTAATGATTCAAGAACTTGCTTTTCAAAATGAAGAGAAAGAAAAAATAGCAACTGAATTAATTCTTGCCAACCGACAACTTTCTTTTCAAAATAAAGAAAAAGAAAAAAAAGCAAAGGAATTAATTGCCACTAATGCACTACTTTCTTTTCAAAATGAGGAGAAAGAAAAAACCTCAAAGAAATTAGCAATTGCCAATTCGCAACTTTCTTTTCAAAATAAAGAAAAAAGAAAAAGAGCAGAAGAATTAGCTAATGCTAACTTTATACTTGCTTATGAAAATGAAGAAAAAGCAAGAAAAACGGAGGAATTAGCATCTGTTTATAATGCATTAATCAAAAAACAACAAAGACTCGATATACTATTAGAAGTTAGCAATTCCGGTATTTGGGGACATAACATACAAACCGGAAAAACCATTTATAATGAGCGATGGGCAAATATAATTGGATATACACTAGATGAAATTTCGCCAATAAATATGGTTACTGCTAAAAAGTTCACTCATCCTGAGGATAAAAAAAAATCAGACTTATTACTTCAAAAGTATTTCAATGGTGAAGTAGATTATTATGAATGCGAGTCGCGTATGAAACACAAAAACGGTCATTGGGTTTGGGTACTCGACAGAGGGAAAGTCAATGAATGGGATGATGACGGAAACATGCTAATGATGTCAGGTATTCACGAGGATATAACCGAAAGAAAACTAGCCGAGATAAAACTTCGAGAAAGTGAAGATCGTTATCGATCTCTTGTAGAATGGTCGCCAGAAACGATTGTTGTACAAAGAGATGGAAAAATAATCTATGTAAATCCATCGGGGGTAAAAACTTTAAAAGTGGACACAATTGAAGATTTATTAGGAAAACCCATTTATGATTGGGTTCATCCGGATAGTTATTTTACAACGTTAGAGAGAATAAAAACACTAGTGAAAATTGGGGAATTTATGCCTAGTATTGAATTAAAATTAATTGCCCATGATCGAACTATCGTTTATGTAGAAAGCCAAGCCCTAGTAATTAATTATGATGGAGAACCTGCGGTTCAATATTCTATTCGCGATATTTCTCATAAAAAGGAATTAGAAGATTTATTGTCAAAAGTCAATTCCATAGCTCGTTTAGGTGCATTGGAATTAAATTTAAAAAATTACACCTTAAATTTATCTAAAATAACAAAGGAAATTCTAGAAGTAGCGGATGATTTTGAAATAGATCTTGATAATGCCATCTCCTTTTTTAATCTTGAAGAAAGACGAAACGAAATTTTAGATATTATTAAAAAAGGAATTCAGACGGAACAAAAATGGGAATTAGAATTAAAAATCAGAACAGCTAAAGGGAATGATTTATGGGTAAAAATCATAGGTGAAACCGAATTTATAAACGGGAATCCAACCCGAATAAATGGAAGTTTTCAAGATATTAATGATCGAAAAGAAACGCAAATTGCCCTTCATAAAAACATGAAAGAGCTAGAAGATTATAAACTTGCACTGGATCAAAGTGTCAATATTGCTGTCACAAATGAAAAAGGAATTATAAATAATGTTAAAGATATCTAATGTGAAAAATCTGAATATATCAGAAAAGAACTAATAGGAAATACTCATAAAAGTATTTATTCGAATTTCTATCCTGATGCCTTTTTTAAAGATATATGGAATATAAGGAAAGGACGCATTAAAAACAAAAAGAAAAATGATGAATTCAATTGGATAGACACAAGCATTATACCTTTTTTGGATGCTAATTACAAGTCTTTTCAGTATCTAAGCATTTGTTATTAGGTTAATGAAGTTAATACAATTGAAAGCAAATCATAAAAAAAGCAAGATGTTTAACCAATTTAAAGAGGCAAAATGTGTTGTATTAAAAAAACGGAATTAAAATTGATTTCATTTAAAGTTTCAAACTTTCTTACCTTTGCCTACCAAATTATTATTATTAATCAATGAACATTAAACTGATTGCCATTGGCAAAACCGATAATAAAAATCTTCAATCCTTAATTGATGAATTTCAAAAACGTTTGTCTTTCTATATCAAGTTCGATTTAGAGATTATTCCAGACATTAAGAACGTAAAAAACTTATCGGAAAGTCAGCAAAAGGAGAAAGAAGGCGAATTGATTTTGGCAAAAATAATGCCAACCGACCAACTTATTTTATTGGACGAAAACGGAAAAACCTTTTCGAGTGTAGCATTTTCAGAGGAATTGCAGAAGAAAATGAATTCGGGCGTAAAAACTTTGGTTTTCGTTATTGGCGGACCTTACGGGTTTTCGGAGGCTGTTTATGCCAAAGCACAAGGAAAAATATCACTTTCGTTAATGACCTTTTCGCACCAAATGGTTCGCTTATTTTTTATCGAACAATTGTACCGCGGATTCACGATTTTGAAAAATGAACCGTATCATCATCAGTAGAAAAGTTTAATCGGTTATTCGTTTAATTGCGAGAGGCGCCGCTAGGTACGAAGCAATATCAGACATAAATATTTTTTCTCTTAAAACATTAAGAAATTAAGTTTCATTAAAGGTAAAACTTAATTTTCTTAATTTCTTAATGGTTCAAAAAAAGGATGTTTATTGACATCCGTATAAAACTGAACTAAAAAATTCAATAAACGAATTCGTCTTTTTTATCTTTATTCATTATCGAACTTTGGATGAAAATTTCGTTCTGAAGGTAACTTCCATAAGTCATATTCTTTGCAAAACAAAACTGTAATACGTTTGAATTCTCGTTCGAAATTGAACTTATATATTTCTGCAAATCGGCACGTTTTACGGGCACATCATTTACTTTTATTTCGTTGTGTTTATCAAAAAAGATTACCAATCCTGATTTTGGTTTTTCCATTTTATAAATCACTTCCGTGAAAGGTAGAAACGCTAAGTTCTTGTGAATGCAATCCGCATACGAATAATAATTTTTGGCAGCTTCGTTTTTGTGAGCGACTTCTTTTCGCTTTTTATCTTGCAATTTCATCACTTCAGGAATCACCAATCGCAAAGGCAAACGCTTGTCGATATTAAAAATCCAATTGGTTGTAATAATCTCGTTTTTCTTGTTGACTTCGATTAAAGTATCTTTCTCTTTAGTTCTAAAAAAGATATAAATAGGCGAATGATCCACAATTTCTGAAACGGCAGTCACATTCGATTTTGGCAATAAAATGTCTTCCTTGTTTCCGCAAGAAATTAAAATAAACAATACAATTAAACTACAATATTTCATTATTTTTGATTTGTTTTTGTATATAAAATAACACATTCCATCGCCTCCTTAACATCATGAACGCGAAGGATTTTAGCGCCTTTTGATAAGGCTAAAGTATTCAAAACTGTGGTTCCGTTTAGCGCTTCTTCGGCACTTGAATTCAAGGTTTTGTAAATCATTGATTTTCTTGAAAAACCAGCAAGAATGGGCAATTCTAGAACATTAAATAATTCCATTTTTTGTAAAACTTCATAATTTTGTTCTACCGTTTTGGCAAAGCCAAAACCAGGATCAAGAATCAAATCATTGATACCAAGACTTCTTGCTAGCGCCACTTTTTCCGAGAAATAAAACAGCATTTCCTTCACGATATTTTCATAATTCGTCATCGTTTGCATGGTTTTCGGTGTTCCTCGCATGTGCATCATAATATAAGGAACATTATATTTGGCAATGGTTTCCGGCATTTTATCATCAAGATTTCCTGCCGAAATATCATTGATCATCGCAGCGCCGTTTTCGATACAAGCTTTGGCAATTTCACTTCTAAAAGTATCAATCGAAATCAAAGTTTCAGGGAAATTTTCTAGAATAAGATTCACAATCGGAACAATCCGTAGCAATTCTTCTTCTTCCGAAACAAATTCGGCATTGGGTTTACTTGAATACGCACCAATATCGATGAAAGTCGCGCCATCGTTCAGCATTTTCTGAACCTGAGATAGTATTTCACTTTCGTTTTTATACTTTCCACCGTCAAAAAAAGAGTTGGGCGTCACATTCAAAATCCCCATAACTTTAGGAATAGATAAATCGATAAGTTGTCCTTTGCAGTTTATTGTCATTTTCAAAAATCAAAAATCGTTAATCATCATTCTTCAATCAAAAAAATTATCCTTATTTTTGTGACAAATATACATCAATAAATGAACATTACTTCACAGGAATATGATAAGGTGATTGCGATTTGTCGCACGCTTTTCGTCAATAAAATGAAAGATTACGGCAGCGCTTGGCGCATTTTAAGATTACCCTCTTTGACGGATCAAATCTTTATTAAAGCCCAAAGAATACGAAGTTTACAAGAAAATGAGGTTCGAAAAATAGACGAAGATGAAACTGGCGAATTCATCGGAATCATCAATTATTCGATTATGGCTTTGATCCAATTAGAACTTGGTGTTGTCGATCAACCGGATTTAAATGTAGATCAAGCAACCGAATTATATGATGCTAAAATCAAGTTGACTAAAGAATTAATGGAAGATAAAAACCATGATTATGGCGAGGCTTGGCGCGAAATGCGTGTAAGTTCGTTGACAGATTTGATTCTTCAAAAACTACTTCGCGTGAAACAAATTGAAGATAATAAAGGAAAAACATTGGTCTCAGAAGGCATAGACGCTAATTATCAGGATATGATTAATTATGCCGTTTTTGCATTAATATTAATGAAGAATGTAAAATAACAAATAGCAAAAAACAAAATTCAAATAAATTCGAAAATCGAAAAAAAATGAAAAACTTCATCACACAATTCTCCCGTTTATTCGTCGGGATTTTATTCATCATTTCGGGTTTAATAAAACTAAATGATCCGCTGGGTTTCTCTTATAAACTAGAAGAATATTTTAGTACACCGGTTTTCAACATGCCCTTTTTCGTGCCGTTTTCACTAGCAATTGCTTTGTTTTTGGTTATTCTCGAAGTGGTTTTGGGTGTCATGTTACTCATTGGTTACCGATCAAAATTAACGATTTGGAGCTTGTTACTTTTGATTGTAATGTTTACTTTCTTAACCTTTTATTCCGCTTATTTTGATGTGGTGAAAGATTGCGGTTGTTTTGGTGACGCATTGCATTTAACGCCTTGGCAATCCTTTTCGAAAGATATTATCTTACTGTTTTTTATCCTTATTTTGTTTTTCAACAAAAAACTGATACAACCTTTATTTCCGAATTCTATTCAAAATGCGTTGGCTATTCTAAGCGTTGTTCTGTGTTCTTTCATGGGATATTGGGTTTTAAATCATTTGCCAATAGTCGATTTTAGACCTTATAAAGTAGGTACCAATATCAAAACTGCCATGGAAATTCCGGATAATGCGCCAAAAAGCGTTGTCGAAATGGTATTTATTTATAATGTAAACGGCGTAGATAAAGAATTTAAAGAAAAAGATTTAGGCGCGCTTCCGGCTGGAGCCAAATTTGTTGACCGAAAAGACAAGGTTCTTGTTCAAGGTTACCTTCCTCCTATTCACGATTTCAAACTTGAATTAGATGGAAACGACAACACCCAACAAATTTTTTCAAAAGAAAAATCATTGCTGATAGTAGCTTACGATTTGGAAAAAGCAAATCCTGCAGGATTGCAAAAAATCAACAAATTATACAAACAAGCTTTGGCGAATGGTTATTATGTTGCGGTTCTAACAGGTTCTTCAAAAGAAATTATTGAAGGTGTGAAAAAGAAATATGGTTTTACATTTGATTTCCTATTTTGCGATGCTACGCCACTAAAAACAATAGAAAGAGCCAATCCTAGTTTTGTAATTTTGCATTATGGAACTGTAATTCAGAAAGTACATTATAATGATGTTGACAAAATAAATCTGAATCCTACTTATTAAATGTAACTTTGCAAAAAAATTAAAAAATGAAAAACATACTTGTTTTACTGATTGCTTTCGTAAGTTTTTCTTGTTCACATGCGCAAAAAACAAGCTTTTCTGAAGAAGCTTTATCTCAGACTTTATTGTCAACCGATGGAAACCAAGTTGCTTTTCAAGATATTCTGAAAAAATACAAAGGAAAAACGCTCGTTATCGAAGTTTGGGCTTCGTGGTGTGGCGATTGTGTAAAAGCAATGCCAAAAATAAAAGAATTACAAGCCAATAATCCTGATGTTGCTTATTTATTCCTTTCGATGGATAAAACTCCTGAAAATTGGAAAATTGGAATCGCAAAACACGAACTTAAAGGCGATCATTTTATGGCGAATGACCAAATGAAAGGTGTTTTTGGAAAAGCGATTGATTTAGACTGGATTCCACGTTATATTATTATGGACAAAACGGGTAAAATTATGCTTTATAGAGCCATTGAAACCGACTTTGAAAAGATTAACAGCACATTAAAAGAATTGAACAAATAGAAAATTAGAAATAGAATTATCAAATTACAAACACAACCAAAATGAGAAAAAAAATTGTAGCAGGAAACTGGAAAATGAA
The DNA here is from genome assembly GCA_947379965.1 of Flavobacteriaceae bacterium. GTDB lineage: Bacteria > Bacteroidota > Bacteroidia > Flavobacteriales > Flavobacteriaceae > Flavobacterium. Next base: position 36,083 of record CANCPC010000004.1, on the reverse strand, counting down.
CAAGAATGCAGAGCAAACTAAAGTATTGTTAAACGAATTGATTGCTCAAATTCCAGCTGGAAGTGATACGCAAGTTATCGTTGCGCCTACATTTGTAAACCTAGTTTCGGCAGTAGACCAATTAAAAAATACAAAAATACAAGTTGCTGCACAAAATATGCACCAAGCAGAAAGTGGCGCTTACACAGGTGAAATTTCAGCTGATATGTTGAAAGGAATTGAAATAAACACAGTGATTCTTGGTCATTCTGAACGCAGAGCTATTTTTCACGAAAGTGATGCTTTGATTGCAAACAAAGTAGATACTGCTTTGAAACATGACATGACAGTTATCTTTTGTTTTGGAGAAGAATTGAAAGATCGTCAATCTAAAAATCATTTCAATATTGTTGAAAACCAATTAAGAGATGGATTATTTCATATTGAAGCAAAAAATTGGGAGAAAATTGTTTTGGCTTATGAGCCAGTTTGGGCAATTGGAACAGGTGAAACTGCTAGTCCAGAACAAGCTCAAGACATGCACGAATTCATCAGAGAAACAGTTCGTAAAGCTTTTGGAAGCGATATCGCCGAAGACGTTTCTATCCTTTACGGTGGAAGTGTAAAACCAGATAATGCAAAAGAGATATTCTCTAAACCAGATGTTGACGGTGGATTAATTGGTGGTGCAGCGCTTAATGCAGCAGATTTCGTAGCAATTGTTACTGCTATTTAATTCCATTTAAGTTCTCTATAAACTATTTCAATTTGCGTACTCAATTGCAAAAATAGACTTTAAAAAAACCCATTATACTTTAAATGGGTTTTTTTATACCTATTAAATTGTTTAATTAAATTTATAGTATCTGTTAGAAATTAATACAGTATTTATTCGTTAACTTTACTAGAGTCTAAACTATTGATGCCGAATATAAGATTGTGTTTATTTTGATTCAAAAAGATAAAAAACGAAACTATTGAACACTACTAAAAATATTTCCAAGATAAATCATTTAACACTTGTTCATAGTGGTGAGGATTTTTTTTATCGGTTGGAAAGATTCATTTCAAATGCAAAAACTGAAATTCATATACAAACTTATATTTTCGAAAATGATAGTATAGGAAAAAAAATAATTAAAAAATTAAAAGAGGCTGCTTCAAGAAATGTAAAAGTTTACATTCTCCTTGATGGCTTTGGGTCGTTTTCGTTTCCTGAAAAAACAATCAACGAATTAAAGAAAAACGGAATCAACATTCGTTTTTTCTCTCCTTTTTTTTCGGCAAATACGATATACCTTGGACGAAGATTGCATCATAAAATAATTGTTATCGATTCGGAAATTGTATTAATTGGTGGTATTAACATTGCTGAGAAATACCTTGGAACACCAACAAAATTAGCTTGGCTAGATTATGCAATAGAAATAATAGATTCAAAAATAGCACAATCAGTTCGCAAGCTTTGCATGGCTATTTACTATCGAAAAAAACGTGTCGACCAACAAAAAATAGCTTCTATTTATAATCAATTCGATGAAACTACTGTAAAAATTCTTCAAAATGATTGGCTAAAAAGAAAATCCGAAATTAGTACTGCTTATATCAAATCAATCCGAAATGCAAAAGAAGAAATAATCATTGTTGGAAGTTATTTTCTTCCAGGCCGAAGATTGATAAATGCATTAAAAAAGAGCTCTAAAAACAAAGTAAAAATAAAATTAATTCTTTCTGGGGTTTCAGATGTCCCTATGGCAAGGCGAGCTAGTTGTTATTTGTATGCAAAACTTTTGAGACTTTCTATTGAAATATACGAATGGGACAAATCTATTTTGCATGGTAAAACGGCTGTAGTAGACAGAAAGTGGACTACAATTGGTTCTTTCAACTTGAATAATTTAAGTTCATTTGCAAGTATCGAGATGAATGTTGGAATCAATTCAGAAGAATTTTCTAAAGAATTTCTTTTGCATCTTGATGAAATAATGGCACAATCCAAAAGAATAACACCGGAATCACTAAAAATAGCAAATGGGATATTCACGCAATTTATGAACTGGATTTCGTATTGGTTAACCCGAACAATCGAAATAATTATAACCTATTTGCCTCATAAACGATTCATAAAGTTGTATTGAAAAACTCAATTATTAAGGCAATTGATTGTAATTAAAAAAGTCATAAACACTCGTAACTATTTACTTTATTCTCTTTATTTTAAAGAGAAAAATGATTAAATTTGATAGAGAAAATAGTTACTAAACTGCACAACAATTATAAGTAAAAAACATGAATTCCGTTAACAGATTTTAACAAAACAACCCGAAAATGGCTTTTATAGACTATTACAAAGTATTAGGAATTGAGAAAAGCGCGACGGAGGCGGAGATAAAAAAAGCGTACCGAAAACTTGCCAGAACGCATCATCCTGACCTCAACCCAGATGATAAAGAATCGGAAATAAAATTCAAAGAAATGAATGAAGCTAATGAAGTTCTGAGTCATGCTGAAAATCGTAAAAAATACGATCAATATGGTGAAAATTGGAAACATTCCGAGGGATTTGAAAAATCAAAACAACAAAGACAATCTAATGGAGGCGATTATCAAGGAGGTTTTGGAGGTTTTTCTGGTGGTGATTATTCAGATTTTTTTGAGACTATGTTTGGCGGTCGTTCGGACCGGGGAAGAACAAGCAATAAACATTTAAAAGGGGAAGATTTTCATGCCGAATTACATCTTGATTTAATGGAGGTTTACACTACCAACAAACGCGAATTAACAATTAAGGGCAAAAACATTCGTCTCACAATTCCAGCAGGTGTCGAAAATGGTCAGCAAATAAAAATTAACGGTCTTGGTGGTGAATCTATTAATGGTGGTCCAAAAGGAGATTTATACATCACTTTCACGATTAAAAACACTACTAAATTCAAATTAGAGAAAAATAATCTTTATTCAACAGTCGATATTGATTTATACAGTGCTATTTTGGGTGGAGAAATTACGGTGGATACTTTTGACGGAAAAGCAAAACTAAAAATAATTCCCGGAACACAAAACGGCACTAAAGTAAAACTCAAAGGAAAAGGATTTCCTATCTACAAAAAGGAGGGTTTTTTTGGTGATTTATACATAACCTATCAAGTAATGATTCCTATAAATATCAGCGAAAAAGAAAAAGAATTATTTGTAGAGCTTGAAAAGATGAAAAAGAAGTGATTTTTAATGAAAATTAATTATTGTCAAACAGATCTTACCATTTTATCTTCAAACCAAAATGAATACTATTTATAAAATAATAGAAATATTCAGATCCTTCTTGGCAGAAATTGGGGAGCTATCCTTTTTTGCAGGTCGGTTTTTCAAAGAAACTTTTAAACGTCCTTTCGAATTCAGGGAGTTCTTACGGCAATGTTATTTTGTGGGTAACCGTTCCTTTTTATTAGTTTCTGTAACAGGATTCATAATAGGATTAGTTTTTACTCTACAATCGCGTCCCACATTATTAGATTTTGGCGCTGTTTCTTGGATGCCAAGAATGGTAAGCATATCGATAATTAGAGAAATTGGCCCTATAATTACGGCATTAATTTGTGCAGGTCGGATTGGCTCAGGAATTGGAGCCGAATTAGGTTCTATGCGCGTAACTGAACAGATTGACGCAATGGAAGTTTCGGGAACAAACCCATTAAAATATTTAGTTGTAACACGAATTTTAGCAACAACATTAATGATTCCAATTTTAGTGATATTTGGAGATACTATTGCAATTATTGGATCTGCTATGGTAGAAAATGTAAAAGGAAGTGTGTCATTTTTATTGTATTTCAATCAGGTTTTTAATGCCTTAGAATTTGGTGATTTAATACCTGCAACAATAAAAACATTCTTTTTTGGCTTTGCCATAGGACTAGTAGGTTGTTATAAAGGATATAATTGTAGTAAAGGAACTGCAGGTGTTGGGCTAGCAGCAAATTCTGCAGTAGTATACACCTCAATGTTATTATTTATCATTGATTTTTTAGCTGTGTTTGTAACTAATATTTTTTATAAAATATAATTTTATGGAAACTAAACAAAAGAGCATAAATACAATAATAGAAATAAAGAACTTGAGTAAAACCTATGGCGACAATCATGTTCTAAATGGTTTTAATATGAAACTGAAAGAAGGTGATAATTTAGTAATTATGGGAAAATCAGGTTCTGGAAAATCAGTGATGATTAAATGTTTAATAGGACTTGAGGAACCCGATAGCGGCTCAATAATGGTTATGGGGAAGGACATTAAAAATCTTGATCACGATGAATTAGATGAATTAAGAACTGAAGTAGGATTCCTTTTTCAAGGAAGCGCTCTTTATGATTCGATGACGGTTCGAGAAAATCTTGAATTCCCATTGCGACGTCATACCAAAAAGTTTGGTAGTATAAAAAATACAACTCCGATGGTTAAAGAAGCTCTAGAGAACGTAGGATTAGTTAAAACAATGGATTTAATGCCTGATGAACTTTCTGGAGGAATGAAACGCAGAATTGCTCTTGCAAGAACACTAATCTTACAACCAAGTATAATTCTATACGATGAGCCCACTACTGGATTAGACCCTATTACGGCAAAAGAAATTTTGCTATTAATGACTTCTATTCAAAAAAAATATGACACTTCATCAATAATAATAACGCATGATGTAGATTGTGCGCGAGCAATTTCAAACCGAATGATTTTACTAATTGATGGAAAAAATTATATCGAGGGTTCTTTTGAAGAATTATCTACCTCAGAAGACCCTCAAGTTCAAGCATTCTTTAAATAATAAAAAAAATGGAAAAAACAACTTCACAAAAAATACGTTTAGGATTATTTGTAATCATCGGATTATTGCTGTTTATTTTAGCTATTTATTTCGTTGGTAGTAAACAAAAAATGTTTGGCAAAACTTACCATTTAGAAGCTGTATTTAATAATGTGAATGGCCTACAATTAGGTAACAACGTCAGGTATTCTGGAATAAACGTAGGTACTGTTTTAGGAATCGAAATGAATAATGACACCATAATCAAGGTAGATATGATCATTGATAAGACCATTTTCCCATTTATAAAAAAAGACGCAGTAGCCACTATTAGCTCGGATGGATTGGTGGGAAATATGATTGTAAATATTATTCCCGGTAAAGGATTGTTTCCTTCTGTAGAACCTGGAGATAAAATTCGTTCTCAGAATAAAGTTCGTACTGAAGACATTTTGAATACTCTTAATGTGACCAATGTAAATGCTTCTAAACTTAGTTTTGATTTATTGAAAATAACCAAACAAATCAATGAAGGAAAAGGTACAATTGGAACGTTATTAAATGATACCTTGATGGCAAAAGATCTCAAAGAAACCATAAAATACTTAAAAACAACAGGAAAAGGAACATCGGAATCTATAACCGAATTAAAAAAAATAATTCAGTCATTAGATAAAAAAGATAATGTTATAGGGGTTGTAAAAGATACAGCGGTTGCCAACAAAATAAAAAATGTAGTCAATAATTTAGACCTATCCACTAAAGAAATAAATAAGGTAGTTTCCAATCTGAATGCAACAATCGGTAATGCAAAAGACGGAAAAGGAGCCATAAACTATCTATCGAATGACTCAAAACTAGTTGGGAAAATTGATTCGACAATGACAAATATTAATCAAGCTAGTTTCCGTTTGAATGAAAATCTTGAAGCTATAAAGCACAATTTCTTATTTAGAGGTTATTTTAGAAAACTTGAAAAAGAGAAAGTTAAAGAACAAAAAAACAAATAATTTAACAAATTGTACTCAATATAGATTTAGATACTTTTTAAAGCTTCGATCAGTAAATCGACATCTTCTTTAGTATTATAATGGCTAAACGAAATTCGTAAACTTGGTTTATTCAAATCTTCTTTCGAAAGCATTTCTATTAATACATGTGATGGTTTTATACTCCCACTCTGACAAGCACTTCCACGAGAAACAGCTATTCCTTTCATCTCTAAATGAAATAAAATCATTGCAGTTTTATCTTCTGAAAAAGGTAATAACACATTCAATATCGTATAAATACCCTCTAGATTTCCATTAATTTCAAATTCAGGAATTTCAACTTTGAGTTGATGAATCAAGTAGTTTTTTAGGTTAGAAATAACAGTTCTTTCCGTATTCAAATTGCTATAAGACAGTTCTAAAGCCTTTGCCATTCCTGCAATTTGATGCACACCTTCAGTTCCGGCACGCAAACCTTTTTCTTGTTCGCCACCATAAAATAGTGGTTGTAATCCCGAGTTTTTTCGAACGAAAGCGAATCCAATACCTTTTGGGCCATGAAATTTATGAGCACTAGCTACAATAAAATCAACTGGAATTGTTTGCAAATCTATTTCGATTTTCCCAATAGATTGGACCATATCCGAATGAAAAAGCACATTATGTTGCTGACAAATACGCCCTACCTTTTCTACATCTAGAATAGTTCCTGTTTCATTATTTACGTGCATTAAGCTTACCAAAGTCTTCGTTTCCTGCGAAAGGAGATCAACTAAATGAGTAAGATCAATAGCACCATTGGGCTTGACTTCAACATAATCTACCTGTATATTATACTCCTTTTGCAAGGCTTGAACAGTGTATAAAACAGCATGATGCTCTATTTTGCTTGTGATAATACGTTTTACTTCTAAATCTTTAATCGCTGAGCGTAGAATCCAATTATTAGCTTCGGTACCACAAGAAGTAAAAATAATTTCTTGTGCAGCAACATTAAACTGCTTTGCAATAGATTTTCTAGAAAGCTCTAAAATACTTTTTGCATTTCGACCAAAGCTATGAGTAGACGAAGGATTACCGAAATCATCAGTCAAAATTTTTGTAATTTCCTGAACTACTTCTGTACGGAGTTTTGTGGTGGAGGCGTTATCTAAATATACTTTTTTCATTGGAACAAAGTTACAAAATATCAATTGTGATTTCCCTATTACGAATTGTCAATTTTTCACTATTTTTGCTTCAAATAAAATTTAAGATGAAAAGAGTAATAAGCCTAATTGTTTTTGTGTTGTTATTAAACGGTTGTAACGATGGTAATTTAACCGTTGGCACCATTGATTTTAGTAATGCAGCAACAAAAAGCTGTAGCACCACAAATATCATTTACAAGCTAAATGCACAGGAAGCTTTAATTCTTCAAATGCCAATTACCGATTTCGAAAATACACCCACCCCAGTAGGATCACCAACGACTAAAAATATTGATAATGTTACTTACCGAGTAATATATCGCTCCTATAACGGAACAATATCAACAAATAATATATGTGATGTCATTCCTCCGTCAACACCATCTGTAAACGATCAATGGACAGCTACAGCAGGAACGATAGAAATTATTACTACACCAATAGTTGTTGCAGGAACTAATACAGGAAGTACAGTAATTTCCGGATACAATCATATTATTACTTTTAAAAACATTACTTTTTCAAGAGCTTCAGGAAATCAAGTTTATGAAACTTTTGCCTTTGGAAACTATGTGACTCCCGTAACTTCACATCCTTTTGCTTTTAACAAAACACTAAATCAATGTAGCAACACTGGTCAAATTTATAATTATACCACAAGTGGTGAAGCTTTGACATTAGATATAGATCCAGCTTTAATCAAGAGCATTGAAACACCTCTTAATCTTCCGAGAAAAGGAATTCTTAGTGCAACAACCAACAAACTTACTTATCGAGTTTTTAATGGTTTGTTATCGCAAGGTTATTTTTGCAACAATACTATTCCTCTTTTACCAACCATAAACGAAGAATGGATTGGTGTTAATGGCGTTACAGGTATTAGCGGTGCAATAGAAGTTACTACAATAAAGACTGGAACAGCTTATATACATACTATTGTACTAAAAAATGCGTCCTTATCAAATGGTAGTACTAGTTTCAATCTCGGAGATAGTTACACGTTCGGTAATTTATTGACAAACTAAGCTGTATTTGAAACAAGAGAATTGAACTTATACTAGCGAAATCTATATAAAAAATAATAGGTATTTACAATTTATTTATTGCTTTGCTTGATAAAAACTTCGGTTGCACCAAGACCATATTTTTGATAATTAGCATCTTGAAATACTACATTATCGTATCGTCCCAATAAAAAATCGAGCTCTGATTTTAGAATTCCTTCTCCAACTCCGTGAATAAAAACAATTTTGGGAATGCGATTTCGAATGGCAAATTCCAAGTGTCGTTTGGCTGTTTCTGATTGTAAAGTTAGAATATCATAATTTGACATTCCGCGTTTATTTGGTACTAATTTTTCGATGTGCAAATCGAACTCTGGTGCCGAAACTTCATGTTTATCTTTGCGCTCTTTGACGAAACTCCTTGCTTTTGGAATTTCTTTTTCCTTAGAAACGACACTTATATTTATTCTAGAAATAGAATCCATTAAATCACTGGAATTGTTTACTTTAATCAATTCTTTGACAAAAAATGTCATCATAAATCCATCCTCGGATTCTAGAGTAACTTCATCGTCTTTGACAGAAACAACAACACCATTTATTGCTTCATCTAAAACCGAAACACGATCTCCTTTACTAAACATTTTCTTCTTCTTTATAGTGGTTTTTACTCGATGTTTTGGGACTCAAATTCATCATTCCAAAGATAAATAATCCAATTGCGACCTACGAAATATAGACGTTTTTTCTGCTCGTAAAAGACAACAGGAACAACAATCATAATTGAAATAACAAATTTTTTCTTATCTTTAAATATTGATTTTCAAAAGTAATGAACTTTAAAATAGCATCAATTTATTATTCGAAAAAAATAACTCTCCTTAATCCTCTTCAAAAGAAAGGAAACAGGAAGAAATATTATACTATTAAAATATTAGTAATAAAATTTAAATAAAAAATTTAACATTAATTATAAAAATAAAACCATTGGATTTAGAGAAATACATGATTCCTTGTTTAAGCAAAACACTCTTTGGTTTAGATTGTTTAGGATGCGGATTTCAGCGCTCCTTACTCCTAATACTAAATGGTGAATTTGCTGCTGCATTCAAAATGTATCCTGCTATCTACGCCCTGGTTCTATTTTTAGGAATTGGTATTTTACACTATATAGACAAACGCAATAATTACAAAAAACTACTTATTAAAACAGGAATTATTACCGGGATATTTATGATTATGGGATATATTTACAAACACTTTTAATCCTTATAATTATCCGAAAAACTGCAAATAAATTAATGCAATTGCCGCTACTGACATAATAATTAATGCAGCAAATCCAAAAACATTAGATGTCCTGCTATTTGTAAATTCTCCCATTATTTTTTTATTATTTGAAATATGAAGAATTATGCCAATTAAAACCGGAGCAGTAAGTCCGTAAAGAATTGCAGTATATAGTAAGGCTTTTATAGGGGAAACACCTATATAATTAAGCGATAAACCTAGAAGCAATGAAATTCCAATAATAGTATAAAAAGCTTTTGCTTCATGGAATTTTTTATTTAGACCTTGCTCCCAACCAAAAGTTTCGGTTACAATATAAGAAAGCGAACCACTCAAAACTGGAATAGCAATTAAACCTGTTCCAATAATGCCAATTGCAAAAAGAAGATATGCTAAATTACCAGCTAATGGTTTCAATGCCATAGCTGCTTGTTCAACTGTATCAATTTGATGAATGCCCCCATTATATAAAACAGTTCCGGTTGTAAGAATTATAAAATACATAACTAAACCTGAAAATGACATACCAAAATCAACATCTTCATTTATTTCATGAATAATATTTTTATTAACCATCAAGTGATGTTTATTAGTATTCATTTCTTCAACTTCTACAGAGGCTTGCCAAAAAAAGAGATACGGCGAAATAGTAGTTCCCAAAATACCCACAATAATTCCCATGAAATCTTTATCAAATTTAATAGTTGGAATAAACGTTGCTTTGAGAATGTGCTGAAAATCTTGTTGGTATAAAAAAGGTACAATAAAATAAACCAGCATAACAATACAAAGGTATTTTAGTGTAGAAGCAATTTTTTGATACGGCAAATAAATTATTAATCCCAAGAGAATAATAGTAAATAAAACACTAAAATAAGTGGCTTCAATAGAAGGAAATAACAAATTACCTACTGCCCCCATGCCTGCAATATCAGCACCAATATTCATGATAATTGCCGGAAAACTAAAAAGCAACATTACATACAAAACAGGTCTTGGATAGTTCTTTTTTAGAGCGCCAGTTAATCCTTGAGAAGTAACCAATCCTATTCTAGCGCACATTTGCTGAATAGCTGCCATTAGCGGAAAAGCGACTAAAGAAGTCCATAATGTAGAAAGCCCATAGGCAGCTCCAGCCTGCGAGTAAGTAGCAATTCCTGACGGATCATCATCACTTGCTCCAGTTACTAATCCTGGCCCTATAAGTTTCCAAAATTGAGAAAATTGGATAGAAATTTTTGATTTATAATTCATTTAAATAGAATCATTATATAGAATATATCTAAAAAAAGAGCATTATCTTCTAATAAATTATTAATGCTAATTTACGAATTTTAAAAATTACAACACCATAAATGCTTATAAAACTGTATTTATTATGACTTTCAAATCCATATAAAAGACGAATTTAATTGCAAAATTGTTACGGCAATTTCGAAAAACACCTTACTTTTACAACTTTCTAACAATAATTGAATTCTACAAACGTGTCCAAAGAAATAATTATTCAAAATATCGCAGCTTTAAAAAGCCATTCTATAATCAATTATGGAATCAAAACTAAAGTGGTAGCTTTTACAGAGAAACTGTTTTATATGCTATTTGATACCAATGCGGAGTTGAACGAAAGCATTGATGATCTTGAAAAACTTTTTAAGGAGATTTCTAAAATTGCATGTAAAAAACCTGAAGAATTATGTGATAGTATTTGGAATCAATATTTAGAAAAGCTACCTATGGTTCTAAAAAACTTGAATCAAGATGCGGATTATATTTTAGAAAACGATCCTGCATCAAACAGTATAGAAGAAGTATATTTGGCTTATCCTGGTTTTTATGCCATAGCCATTTACAGATTGAGCCACGAATTATACTTATTAGATATGTTGCTTTTTTCACGATTAATGAGTGAATATGCCCATCAAATCACAGGAACCGATATTCATGCTGGAGCAACAATAGCATCGCCATTTTTTATAGATCACGCCACCGGAATTGTAATAGGAGAAACAACAGTTATCGAAAAATATGTAAAATTATATCAAGGAGTAACTTTAGGCGCATTGAGCGTAAGCAAGGAAATGAAAAACGCAAAAAGACATCCTACGGTTCAAAAAAACGTTTGCATTTATGCCAATGCTACTATTCTTGGTGGAGAAACTATTATTGGAAAAAACAGTGTTATTGGAGGAAACACATGGGTAACAAAATCAATTCCTCAAAGATCAATCGTAACTAACACTACTACTACAGAAGTAAAAATAAAAGAGTTAAAATAAATATGAAGCCTCAAAAATTAGTTGACCTTATTGGAAATACACCCTTAATGGAAAGCATAAATTTGGTCAAAAACAAAAACATAAAACTTTTATTAAAACTCGAAGGAAATAATCCCGGAGGTAGTGTAAAAGATCGTGCAGCATTCAATATGATTGCATCTGCAGTAGAACGAGGTGAAATTAAAAAAGGGGACAAACTTATCGAAGCTACAAGCGGTAACACTGGAATTGCGTTAGCGATGATTGCCCAATTATTCAATATAGAAATAGAACTTATCCTACCTGAAGATTCTACAATAGAACGCACCCAAACGATGCGTGCTTATGGGGCTACTGTAATTTTGACTCCCGCTAAAGAAGGCATTATTGGTTCAAGAAATTATGCCGATAAAAAAGTATCTGAAGGAGGATATATTATGCTAAATCAGTTTTCCAATGACGATAACTGGAAAGCCCATTACAAAACCACGGGGCCTGAAATATGGAAAGATACAGAAGGAACCGTAACCCATTTTGTTTCCGCGATGGGAACAACAGGAACCATTATAGGAACCTCGACTTATTTGAAAGAAAAAAATTCAGAGATACAAATTATTGGCGCTCAGCCAAGTGATGGTTCTCAAATTCCAGGAATTAGAAAATGGCCACAGGAATATCTACCTAAAATTTTTGATGCCAAAAGGGTAGATAAAATTATTGAAGTTAGTGAAGAAGAAGCTCGTGAAATGACAAAACGACTAGCTAAAGAAGAAGGCGTTTTTGCAGGAATGAGTAGTGGCGGATCAGTTGCTGTGGCCCTTAAACTAGCCGAACAAATAGAATCTGGAGTAATTGTCGCCATTATTTGCGACCGAGGTGATCGCTATTTGTCTTCGGATTTATTTGATTAAAAAAAACAATTTGAAATAAAAAAGTCTCGATTTATTAAATCGAGACTTTTTTTTGTGTTGAATGTATTTTGAATAGAATTTATAGTCTTGTAAACGGTATTTTTTCTCCTTCTGGCAATAGCATATTAAACCCTTTCTTACTTTCATCAAATTCAAATTTAAGTCCCGCTTCTTTAGATTCAAATGTGTCTTTTGCAATAATCTCTACATTAAATTTAGGATAACCTGTTATTTCAACATTGATAACACCTCTCCTTTTTGCAAAAATAATTTTTATAGGAGAAACTTTATTTGAATAAGTACCTAAATAAACATCTAAGTTGACGTCTTTTTCTATAATTCCTGTAGCAGATATCCAGCTATTATTAGCTTCATTAGAATCTGGAAAAACATGATCCGGATCTAACGTAATACTTTCAATTTCTTCGTTTGTATTTTGTTTGAATGACCATTCCTTATTTTTTTGCCATATTTCAACAGGTAATTTAACTCGACTCACCTTGCCCGATTTTGTTTTTATGTCTAAAATTACCGGCATCGCCATTTTTTCGTAGTTACCAATGGTTATGTACACTCATAGCTTAGGATCGTTTTCTACATATTTTATAGAATTCACTCCTTGATCTAACTTCCAATTATTGATAAACCAACCTCTCCAAAACCAAGACAAATCTTCGCCTGCAACATTTTCTATAGTTCTAAAGAAATCATCTGGAGTAGGGTGTTTGAATGCCCAACGCTCTACATAAGTACGAAATGCTAAATCAAAACGCTCGGGCCCTAAAATTTGTTCACGCAACATTACTAAGCCCGCGCTTGGTTTAGAATAGCATAAAGTACCAATATTTATCTCTTTCATATTATCCGGAGAACTTATTATTGATTCTAATTTGGTATTTGTGTATTTCAAAGCATCTTTATGCAAATCAACTGGCTTGTCTTTGTATTCTCCATTATTAAAATCAAAAGAACTTACCGTATTAATAAAAGTATTGAAACCTTCATCCATCCATCCATACAAACGCTCGTTAGATCCCACTATCATGGGAAACCAATTGTGACCAAATTCATGGTCTGTCACTCCCCATAAGCTCTCTCCTTTTGATTTCCAACCACAAAATACAATTCCTGGATATTCCATCCCACCTTCATTTCCAGCTACATTAGTCGCTGCTGGATAAGAATATTCAAACCATCTTTTCGAATAGTTTTCAATAGAAGTTTTTGTATATTCAGTAGAACGACTCCAAGCATCAATGCCCTCACTTTCGATTGGATAAGCAGAAATTGCCATTGATTTTTTTCCACTAGGCAAATTAATTCTAGCTGCGTCAACAATAAATGCAGAAGAAGAAGCCCAGGAAACATCGCGCGCATTCTTAACTTTATAATGCCATGTTTTATTAGAATTTGCATTTAAGCTAGCTGTAGCTGCAACTTCTTCTCCAGAACGAATAATAACAGTTTTATCACTTTGAGATGCTCTTATATACCGTTTTTGCTGTTCAATGGAAAGCACATTAGCTGAGTTTACCAATTCGCCAGAACAAACCACAATCTGATTAGAAGGAACTGTAATATTTACATCGAAATCACCATATTCAAGATAAAATTCTGACGCTCCTAAATACGGGTTAGTATTCCAACCTCTAATATCATCATAAACACACATTCTAGGATACCACTGAGCAATTGTAAAAATTTTTCCGTTTTTTGTTTCTAAAACTCCCATTCTATCTGATCCTTCATTAGGAGAAACAAAAGAATATTCAATTTTGATTTTTACTACACCACCTTTTGATTTTAATTCTTGAGGAAGAAATACTTGCATTCTGGTATCTGTAATTAAATATTTAGCTACAATTTCTGTTGATTTTCCCTTTAAAGTCGAAATTATTTTTACTGATTTTATTTTATTACCCCCATCAAAGACTTGTCCTTGGGCTCCATTTCTACTTCCAGTTATAGGAATAACAGCTGTACCTCTTGAATCTGTTCTAAACAAATTTTGGTCTAATAACATCCAAACAAAAGACATTTTATCTGGACTATTGTTAGTATAGGTTAGAATATCAGTTCCTGTGATTTCATTACTTTCAGCGTTTAATTTTGCCGATAATTGATAATCTACTTTATTTTGCCAATATTCAGGACCAGGTTGGCCGCTTGCTGATCGTGTATTGGTACCGTTTTTTGAATAGAAAAATGGTGCAAAAGCATCAAAGTAATCATATTTTGAAATTAGATGATTAGCTTTAGAATCCATAACTTGTTGTGACCATGAATTCGAAAACCCAAATAATAATGTTAGTTGAAGTAATGTACTGAAACAAATATTTTTCATTTTATATAATTTTGTTTAACAAATTAATGAAAAATAAAGCAAAGACGCCAAAAAAAATCAAATATTTGACAAAAGTTTACCAGTTGTTCATTAAACTTCATTTTAAATTCAAAATGAAATATATTTACACTCTAAAAATCATTATAATATAATCGACTCTAATATTGAAATCAATAACTCTATTAAACTCTAATTTAACTGCACAAATAAATCCTTTGGGTGCCGAATTATTTTCATTAAAAGACAAACAAAATTCAGATTATATTTGGGAAGGAAATCCAATTTATTGGGGCAAACATTCTCCTATTTTGTTTCCAATTGTGGGTACCTTAAAAAATAATTCTTATCAATATAAAGGAATCGAATATCATTTATCAAGACATGGTTTTGCAAGAGATATGGAATTTGAAATTATTGAAAAATCTAATAATTCCGCTACGTTTTCTTTAGTCTCATCTGAAAAAACGCGAAAAGTTTATCCATTCGATTTCGAACTACAAGTCACTTATACTTTATTTAACAACAGTTTAAATATTGAATATAAAGTTATTAATACTAGTAAATCAAAGATGCCTTTTTCGATTGGAGCACATCCTGCCTTTGCTTTGCCGGGGAATTTTGAAGATTATTCCCTTGAATTCGATCAGGAAGATCCTTTAGAATATTATCTTTTGAAGAATGATTTAGTCTCAAATACCACTAGGAAACTAGTCCTTGATGACAAAACTTTAGATTTGGATTATGCACTTTTCGAAAATGACGCTTTAATTTTTAAATCCTTACAATCTAATTCTTTGACAATTTTAAATTACTCTAAACCTATAGTAAGGATAACTTTCAACCGTTTTCCGAATTTAGGAATTTGGACAAAAAACAATGCTCCTTTTATATGTATAGAACCTTGGTATGGTTATTCGGTTACGGAAGATAATTTTGGTGATTTATTCGAAAAAGAAGGGATTCAAGTTTTAATTGAAAATGAAGTCTTTAAATCAAAATTTAGTGTAGAAATTCTATAAATCACATGTATGCTAAACATCAATTTTACTCCATTTCCTATTCTAGAAACAAAACGCTTACAATTAAGACGCCTTGCAAATAACGATTTTAATGAAATTTTAGCACTTAGATCTGACAAAGAAACAATGCAATACATTCCAAGACCATTGGCCAAAAACAAGGAAGATGCCCTTGAACATATTGCTCTCATTAACTCTAGAATCGAAAGTAATGAAGGTATAAATTGGGCAATTACCTTAAAGAAAGATTCAAAACTAATCGGAATTATTGGTCATTACAGATTAAAACCGGAACATTATCGAGCAGAAATTGGTTATATGTTATTTCCTGAATATCATGGAAAAGGAATTATGACCGAAGCAATAAAAGAAGTTGTGAATTATGGTTTCGAGGTAATGAAACTTCATTCTATTGAAGCTCTCATAGATCCAAGAAATATTGCATCCGAAAAAGTGCTACAAAAAAATGGTTTCGTCAAAGAGGCTCATTTTATTGAAAACGAATATTATAAAGGCGAATTTTTAGATACAGTAGTTTACTCAATTTTAAATAAAAGTTAATTAAGATTCTTTTTTGATTCGCAATTAACTATTAAACAAAAAAACTTAAATCAATATTCTATATTTGCTGACGAAAAAAGAGATCTGTTTCAAATTAAAAAATTAAAAAAATATATGAAAAAAATTCTAATCATTATAACTCTATTTTTTTCTATGCATTCACAAAGCCAAACTTTTGTTAAATTCAATGCAGCGACAGCTTTAATCTTAGTTCCAAATGTTGGAATTGAAACAAGCATTGGTAAAAAATCTACTTATCAATTTGATGTAATAGATTCTTTTTGGAAAAACATCAATGGTGCTCCCAATGAATTTTACTCATTTACGAATGAATATCGATATCATTTTCAGGATAAATACAATGGTTTCTATGTTGGAGCAAATGCTGGTTTTGATGCATTTAAAATTCAAAAATGGAACTATATCAAAATGGGGGTTTATCAAATAGGTGTAGGAGTTACAGTAGGTGCAACGGTTGGTTATCAAAAAAAACTAAATAACAAATTTTTATTAGATTTTTTTATTGGCGGAGGAAATCATCAAGGCTTCTATCATAGTTATTATTTAGGTAGTAATAAACGATTTGAATTCGATAAAGCTATCAAACAAAATAAAAGTGGCGAATGGATTCCATATAGAGGTGGTGTTATGATTTCGTATCGCTTAAATTAAAGCATTACGTTATACCCTTTTTAAAGTATTTATATATAAGTCTTCCACTTTTTTTCTTGCCCAATCTGTTTTTCTTAAAAAAGTCAAACTCGATTTAATACTGGGTTTGTCCGTAAAACATTTAATTTTTATTAATTCACCAAGAGTATAAAAACCATAATGATCGACAAGTTTTTCGACTATGTTTTGAAGTGTAATTCCGTGAAGAGGGTCCTTTGATAATGAGTTTTCCATTGTGCAAATTTAAACCAATTTTAAATAACTATTGCCATTTCATCGTTTTGTTGCTACATTTGCAATCCTATGCTAAAAACAATAAACATACTTAACAAAAGGGCTCGTTTCGATTATGAAATAATCGAAAAATTCACTGCAGGCATTGTCTTAGCTGGAACCGAAATTAAATCAATCCGTTTAGGTAAAGCAAATATTACCGAAAGCTTTTGCGAATTTAGTGGTACCGAACTCTTTGCTATCAATACTTATATTGAAGAATATTCTTTTGGTAATCAATTTAATCATAAATCCAGAAGCGAGAGAAAACTTCTGCTGAACAAACGCGAACTTAAAGGCCTATCTAGAAGTGTTCAAGCTAAAGGTCTTACCATTGTTCCTCTAAAATTATTTACTAATGAAAAAGGTTTAGCAAAACTCGAAATTGGACTTTGTAAAGGAAAAAAAACATACGATAAACGCGAATCTTTGAAAGAACAAGATACCAAACGAGATCTAGATCGAATAAAAAAAGCATTTTAAAAAAACAGTTGATATTTTTTTATTCAATAATTTATGACTAAATTTGTCAAGACAATATGACATATGAAATGAAAACACTACTCAAAAATGCAAGAGATCAAAAAGGACTAAAAACTAGAGAAGTGGCTCAATTATTAGGAATCGATCAAGCTTTGATAAGTAAATTCGAAAATGGATCCAGAAAACCAACAAAAGACCAAATTATTAGGTTAGCTTCTTTACTTGAAATAGACTTTGAAACACTTATGGTTGCTTGGCTCAAAGAAAAAATTCTATATGAAATAGGTCATGACGAATTTGCCCTAAAAGCTATGAACATGGTTCGTGAAGAAATTCAAAATAATTATGTTATTACAAAAAAAACAATTTCTAAAAACCTATTATTGATTCTCGATGAAATAGATATATTAAAATCTAAACTCGATAAATTTCGACAATTTGATAGCTACAGAATCACACAAGCATTAGAACTGGAATATACTTTTGAAAGTAACCGCATCGAGGGTAATACTCTTACACTTCGTGAAACTGATTTGGTAATTAATGAGGGCTTAACTATTTCTGGAAAAAGTATGCGTGAACATCTTGAGGCAATTAATCATCAGGAAGCCATTACCTATATCAAACATTTGATGGAGAAAAAAGTAGTCTTAAATGAGCGAGAAGTTTTATCCATTCATAACTTGATTCTTCGGGGTATCAACCCCGAGGATGCTGGTAGATACCGTCGGGTGCAAGTAATGATTAAAGGTAGTACACATATGCCTCCGCAACCTTTTTTGGTTTCAAAAGAAATGGAAGATTTTTTTATTTGGTATGAGACCAATAAAAACAACTTGCATCCTATAGTTTTGGCAGCAGAAATACACGAGCGAATTGTTACTATTCATCCATTTATTGATGGAAACGGAAGAACTTCTCGATTGATTATGAATCTAATCCTTTTGCAAAATGGCTATGTAATTGCTAATATAAAAGGAGATTATGAAAATAGAATGAAGTATTACAATTCGCTTGAAACAGCACAAACAAAAAACAATAAAGAGGAATTTTTACTTTATATAGCTCAAATTGAGAGAGAAAGTTTAGAACGTTATCTTGCTGTCATTGGTCAATAAAAAATCCCGCACTGCGGGATATTGATTTAATTCTTATTTTCTAATAAAGGCACAAATTTAAAATCACCAAACTCATGTTTTTCGAATTGGGTTTCATTCTTCCTTATTAACAAAGTCATGATTTGTTTTTCCTCGCCAAGCGGAATAACAATCCTTCCTCCTATTTTTAGCTGAGCCATCAAGGCTTGTGGAATTATTGGCGCACCAGCAGTTACAATTATAGCATCAAAAGGAGCATGATTTGGCAAACCCTTGTAACCGTCACCAAAAGAAAGATGTTTAGGTCTAACACCTAATTTTGGCAATAAATCTGATGTTTGTTTAAATAATTCTTTTTGTCTTTCTATACTATACACTTTGGCTCCCATCAAATACAAAACTGCGGTTTGATAGCCTGAACCAGTACCTATTTCAAGTATTTTATGATCTTTTTTTACTTCTAATAATTGACTTTGAAAAGCAACCGTATAAGGTTGTGAGATAGTTTGTCCAGCACCTATAGGAAAAGCCTTATCTTGATAAGCATAATCTTCAAAGCTAGAATTTAAAAAAAGGTGTCTCGGAATTATTTTTATTGCCTCCAAAACTTTCTTATCAACAATTCCCTTTTCTTGTAAAAGCGCTACTAATTGATTACGAAGTCCCTGATGCTTGGCAGTGTCTTTCAAAATTTAATATTTTTTATTTTGGTAAAAATAAGAAAGTAATTGCTAATTAAAATGTAGAATTTGAAATTTTAAGTCCTTAAAAAATTATCAAATATGAATTATCAATTGTTATTTAATTGCTATTTTTGTTAAAAATCATATTTATGTTGAAAGTAGGCGTTTTAGGTGCAGGTCATCTTGGAAAAATACATTTAAGATTATTACAACAATCCGAAAAATACGAATTGGTTGGTTTTTATGATGAAAACCAAGAAAATGGAGAGAAAGTCGCCAAAGAATTTGGCTATAAACAATTCTCGACAATCGCCACTTTAATTCATGCCGTCGATGTTATTGATATTGTAACACCAACACTTTCGCATTATAAATGTGCCAAGGTTTCTGTTAAATCTGGTAAACATGTTTTTATAGAAAAACCTATTTCAAATACGGTTGCAGAAGCCGAAGAAATCATTGCTTTAGCCAAAGAATTTAACGTAAAAGGTCAAGTGGGCCATGTCGAAAGGTTTAATCCTGCGTTCAAAGCGACTAAGGATATGATTGAAAATCCGATGTTTATTGAAACCCATCGCTTGGCGGAATTCAATCCTCGCGGTACCGATGTTCCCGTTGTTTTGGATTTAATGATTCATGATATCGATGCTATTTTGAGTGTCGTTAATTCGAAAGTAAAATCGATTAATGCCAGTGGAGTTTCTGTAATTAGTGAAACTCCAGATATTGCAAATGCTCGAATTGAATTCGAAAACGGATGCGTTGCCAATTTAACCGCCAGCCGAATTTCACTTAAAAACATGCGTAAATCTCGTTTTTTCCAAAAAGACGCCTACATTTCAGTAGACTTTTTGGAGAA
Organism: Flavobacteriaceae bacterium; assembly: GCA_947379965.1. Taxonomy (GTDB): domain Bacteria; phylum Bacteroidota; class Bacteroidia; order Flavobacteriales; family Flavobacteriaceae; genus Flavobacterium. The sequence goes on along the minus strand of CANCPC010000004.1, from coordinate 15,669 downwards.
AAAATGTGAGGTTGTAAAAATGAAAGAAGCTCCAGAAATTCCTGGAGATTTTGATATTATTCTTCAAAATGCTGAAGGAGTAAAAAAACAAATCTACTTTTCGAATCCTGATGTAGAGCAAAACAACGCAATTCTTGACGAGTTGGAATCCTTTGCGGATGCTATCAATAATGACACGACTCCTGTCGTGACATTGGAACAAGCTACAGAAGCATTGCGTGTGGCCTACCAAATTATTGATTGTTTTAAGAAGTAAATTCAAATAAAGACAATCTTAAATCATTAAATTTTTTAATTTTTTAATAAAAAATTATGAAAATAATTGCCGTTATCGGAGCAGGAACAATTGGCAACGGGATTGCGCATACTTTTGCACAAAGTGGCTTCACCGTAAAACTAATCGATGTTTCCGAAAAATCTTTGGATAAAGGAATGGAAACTATTTTTGCAAATTTAGATCGAATGGTTGCCAAAGGAACCATTACCGAGGAAGACAAATTCAAAACCATAAATAATATCATCACGTATACTGATATCAAAGATGGTGTTGTAGGCGTTGATTTGGTTGTAGAAGCTGCCAGCGAAAACGTAGAATTAAAACTTACTATTTTCAAGCAATTGAACGAAGCTTGTTCGCATAACACCATTTTAGCAACCAATACTTCTTCTATTTCTATTAAACAAATCGGTGCTGTTGTGGCCCATCCAGAGCGTGTTATTGGAATGCACTTTATGAATCCTGTACCCATTATGAAATTGGTCGAAATCGTTCGGGGTTACAATACGAGCGATGAAGTGACGAAAATCATGATGGATTTATCCGAAAAACTAGGTAAATCTCCCGTTGAAGTTAATGATTATCCTGGTTTTGTTGCCAATAGAATTTTGATGCCAATGATAAACGAAGCCATCGAAATCTTAAACAATGAAGTTATTGGTGTTTATGAAATTGACACTTTGATGAAATTGGGAATAGAATACCCAATGGGGCCTTTACAATTGGCTGATTTAATTGGACTTGATGTATGTATGACAATCTTGAATGTCATGTGTGATGGTTTAAAAAATCTAAAATATGCGCCTTGTCCGTTATTAGTCAAAATGGTTCGATCTGGAAAATTAGGTATAAAATCTGGAGAAGGATTTTATGATTATAGCGAAAGTAAAAAAGCAGAAAAAATCTCGAAACAGTTTATATAATATGTCAATAGCTACAAACCTCCTCAAAATAAAATCTAGTTTACCCGAAAGCGTAACTCTTGTTGCAGTTTCTAAAACCAAACCTATTTCTGATTTGATGGAAGCCTACGATACGGGTCAACGCATTTTTGGTGAAAACAAAATTCAAGAAATGGCCGAGAAATGGGAAGCGATGCCAAAAGACATTCAATGGCACATGATTGGTCATGTACAGACTAATAAGGTCAAATTCATGGCGGAATTTGTCAGCTTAATTCATGGTGTTGATAGTTTAAAATTATTGGCAGAAATCAACAAACAAGCCAAAAAAAACAATAGAACCATCGATTGTTTGCTTCAAATACATATTGCCAAAGAGGAAACCAAATTTGGTTTGGACGAAAAAGAACTGAACGAGATTATTGCTTCGTCTGTATTTAAGGAAATGAATAATATTCAGATTGTTGGATTAATGGGAATGGCAACTTTTACCGAAAATCAAGAACAAATAAAGAAAGAATTTACCCATTTGAAATCGATTTTTGACAAATTGCGTAGTAAAGATAAACCGCAGTGCGTCTCTACGTTGTCGATGGGAATGTCTGGAGATTATCAACTCGCAATTGATTGCGGAAGTACGATGATTCGAATAGGAAGTAGTATCTTTGGAGGAAGATAATATAAAAGTTTGAATAATGAACTTGGAATATTGGATTTTGAAGTTTAGAAACTTTGAAGCTTAAACTTTAAACACAAAAATTGTACGCAATACTAGACATAGAAACAACTGGAGGACAATTCAACGAAGAAGGAATAACTGAAATTGCTATTTATAAATTTGACGGTCACGAAATAGTGGATCAATTTATAAGTTTAGTAAATCCTGAAATCCCTATTCAGCCCTTTGTGGTCAAACTTACAGGTATAAATAACGCCATGTTACGTTCTGCTCCAAAGTTTTTTGAAGTGGCGAAACGGATTATAGAAATGACCAATGATTGTGTGCTTGTAGCACATAATGCCGATTTCGATTACAGAATTTTACGTACAGAATTTCGTCGATTAGGATATAATTTCAATATAAAAACACTTTGTACAGTCGAATTATCAAAGAAATTATTACCCGAACAAACTTCACACAGCTTAGGGAAATTAGTTCGGGCACTTGGAATTCCAATTGCCGATAGACACCGTGCTAGTGGAGATGCATTGGCAACTGTAAAATTATTCAAACTGTTATTAAACAAAGATTTGAATAAAGAAATTGTAAAAGAACTTATCAAGTTTGAAGTTCAAAAAGGTATTTCTCCAAAATTGATGGATATTATTGAAAGTTTACCTTCTAAAACGGGAATTTATTACATTCATCGAGAAGACGGAAGTTTACTTTTTATTGGAAAAAGTAAAAACATCCGAAAACGAGTCAATCAACATTTTACAGGAATTACAAAAAGCGCTAAGAAAATCCAAAACGAAGTTTTTACTGTTACTTTCGAAGAAACAGGAAGTGAATTAATTGCTCTATTGAAAGAGTCCGAGGAAATAAAAATCAATAGACCAATTTACAATAGAATGTCTCCAAAAAGTAATTTTTCATGGGCAATATATGCCGAGAAAGATACTAGGGGATATATCAATTTAAAATTGCAAAAAGCAGATGGTAGAAAAAAAGAAGTTTATGCATATACTTCAATGCAAGAAGGAAAAGAGGCATTGATTCAGATTAGTACTGAATATAAATTATGTCAAAAACTAAACGGTTTATTTATAACAAAATCTCATTGTCTCCAATATAATAAGGAGGAATGCGATGGTGCTTGTATTGAAAAAATAACTCCATCAGAATATAATGATCGAGTTCAATCTTTTTTAGACAATAATTTATTCGACAACAAGACAATGGTTATTATAGACAAGGGTAGAACGATTTCTGAAAGAAGCGCCATATTAATCGAAAATGGAGTATACAAAGGATATGCATTTTATGATCTAAATTACCAAATAAACAAGTTAGAAATTTTAAGAAATATTATCATTCCAATGCAAAGCAACCGAGATACCAGAACCAACATTCAAGCCTATCTTCGTAAAAATAAGTATTTAAAAATAGTGAATTTTTAATATCCGATTGAAGAATAATGATTTTAGACATACTATGAAATATTTAATTGTAATTGTTGGACCAACGGCCATAGGAAAAACTTCCTTAAGTATAACATTGGCAAAACATTTCAATTGCGAAATCATATCTTGCGACAGTCGCCAATTTTTCAAAGAAATGCAAATAGGAACAGCTGTTCCAACAATCGAAGAATTAGCGGGAGCACAACATCATTTTATCCAAAACAAATCTATTTTCGAGAATTACACCGTTGGTGATTTCGAGAAAGAAGCCATCATAAAAATATACGAATTATTCTTAACAAATGATTATGCTGTTCTCGTAGGCGGTTCAGGTTTGTATGTAGATGCCGTTTTGAAAGGTTTTGATGAATTTCCCGAAATTGATGCTTCCGTTCGGGAGGAAGTAACGTTAAATTACGAAAAATTAGGCTTAGCGTATTTACAAACCGAATTAGAAAAACGAGATCCTGATTATTTCTCCGTTGTTGCAAAAGAAAATCCACAACGAATGATGCGCGCTTTAGAAGTTTGTATCGGAAGTGGAAAACCGTATTCGTCATTCCTAAATCAAAAGAAAAACACACGAAACTTCACTCCTATTCTCATCGGATTAGAAGCCGAAAGAAGCGTAATTTACGACCGAATAAACCAACGTGTCGACATCATGATCAATGAAGGTTTAATGGCAGAAGCCAAAGATTTATTTCCTCATAAAGATTTGAATGCACTACAAACTGTTGGTTATCGAGAATTATTCAGCTATTTTGAAGGCGAAATTTCATTAGAATTTTCGATCGAAGAAATCAAGAAAAACACCCGACGATTTGCCAAAAGACAACTCACTTGGTTCAAAAGAAATGAAAACACAAAATGGTTTGATTATTTGACCGATCGAAATGAAATCATTCGATTTATAATTGAAAAATTCATAATTCATAATTCATAATTCATAATTCATAATTCATAATTCATTTTATGCCAATAGCACCAAATTTTACCTCTGTTTTCAGCAAAGATTGGGAAATCAATTTCACGCAATGCATGCCAAACGGTTTTTTAAAATATACCGATTTGTGTAATTTTCTGCAATTAACGGCGGCAGCACATTCCGAAATTGGCGGAATTAGTTTTTCGGATATGCAGGAATTCAATCAAGCTTGGGTTTTGAGTAGAATGCGTGTCGAAATTTCCGAATTACCAAAATGGAAAGATACAGTAACAGTAAAAACTTGGATTAACACATTAGAAAATTCGCGTTCCGTTCGTGCACTGGAAATGTATGTTAATGGAAAGAAAATAGTAGGTTGTGAAACTTTTTGGGCTGTTTTCAATACTGAAATCCGACGTCCGGAAGCATTGGCTTTGCCTTTCGAGCATTTTGAATTATTTCCAGATAACAAAGCAACCCACCAAAATTTTTCTAAAATAAACCTCAATAATGACACCGAAATGGTTTTTGAAAAAAGCGTAGCGCTTTCGGATTTAGATATTGTCAATCACGTTAATAATGTAAAATATCTTGAATGGTGTCTTGATTTCGTTGATGAAAAACTAATATTAAAACAAAAAATAGAAAGCTTTGAAATGAATTTTCTCAAGGAACTATCTTTGAGAGACAAAGTTATTATTCATGAAAATTTAACTTCAGATGCAATGATCTTTAGTATTACTAAAGAAGAAAAAACGTGTTTTGCTTTACAATTAAACCTAAATTTGTAATGAATGACCAAACAAAAAACATCATAATTTGTCCTTTCTTCAAAGAAAAAATTGAGCTATTTCTTTTTCTTTACTACTTTCTTAGTAACTACTTTTTTAACATTAATTACTTCTGGAATTTGTTTTTCATAGGGTTTATATAAACCATCTGACTCAGCTCTTTTCTTAGCATTATCAGCTCTTTCTTGTGAATCAGGATGAGAACTCATCATTCTATCCAGAAAAGAAGCATTTGTTCCTGCACTCATTTTTGCCAAAATAGAAAAAGCAGATTCAACAGCATTGACATTGTATCCATTGCGTTTCATAAAATCATATGAATAAGAATCTGCTTCCGATTCTTGTTTTCTACTATGTTTACTATCAATCATGGCACTTCCTAATTTACCCAATTGACTATCGGTTATTGCAGCCACTTTGCTAGATTGTGAAGCAGCAAGATCTATCAAAGCTTCTTTTCGATAAGCCGCTTTCATAGCATCACGAGAGTCATGATTGGCAACATGACCTATTTCATGGCCAATTACAGCAAGTAATTCATTGTCATCCATCACATCCATTAAACCGGAAAAAACACGAACACTTCCATCTGCAGTTGCAAAGGCATTTATATCTTTTGTTAAGTACACTTTATAGTTTAAAACTAATCCATTTTCATTTTTGTGCTTGCCAAATATTTTATTCAATCGTATCGAATAAGAATCTGTTGAGGAAGCAGGCTTACTATCGACATCCAATTTATCAACAGCCGATTTAGACAAAGCAGCAGCATCAGCATCACTAAAAGTTAATCCTGAAACTCCTTTTTGAATAGCACCTAAAGCTTTATCTCCCAAATTAAATTGTGCATGAGTGTTAGAAAAAATAAATATTGAGAGGAAAGTTCCAAAAATTATCGATTTTGATTTCATTTTTTAGTTTTAGAATTAATAAGTTACAAATATAGAATAAGTACATGATTATTTATTGGAATATTCTTATAAATAATAGTTTTAAAATCTTAAATTCTAACCATAAATTCTCATTTCATAATCGACATTTCCTAAATCAAGTTTTCTTATCTTTGCACTTTGAAAAAATGATCTATGGAAACTGTTCTAGAGAATACTTTACCGGTTGGAAAGCCAAAATGGCTGAGAGTTAAACTCCCAATTGGACAAAAATATACCGAATTACGGGGCTTGGTCGACAAATACAGTCTGAACACAATTTGCACTTCAGGAAGTTGCCCGAACATGGGTGAATGCTGGGGCGAAGGAACAGCGACGTTTATGATTTTAGGAAACATCTGTACGCGTTCTTGTGGATTTTGCGGTGTGAAAACTGGAAGACCCGAAACTGTAGATTGGGATGAACCCGAAAAAGTAGCGCGTTCTATCAAAATAATGAACATCAAACACGCTGTAATCACTAGCGTTGACAGAGATGATTTGAAAGATGGCGGATCTATTATTTGGATAGAAACCGTAAAAGCCATCCGAAGAATGAACCCGAACACAACGCTTGAAACTCTTATTCCTGATTTTCAAGGTATCGAAAGAAATATAGACCGAATCGTAGAAGCCAATCCCGAAGTGGTTTCGCATAATGTAGAAACTGTTCGACGATTAACGCGTGAAGTCCGCATTCAAGCCAAATATGACCGAAGTTTGGAAGTTCTAAAATATTTGAAAGACAAAGGAATCAACCGAACCAAATCGGGGATTATGCTTGGTCTTGGCGAAACCGAAGAAGAAGTTTTTCAAACGATGCAAGATTTGCATAATGCCAAAGTTGATATTGTAACAATTGGTCAATATTTGCAACCCAGCAAAAAACATTTGCCTGTAAAGGAATTTATAACTCCCGAACAATTTGCTATATACGAGAAATTTGGACTTAATTTAGGATTCCGTCATGTAGAAAGCGGACCATTAGTTCGATCTTCTTACAAAGCGCAAAAACACATATTATAAAAAAGTTTATTCGATTAATCGCTTATTGGTTTAAGTGATTCAATAAATAAACGATTAACCGAATAAAAAATACAATTGAAAACAAGAATTGCCATAAATGGTTTTGGAAGAATTGGACGTAATTTATTTCGTTTGCTTTTGAACCATCCTACTATTGAAGTTGTCGCCATAAATGATATTACTGAAACAAAAACCATGGCGCATTTGGTAAAATATGACAGTATTCACGGGGTTTTACCTTTCGATGTTTCCTCCGATAAAAAAGGAATTACTATTGACGGCAAACATTTCTTGTTCTTTCACGAAAAAAGTATTTCAAACTTAGATTGGAAATCCATTAATATTGATGTTGTTGTAGAATCGACTGGGAAATACAAAACCCACGAGGAAATCAACGCACATATTTTGGCTGGAGCCAAAAAAGTAATTCTCTCTGCTCCTTCCGAAGTCGATTCGATAAAAACAGTTGTTCTGGGTGTCAACCAAAATATTCTTGATGGAACCGAAACCATTATTTCGAATGCAAGTTGTACTACAAATAATGCCGCTCCGATGATAAAAGTCATCAACGAACTTTGCGGTATTGAGCAAGCTTACATCACCACAATTCACTCGTACACAACAGACCAAAGTCTTCACGATCAACCGCATAAAGATTTGCGTAGGGCGCGTGGCGCAAGTCAATCTATCGTTCCTACAACAACCGGAGCTGCTAAAGCATTGACAAAAATATTCCCAGAATTTGAAGGTAAAATTGGTGGTTGTGGCATCCGAGTTCCCGTTCCTGACGGTTCATTAACAGATATTACGTTTAATGTAAAACGTGCCGTTACCATCGAAGAAATCAATGCAGCTTTCAAAACTGCTTCTCAAACTTATCTAAAAGGAATTTTAGATTATACCGAAGATCCTATTGTTTCTGTTGATATTATTGGGAACCGAAACTCCTGCCTTTTTGATGCGCAATTGACATCTGTAATCGATAAAATGGTTAAAGTAGTGGGCTGGTATGATAATGAAATTGGGTATTCTTCCCGAATTATAGATTTGATTGTATTGACAAATAATAATAATTAAAAATCATTTTTTTTACTACATTTACTTTGTAAAAAGTTGACATTTCAAATGATTTATGATAGTTTCATCAAATTTTTTACCTACAGAAAGGAAAGAACTCCGTATAGGCAAATAGAAAAGTTGATCCTTCGGAATAATACCTTTCAATCTTACGAAATCTTTTTCGGTGGTAATTATTATCTTGTTTTGAGCGTTGTTTTTAATGTCTAAAATATCTTTTTCTGTAAAATTATGATGATCTGGAAAGGTCAAACATTCTTCATTTTTACTTTTTAAATAGTCGAAAAAAGGTGTTGGTTTTGCAATTCCAGCCAAAAGTAATTTATCTTGATTCTTGATATCATCCACTTTAATCGTTTCATCTTCGGAATAAATTGCATCATCATAATCGATAAACGAAAAATACAATTGCTGGTTTTCCGCTTTGTCATCGCGACGAAGGAGTGATCTTTTAATTTTATTTTGTTCGTCAAGCGAAAGTGTCGCAGGACATTTTGTAACAATTACTACATTGGCTCTTCGAGCTCCGATCCTACATTCTCTCAAATTCCCTGTTGGCAACATAAAATCATCCGAATACAAATCGCCGTATGAAGTCAACAAGATATAAAAACCAGCTTTTACTTTCCGGTGCTGAAAAGCATCGTCCAACAATATAACTTCAGGTTTATTCGCCTGCGAAAGCAATTGTTCAATACCATTTTTTCGATCGGCATCAACTGCAACCTGAATATTTTTGAATTTTTCGTAATATTGAAATGGTTCGTCACCTAGTATTTCAGCATTCGAAGATGCATCGGCAAGAATAAAACCTTCCGATTTTCTTTTGTAACCGCGGCTTAAAGTAGCCACATTATATTTTGGCGAAAGCAACCGAATTAAATATTCGATTTGAGGGGTTTTTCCTGTGCCACCAACACTTAAATTACCAACTGCAATAACAGGAATATCAAAGGAAAAAGATTTTAGAATTCCTTTATCGAAAAGAAAATTTCGAATACTCGTTATGAAACCATATAAAATGGCAAACGGAAACAGTATTTTTCGCAGTAAATTCATAATACGAAAGTATAATATTTTATCTTTGAATTATAATTATTTGCTTCATTTGTTTAATGTTTAAAGTTGCTGAATCTTTAACTTTAAACATTAAACCTTAAATTAAAAACAATGAAAATCAAAGAAATAATTTCTGTACTCGAAGAAATGGCGCCATTGGCTTATGCCGAAGATTTTGACAATGTAGGTTTATTAGTTGGCGATCAAGAAGCTGAAGCTATGGGAGTTTTGGTTTGCCACGATGCTTTGGAAAGTGTGATTGACGAGGCTGTTGCCAAAAAATGTAATTTAATCGTTTGTTTTCATCCCATATTATTTTCGGGTTTAAAGAAAATAACGGGCAAAAACTATGTGGAAAGAGCCGTTATCAAAGCTATAAAAAATGATATTGCCCTTTATGCCGTTCACACCGCATTAGACAATCATCAAGATGGCGTGAATAAAATATTCTGCGATGCCTTGGATTTAACCAAAACCAAGATTCTAATCCCGAAAACCAATTTCATTCGGAAACTAGTAACCTATACGATTCCTGAAAATGCTGAAAAACTACGAAATTCTTTGTTTGATGCTGGCGCAGGAAATATTGGCAACTATGAAAATTGTAGTTTCAATTCGAAAGGAATTGGTACATATGTGGGGAATGAGCATAGTAATCCCGAATTTGGCGAGCGTTTTGAGTTTGTAGAAAGCGACGAAATAAAAATTGAAGTTACTTTCGAAAAACATTTGGAAAACAAAATCCTAAAATCGCTTTTCAAAAATCATGTTTATGAAGAAGTAGCTTATGAAATTTATGATTTACAGAACAAAAATCAGAATATTGGACTAGGAATGATTGGCGAATTTGAAGTTCCCATGAAGGAAAAAGAGTTTCTAACTTTTGTTAAAGATAAAATGAAATGCGACGGAATTCGGCACAGTGCCTTTTTGGGTAAACCGATAAAAAAGGTTGCTGTTCTTGGTGGTTCTGGAAGTTTTGCCATAAAAAACGCAATTCAGGCTGGAGCAGACGCTTTTTTGACAGCCGATTTGAAGTATCACCAATTTTATGAAGCTGAAAATCAGTTAATTTTGGCCGATATTGGACATTTTGAAAGCGAACGTTATACAAAAAATTATATTGTTGATTTTCTTCGGAAAAAAATCCTTAATTTTGCAATCGTTTTATCGGAAGAAAATACAAATCCAGTTAAGTACTTATAGACATAGAATATGGCGACTACAAAAGAATTGAGTGTTGAAGACAAATTAAGAGCAATTTACGATTTACAATTGATTGACTCTAGAATTGATGAAATTAGAAACGTAAGAGGGGAACTTCCTCTTGAAGTGGAAGATTTAGAAGATGAAGTTGCAGGATTAAGCACACGTTCAGAAAAACTAAAAAATGATCTTGATGTCATCGAAGACCTTATTAAGGTTAAGAAAAATGCTATTGATGAGCACAAAGAATCTATAAAAAGATACACAAAACAACAAGATACTGTTCGTAACAATAGAGAATTTAACTCTTTGACTAAAGAAGTTGAGTTTCAAGAATTGGAAATTCAATTAGCTGAAAAGCAAATTAAAGAAATGAAAGCTTCTATCGAACACAAGAAAGAAGTTATCGCACAATCAAAAGAAAGATTAGAAACTAAATCTAATCACTTGAAACATAAAAAATCAGAATTGAACGCCATCATGGCCGAAACTGCTAAAGAAGAAGCTTTTTTGACTGAAAAATCAGAAGAGTACCAAAAATTAATCGAAGAAAGATTATTGGCAGCTTATAACAGAATTAGATCTAGCGTTCGTAACGGATTAGCTGTTGTTTCTATCGAAAGAGGAGCATCTGCAGGATCGTTTTTCACCATTCCACCACAAACACAAGTTGAGATTGCTTCAAGAAAGAAAATCATCACTGATGAGCATTCAGGAAGAATATTAGTCGACAGCGTTTTGGCTGAAGAAGAGAAAGAGAAAATGGAAAAGCTTTTCGCTAAATTCTAAAAATTATCTAAGTCCCGATTCACATCGGGACTTTTTTTATATGAAAAAACTGCTTCACTTTTTGTTTGCCAAATCAGTCGGATTATACATTAACATTCTTAGTTATGTATCCCCAAATAAAGCCGTGCAACTTGCTTATGGTTTTTTTAGCGAACCCAGAAAAGGAAAATTATCGAAAGACAATCTTCCAAAAACACTACAAAAAGCAGAAACCGAAACTTTTCAACATAACAACGAATCTTTCCAAACCTATACTTGGAAAGGAAATGACACCATTATTTTATTGGTGCACGGTTGGGAAAGCAATTCCTCACGTTGGAAAAAAATGCTCCCCTATTTAAAAGATTCAGGAAGCACCATAATTGCCATTGATGGTCCGGCTCACGGATTATCTAGCGGAAAAGAATTTAGCATTCCAAAATATGCAGAATACATTGATATTATTGTCGAAAAATACAAACCTAACTATCTTATCGGGCATTCTATGGGCGGAAAAACCTGTTTGTATTATCAATACAAATATCAAAATTCATCCATCGAAAAAATCGTTATTTTAGGATCTCCCAGTGATTTCAAAATTCTTCTTCATAATTATATTTCGTTATTGAGTTTAAATTCCAAAGTCTATAAAGCATTATTAAGTCATTATTTAACGCTTTTCAAAATTGAAATCGAGTTGTTTTCAGGAAAATTATTTGCTTCAAAATTAGACATAAAAGGATTAATTGTTCATGATATAAATGACACGGTAGTTTTATTTGAAGAAGGAAAAAAAATAGCCAACACTTGGAAAAATGCCAGTTTCATTGAAACATCGGGTTTAGGACATAGTTTACACGATGATGAATTATACAAAAAAGTGTCGGAGTTTTTGTTTGATACAAAAGCAGAATTTTAGATCTTTAGACTTCTTAGAACAAAAAAAAGAGTTTAGTAATCATAAAAAAATCAATAATCTAAGATTTCTAAAAATGGAAGAAGTCTAAAAAAAGACTACTTTTGCATTATGGAAGAAAATCTAAAACGCCTCAATAAATTCATCGGAGAAACGGGTTTTTGCTCGCGTCGCGAAGCCGATAAAATCATTGAAGAAGGTCGCGTCACCATTAATGGAATCGTACCAGAATTAGGCACCAAAGTTTCACCTTACGACGAAGTACGCATTGACGGTAAATTAATTCGGGAGAAAAACGAAAAACCAGTTTATTTGGCTTTCAATAAACCCGTTGGCATTGAATGCACTACCAACTTAGATGTTCGTTTTAATATTGTAGATTATATCAATTACCCCACACGTATTTTCCCAATTGGCCGTTTAGACAAAGCCAGTGAAGGATTAATTTTCATGACCAATGATGGCGATATTGTCAATAAAATTCTTCGCGCCAGAAACAATCACGAAAAAGAATATACGGTAACTGTCAATAAACTCATTACCGATCGTTTTATCGAAAAAATGGGAAATGGCGTACCTATTTTGGATACTGTTACCCGAAAATGTGTGGTAGAAAAAATTAGTTCAACTACTTTTAAAATCATACTGACTCAAGGTTTAAACCGTCAAATTCGTAGAATGTGCGAATATTTGGGATATGAAGTTACGGCTTTGAAACGCATCCGAATTATCAATATTTCATTAGATATTCCGGTTGGTCGTTATCGCTATTTAACCGATTTTGAAATCAAGGAACTCAACGAATTAATAGAACCTTCAAGCAAAACCGAAGAAGCAAGTTTGCCGAAAGCAGAAGCTCCAAAAAGAAGAACGGAATTCATCAAAAGAGACGATCCAAGATTTAAGAAAAGAGGAGATTATTAATTTAGGACACAGATAAAACGGATTCGCTTTGCGAAAACGCAGATTAAAACAGATTTTTCAAATTGTTTTATTTTAGAATATAAAAATATGTAAAAGCAAAAAACCCAAGATGAGAATCTTGGGTTTTTGCTTTTTGTACTCGTAAACATCTATTTTCTACTTCTAATTTTTCGTGCCAAAAGTGTGTTTTTCAACAACATGGCAATTGTCATAGGTCCTACTCCACCAGGAACCGGGGTGATAAAAGATGATTTTTTGCTAACGCCATCAAAATCAACATCACCTGTGATTACGTATCCTTTTGGGTGCGAAGCGTCTTCAACTCTGGTAATACCAACGTCAATTACAACTACTCCATCTTTTACCATATCTGCTTTTAGATAATTTGGAACTCCTAAAGCTGTGATGATAATATCGGCATTTTTTGTAAACTCTTCTATATTTTTAGTTCTGCTGTGCGTTAGCGTTACTGTTGAATCTCCTGGATAACCTTTACGACTCATCAAAATACTCATTGGGCGACCCACTATATGGCTGCGACCAATAACCACGGTATGTTTACCTGCAGTTTCTACTTTGTAACGTTCTAGCAATTCCATAATTCCATAAGGAGTTGCTGGTAAAAATGTTTCCATTTCTAAAGCCATTTTTCCAAAATTTGCAGGATGAAAACCATCTACATCTTTGTCAGGATCAATAGCCATAAGGATTTTTTGCTCATCGATATGTTTTGGCAAAGGCAATTGAACGATATAACCGTCTAAATCATCGTCTTCGTTTAGCTCCTTAATTTTCGCCAATAATTCCTCTTCTGAAATGTCTTCAGGCAGTGAAACCAATGTAGAATCGAATCCAATTTGCTGGCATGATCTTACTTTGCTTCCCACGTAAGTTAAACTTGCTCCGTTAGAACCAACGATAACCGCGGCTAAATGAGGTACTTTTTGTCCGTCAGCTTTCATTTTCTGAACTTCGGCAGCAATCTCATTTTTAATGTCTTCTGATGTTTTTTTTCCGTCTAGTAGTTGCATGGGGAGAGTTTATAGTTTATAATTTAAGGTTTGTTGTTCCTTCATTCTGAAATCTGCATTCTAAAATTTGAAATCTGGTTTTATCTCATTCCTGGCATTCCTCCATTCATATTTCCCATCATTTTCATCATATTTTTTCCGCCTGGCCCTTGCATCATTTTCATCATCTTACTCATTTGATCAAACTGTTTCATCAATTGATTCACTTGCTCGATTTTAGTCCCAGAACCTTTTGCAATCCTTGCTTTTCTCTTCACATCAATTAAGGCCGGTTTTGATCTTTCTTTGGGAGTCATAGAATAAATAATTGCTTCAATATGTTTAAAGGCATCATCTTCAATTTCTACATCTTTCATTGCTTTAGTAGCTCCAGGTATCATTCCAACCAAATCTTTCATATTACCCATTTTCTTCACTTGCTGAATTTGGGAAAGGAAATCATCAAAACCGAATTCGTTTTTGGCAATTTTTTTCTGAATTTTTCTAGCTTCTTCTTCATCATATTGTTCTTGAGCTCTTTCTACCAATGACACAACATCACCCATGCCAAGAATACGCTCTGCCATACGAACAGGATAAAACACATCAATTGCGTCCATTTTTTCACCTGTCCCTACAAATTTGATTGGTTTATTTACAACCGTTTTAATCGAAATTGCTGCTCCACCTCGAGTATCCCCGTCTAATTTGGTTAAGATAACACCATCAAAATTCAATTTATCGTTGAATGCTTTTGCTGTATTTACGGCATCTTGACCCGTCATTGCATCCACAACGAATAAAGTTTCGTGTGGCTGAATGGCTTTATGAACATTGGAGATTTCAGTCATCATGGCCTCATCAACGGCCAAACGACCTGCTGTATCTACAATTACCACATTAAAACCATTGGCTTTAGCATGTTTAATTGCGTTTTGAGCAATTTCTACAGGATTTTTATTTTCAGGTTCCGAATAAACTTCAACAGCTATAGAATCTCCAACAACATATAATTGTTGAATTGCCGCTGGACGATAAATATCACAAGCAACCAAAAGTGGTTTTTTTCCTTTTTTTGTTTGAAGATAATTAGCCAACTTTCCAGAGAAAGTAGTTTTTCCTGATCCTTGTAAACCGGACATTAAGATAACCGTTGGATTTCCAGAAAGATTAATTCCGGCAACATCGCCACCCATTAATTCTGTAAGTTCATCTTTGACTAACTTTACTAATAATTGTCCCGGTTGAAGCGTGGTTAATACGTTTTGACCAATCGCTTTTTCTTTTACTTTGGTAGTAAAATCTTTGGCAATCTTGAAATTTACATCGGCATCCAATAAAGCACGGCGTACTTCCTTTAATGTTTCGGCAACGTTTACTTCAGTTATTTTTCCGTGACCTTTTAGAATATGAAAGGCTTTATCTAATTTATCGCTTAAATTATCGAACATAATGCTATTTTTCTTTTATTGATGTGCAAATTTAAGCATTTGCTTTTGAAGTTTAAATAGTTTGGAAATAAAAAAACCAGTCAATTACGACTGGTTTATTAAGTATTGAAATTAGAGATTAGATTTTAAATCTTTTTCTTTCAGTTTCTGTCAAATATATTTTTCTTAAACGAATAGATTTTGGAGTTACCTCTACATATTCGTCTTTTTGAATGTATTCTAAAGCCTCTTCTAATGAGAAAATAATTGGTGGAATAATTCTTGCTTTTTCATCATTTCCA